>JAFAVP010000174.1 GCA_019242395.1 Alphaproteobacteria bacterium | reverse complement strand
TTCCGCCGAGCGGTCCGCCTTCAGCGCGTCGGTGTAGCCGCTCTCATCCAGCACCATTTCCGCGAGCTCGGTGTGCGGAATGTTCTTCGACAGCGCATTCCAGCGCGCGAAATTACTCGCAAGTTCCGTCAGCGCCTTGCGCGCCTTGGGCGGCAGTTCGTCCGCTTCGGCAATATCGCGCGCCGCCGTGAGCAGCGGCAGATGATTGCGCCGCGCGAACGCATGCAGCGACTGCACGCTCGCATCGCCGATGCCGCGCTTTGGCTTGTTGACGATGCGCTCGAAGGCGAGATCGTCGTCGCCTTGTGCGATGAGGCGGAGATACGCCATCGCATCGCGGATTTCGGCGCGCTCGTAGAAGCGCGGGCCGCCGATCACGCGGTATGGCAAACCGAGCGACAGGAAGCGGTCCTCAAACTCGCGCATCTGGAAGGATGCGCGCACCAGCACCGCCATCTCGGAAAATTTCTCGTCCTTGGTTTTCAGGTTCTCCGCTTCGGTGGCCACGGCGCGGGCTTCTTCCTCGGCGTCCCACACGCCCTGCACCTTGACCTTCTCGCCGGCGTCGCCTTCGGTCCACAAGGTTTTGCCGAGGCGGCCTTTGTTCGCGGCGATGAGCCCAGACGCGGCGCCCAAGATGGACGGCGTGGAGCGGTAATTACGCTCCAACCGAATAACTTTTGCGCCGGGAAAGTCATGTTCGAAGCGCAGGATGTTGTCCACCTCGGCACCGCGCCAGCCGTAGATGGATTGGTCGTCGTCGCCCACCACGCACACATTGCCGCCTTTGCCAGCCAGCAGCTTGAGCCACAGATACTGCACCGTGTTGGTGTCCTGGTATTCGTCCACCAGCATATATTTGAAGCGCTCGCGATACTCGGCGAGGATTTCCGGCTGCGAGCGCAGGATGGTGAGCACCTCCAGCAGCAGGTCGCCGAAATCGGCCGCGTTCAGCGCGCGCAAGCGCTCTTGATATTGGCGATAGAGCGAACGGCCTTTGCCGTTGGCGTAAGCGTGCGCTTCGCCGTCCGGCACATCTTCCGGGCGCAGACCGCTGTTCTTCCAGTCGTCGATGAAAGACGCCAGCGTGCGCGCGGGCCAGCGCTTCTCATCGATGTTCTCCGCCTCGATCAGTTGCTTCATCAGGCGCAGCTGATCGTCGGCGTCGAGAATGGTGAAGTTGGATTTGAGGTCGGCCAGCTCCGCGTGCCGCCGCAGCATGCGCGCGCCGATGGAATGGAAGGTGCCGAGCCATTGCATCCCTTCCACCACGCCGCCGATGAGCAGGCCGATGCGTTCCTTCATCTCGCGCGCCGCCTTGTTGGTGAAGGTGACGGCGAGAATCTGACCGGGCCAGGCGCGGCGGGTGGCGAGAATGTGGGCAAGGCGGGTGGTGAGCACGCGCGTCTTGCCGGTGCCGGCGCCCGCCAGCACGAGCACGGGGCCATCGACGCTGAGCACCGCCTCGCGCTGCTCGGGATTGAGGCCTTTCAGGTACGGCGGCTCACGTTGCGGCGCGGGCGCGTGCATCTCCTCAGGCTCCGGCTCCTCGCCGAACGCCCGATCCAGCGGATCGCAATAGCGGTCCGCAAACCCGCTCATAGACTCACACATGCTGCTGAAGTCATTGGTTCATTGTAGAACCCGCGCCCCGGAATTTCACCCCCAACGCGGGGGGAACGTTACACTTGACAACCCCACACACTATCCCTAGATTAGCGCCATAAGGAGAGTTCCTATGGCGAACGCACTTTTGACCGCCCCGCAATTCCACAATGAAGAAGCCGCCTTCGCGCACGTTGAAGCGGCGTTGTGGCCTAATGGCCCCGTCTGCCCGCATTGCGGCGCGACGGAAGAACACGTTGGGCGGCTGGCGGGCAACAGTTCCCGGATTGGCATGCGCAAGTGCTATGCCTGCCGCGAGACGTTCACCGTTCGCCAAGGGACTATCTTCGAGTCCAGTCATTTGCCGCTTCACCTGTGGCTTCAGGTGATCCATCTTATGTGCGCCAGCAAGAAGGGCATCAGCACCCGCCAAATCCAGCGGATGCTGAATTGCAGCATGAAAACCGCGTGGCATCTTACGCATCGCATTCGCGAAGCCATGAAGGAAGGCAACCTTGGTCCGCTCGGTGGGGAAGGCATGGTTCTTGAGGCGGATACGACCTATGTGGGCGGTCGCGAGAAGAACAAGCACGTTGGCAAGCGCAACTATGCGCCCGGCGGCGTTGGCAAGCAGATCGTTCACGCTCTGGTAGAGCGCGGCGGGCGCGTCCGCTCGCATCATATTCCGAACGTGAGCGGGACCACCTTGCGCCCAATCTTGCGAGCACATGCCAATTTCAGGTCCGCGCTCATGACGGATACGGCAGGCGGTTACATGCAGATTGGCCGCGAGTTTGCCCGCCATGAAATGGTGGACCATGGCGCGGATGAATATGTGCGCGGCGACGCTCACTCGAATACGGCGGAAGGCTATTTCGCCATCTTGAAGCGCGGCGTTTACGGCACCTTCCACCATATCAGCGAAGCCCATTTGCATCGCTATCTGGCTGAATTTGATTTCCGCTATTCCAACCGCTCCGCGCTTGGGATTGATGATGCCGCCCGCGCCGAACGCGCCTTGAAGGGCGTCAGGGGCAAGCGGTTGACCTACGAAACAGCTCGTAGCGTCAGGCCAGCGTAAGAACCCACGCGGCCAAACGGTTGTTATCTGGCGAGCGCGGGCCAATGTCCCGCCCGATCCGCAGCTAACTTTTCTGTGGTTGCTTGAAGCACCGGAGAAGGGGCGGGAATGACTCCCGCGCCCTTCGCCAGCTATCCTAGGAATTGCGACAGACCTAGGAGTTAACATGGCTATCACCACCGGGATTGCAGCCCTCGCCACAATGAAACCGCTTTACGACTTGGGGCAGCAAATCAGAGCTGCCAACAGTGTCGAAAAGTTGCGCGTCCATGCAGAAGAAGCTTTGGAGCATGCGATTAATGCGAGGGCGCAAACTGCGCTCTTGCAGGACGAACGCAATGCGGCGGTGATAGAACTCGCTGCGCTCAAAGCAGAAATCGAAAAGGCAAAGCGATTTGATGATGAGGCGGAAAACTACACCCGCGAGGGCACAGTAACCGGGGCGACGGTATATCGTGAGAAGGACTCTGCCGGTCCGCAGGGACGATCGCCCTACTATTGTCCAAACCGCTTTCGCGACCGCGAGCTTCGCATAATGAATCCCGCACGCGGCGCAAACACAAGGCTGGCGGTGTTCGAATACGCCTGCACTAGGTGCAATATGACCACTGAATTGCCACGACTCGGACCCGGCGTGCCGCAAGCGCCCCTGCCTAGAGTCATTCAGAAGAGAAGCCCGTTTGAGCGGCGCTAGGATCATGTGATAAGCAGCTGTTATGCCGCGCAAAGCAAAACCCAAATGGGACGATCCAGAGGAATCCAAACGCTTCCTCGAAACCGCAGAGGCGGCGGAGGCAAGCGATAACCCTAAGGATTTAGACAGGGCGCTCAAGCAAATCGCTCCGGTTCGTCGCGCGCCGTCCAAGGGCTAAGCGCGTTAATCATCTGGGGGTAAAGAGGATCAACAAACCGCTCGGCGTGCGGCCTCTCCATTGCCTTACGTTTGATGGCGAACGCGCAGGCATCCGCAATTTGCAACAGACTGGATGGACCCTTGCCCTCAAAATGAGGCTCGCCAACAATTTTCGTTAGCCAGTATTTGTCGCGTAGGTGAGCATGGAGCAGATGGTTTTCAATCTGCCCTGCGGATTGCATGAACCGAACTTGGCTCCGAACCTCATGATTATCCTCCAGGATAATCATCCCCACCTCATCAGCAGGCAGCGTGCGCAGATGCGCCTCGGCGCTCGCCGCGCATTCTATAAATGCTCGGCCGTACAGCCTTTCCATTTGGTCGGGAGCCAAATGTCGTTCGAGATATGCATGAACAACCGGCAGATTGAATTCGGCGGGTACCGAAAGAATGGCGTCTAAGATCGCCCACCGCTCGCTTCGTGAATACCGTTCGCGCGTGAAGTATTTTCCGCCAGAGAATAGTTCCGTCGCATGGAACGAGTACCACTCTGGCGCTTCTGGGGGCATGAAGCGGTCTCTAAGGTCGCGCAGCCGCCGCTGGACGGCTTTCCACTGCTTATCGGCATTCACAATTATTCCGGCGACAACAAGAAGCGGCTCGTCCCTTGGATTGCCGGTCCCCGCCTCATCCAGAAAGAGCATCCGCACGATATTGTCGCCTACTAGTTCACCACCACCCCACGCGGTTGGCTGTAGGTGGCGGCGCCCTGTAAAACTATCCCTAGTGTGTGGGGTTGGCAAGTGTAACACTCCCAACGCGGGGAGGTCGAAATTTGCGAGCCGTGCGAGCGAATTTCGGGTGGGGGGCTTATGTCGCGGCTGCGTCCCCCCACCCGGAGCATTCCTCGCGTTGCTCGAAGTGCTCCGACCTCCCCGCGTTGGGGGAGGTGAAGAGAAATGCTAAGATCGGGGTTTCGAATTAATTGCGCTCGGAGGACAAGAAGTGTGGAAGATGCTCGCCTTCGCAGTCGTGCTGTCGTTCCTCGCCGATAGATGCATGGCTGATGCGTCTACCTTCTGTATGTATTCGCTGCTTACCGAAACTCATGCCATCGCGCTGCAGTGTGGTCATCCTCTCGATACTGCTGCCGAGACGCGTTATCAGCAGCTCGTTGCCGAGATGCGCAACAGCATCATTCACAACACACATCAGCCCGGCAAAACCGCCGCGGATGTCCAGGATGCCCTTAAGAAATCCGAAGCCGCTACGCAGGCGCGATATCAAAAAGCGGGTGGGGATTTTTGCACTTCGAAGGATTATGCCGACTATCAAGCCATGCTCTTGAGCTTCACTACTCCTGAGAATTCGCAGAAGATTCTTGAGTCAGTCCGGCGCTCAAAAGACCCGAACAAGGGCGAATGTATCTGAGGCATCGTACAACTCAATCGGGGTGGCCCGCATTCGCGGGCCATGACAATTAGAGGGTCAACTCGCATACGCCGGGGTGCGGAAGGTTTGGAGTTTCCAGTAGGTGAGGCAGCGCCAGAGCCATTCCGCGGGGCCGAAGCGGAAGTGCTTCAGCCACCAATCGGCGATCGCCACCTGCAGCGCGTAGCCGCCGAACCAGATCGGCACCAGCCACACCGCGCCGGTCTTCGCAAACCAATGCGGCCCCGGCATGAAACCGTAGAACAGCCACAGCCCGAACAGCGTCTGCCCAAGGTAGAACGTCAGCGCCATGCGGCCCATCGAGCGCAGAACGCGCGCCCAGCGCCCCCATGGCGCCTGGAACAGCAACGCCAGTGCGGAGGCATAGGCAAGGCTTAATGACAAATAGCCGGCCTCTTCGATCAGGCCTGCCGTGAACGGCCAGACGAATCCCGAGCCGCGCGGGGGATCGAGCATACCGCTCGCATCAAAGGTATTCGCCACCAGGCCGTAGATGCCGCCGCACATCAGCGTCCAGACGAACACGCGCCGGTAGCGCGGCAGATCCATCATCAGGCCGGCGCGGGCGAGAAAGAGACCGAAGAGCAGCCGGCCGAAGACCGCCACCTGATAACCAATCTGCCCGAACGAAAGCGTGAGATACCAATTGTAGAGATAGTTGGCGCGCAGCATCTCTCCATAATGCGGCGAGGAAAACCCCTGGAGCGCGGCGGCATTGGTTGTCGCCTTATCCAGGAGATGGCCCCAAAACGTCACCGACTGAGTGCCGGAGACCAGCGCCGGCGCGACGATCGCGAAGCCAATCGCCCACGCGAACAACGTGCGGAGCGAGACGCGCAGAAACAGCGGCAGCAGAATCGCCCACAGCGCATAGAATTGAAGGATGTCGAAAGCCCAGAGCAGCCAGCCGTGAATCGAGCCGAACACAAAGAGCCAGAAGATGCGGCGATAGAACAGCGCGGTGCCTTCCAGGCCGCGGGCCCGAACGCTGCTGAGAAATAGCCAGAAGCTCACGCCAAACAGCAGCGCGAACAGCCCCATGAACTTGGTTTCGATGAAGACCAGTTCGAGGAACTGTATCGTGCGGTCGATGGCAGCCGTGGGCAGCGCGGCCTTTTGCGCATCGGTCATGTAGGCGAGGCCGGAGAAGATGAACAGATTGGCGCCGAACACGCCGAACAAGGCAAAGCCGCGCAATGAATCGATGTAATCGAGCCGCTCGCCCGCGGCGCGCTTCTCTGGCAGCATTGCACTGACCCCCGACCTGCGCATTCAGCTTACAGGAGAAGCCAGTCTTCCACGAGTATGATGAGGTTCGGAGGCAACATTCGGCGAGGCCATTTCAACGGCCTGTGCGCGGCGCCACCAGAGAAAGAGTACCACGGCGAAAGCAGCATTAAGGGCGAGGCCGAGAATACCAATCTCCGGTCCAAAGAGAGCGGTGTTGGCAACTCCGAGCGCTCCAGCCTTCTTTCCAAAGCCGAACAGGACGTAGGCCATGCCGTTCCAGAAGCCGTGGCTCACGCTTGAAACGATCACCGAACCGGAAATCCAACGCAAAAAACCCCAGATTGCCCCCATTACGGCGGCATTGACCATGAACACCGGTATCTGCGTGGGCGAGGGGTTGAAGCCCGTATCGAAAACCACCGCGGACCAATGCCAGAGGGAAAATGCCAGGCTACTGGCAACAAGAACCCAGATCGGCTGCATGCCGGTACGCCGCAGAGAGGCCCACAGCCATCCTCTGAAGAAGCCCTCTTCGGTGATGATCGCCACCAGCACGGTTGAGACGCTCACCAGAGCCAGATTCAGACCGGCCTTGCGCCAATCGGTGTGGGCGGTACCGATCGCTCCAGACATCGCGGCAGTGAGAACGAGGATGCCAGTCACCAGCAGCGGATAGAGCATTGCAAGCAGGTAAGGGCGCGCCACGCCCCAAACGAATCCCGTCTCGATTCGCGAGAACCGTTGCAAAAACCAGAACAGCACTATCAGCGGAAACAAGGGGAGCGCGCTGAATGCCAAGAGTCCCGTGGCATCCATCGTGCTCGTGATTGTGACCGCCAGGAAGATGCCCAGGATCGACCACATGAGGCCGCGCGTCATTGGCCAAGCCCCCTTCTTTCCAGCCAGTGTCTTGCACAGACGGATCAGATCGGCGCGTATTCCGAGACTAGCGCAAAGTGAAGTGTGTTCCCTCGCTGGCGAGATCACTTCGCCGCGAGCACCTTTTTCAAGATTGCGGTGCGGCTCCCGTCCAAATCCGGTGCGCTTCCGCGGGTGCATGGATCGGCATAACCCGTCGATTTGATTGGGTTGCCTTGCATGCGGACGGCGCCGAGGTCAGGGTCATCGGCAGTGACGATCATGTTGCGGGCAAGCACCTGAGGATCGGCCATCACGGCGGCGATGTCGTTGATCGGCGCGCAGGGCACGCCTTCTGCTTCCAGCTGCGCCAACCAGTCTTTCGCGGCGCGCGGGGCCAGCGCGGATTCCATCTCTGCGTGCAATGCGTCGAGATGCTGCACGCGTGCGAGATTGTTGGCGAAACGCAGATCGCGCGCCCATTCCTCGCGACCAAGCACCTTGGCGACGCGCGCGAACAGCGCGTCATTACCGGCAGCAATCACGATGTAATCGTCTTTTGTCTTGAACGCGGCGAACGGCGCGATGGAAGGATGCTTTGTGCCCAATGGCCCAGGCACCTCCCCGGTCGCCACATAGCGCGCGATGGCGTTTTCCAGAATCGCCACCTGACAATCCAGCATGCCGACATCCAACTTCTGCCCACGCCCGGTTGTCTCGCGATCATAGAGCGCCGCCGCGATGCCGATCGTGCCGAACAGTGCCGCGGTGATGTCACCGACCGAAGTACCGACGCGGGTCGGCAGCCCGCCAGGATGGCCGGTGAGGCTCATGATGCCGCCCATCGCCTGCACCACCATGTCGTAGGCCGGGCGGGCGGCGTACGGACCGGTATGGCCGAAGCCCGAAACGGCGGCATAGATGAGGCGCGGGTACTTGTCTTTCAACGACTCCCAGCCGTAACCCAGCTTCTCCATCGTGCCGCCGCGGTAATTCTCGATCAGCACATCGGCGCGGGCGAGCAGCGCTTCGAAGATGCGGCGGTCCTCATCCGCTTTCAGATCGAGCGCGATCGATTCCTTGCCGCGGTTGATGCTCATGAAGTAGCCGGACTTCGCCACGCCGTTCCCGCCCGTGACAAAAGGCCCATAGCGGCGCGCATCGTCCCCTTCTGGCGGCTCAATCTTGATCACACGCGCGCCCAACTCCGCCATCATCAGGGCCGCATACGGCCCTGCCAGCACGCGCGTGAGATCGAGCACCCGCAAGCCGGAGAAGGGGCCTGCCTTTTCCTCGCTCCGCAATTTACCTCCCCCGATGTGGGGAGGTCGCGGAGCGAAGCGACACGGGTGGGGGCTGGCCACGGGTAAGCCCCCCACCCGGAGCACTTCTCGCTCGCGCTTGAAATGCTCCGACCTCCCCGCGTCGGGGGAGGTGACTGGAACGCATCACGATTTCTCGTCCAGCTTGCTGGAAGAGAGATCGCGCTCCGCTTCGGCGCGGCGGGCCTCGATGAGATCGTGCTCCCGCTTTGAGATGCCGTGCTTGGCGCGATTGGCGTCCGCTTGGGCCGCGGCTTCGGTACGCGTCTGCTGTTTTCGCGCGCGGCGGAGGTTGACCAGCTCACCCATGGGCGCGGCTACCTTTCCATCGAGCGCTTGAAAGCGGAGCGCTCCGTGATTCGGGCCGCGTATTCCTTCAGCACGCCTGTTTCCGGCGTCATCTTGAACAGCATCATGTAGTAGAGCCCGCCCCCCACCATGATATCGAGCGCGGAGAACTCGTCGCCCAGGAAGTACTTGTTCTTGGCGAGGTGCGCGTTCACCACCTCTTCCACTTCCTCCGTCTTTGCCCAGCCCATGGCGCCGTGCACATGCGGGATGTTGAAGCGCCGCTCCATGAAGGCCGGCTCCATTACGCCGGGGCGATAGAACAACCAGGATAGGTACTCTCCGCGCTTCGCGTCGTTCGGTCCGGGACCGAGCTTCACGGTTCGGTACTTATCCGTCAGGTAGAGCGCGATGGCGCCGGATTCGAACACGGTTTCCGAGCCGTCCGTTAGCGCCGGCACCTTGCCGTGCGGGTGTGGATTCGAGGGATCCCTTTCCCCCGTGCCGTCCGCCTTTCGGAAGCTCACCTGCTTGGTCTCATACGGCACCTGCAGCTCTTCCAGCAGCCAGACAATGCTCGATGAACGTGTTTGCGGCGAGTGATACAGCGTGATCATGCGGGAGCCCTCTTTCGACTTTAAGTTAAGATCTGCTTTGCACGGCGGCAAGCGCCAGAAGGCGCAGCGCGCTTGCCAAGGGCCGCGCACCGCGTTCCGCATCCACTCTTGCGATAAGTTTCGGCAGGCTAACGCCGTCAGCATGCGCCATCTGCCGCAAAATTGCCCAGAATTCTGCCTCCAGCGCCACGCTGGTGCGGTGCCCAGCAATGGACACGGAACATTTCTCCAGCAGGTGCATTCGTTTGAATGACGGCATCTGAGCCGGACCTTAGAGCGGGTGTGCAATGCGTACGATAAGCCTTTTTGCAGCAGCCGTGCTTGCCTTCGGCGTGACACAATCCAGCGCGCAACCGAACATGCAGCACATGGAGCCGCTGGTTACCAATGTAACGTATGACGATCTTGGTTGCGCCGCACGCTACACACTGGCGGCCTTCGCGATCCACGAGTTGGACGCCAGCGCAGCATCCTATTACGCGGAACGCGCGACAGCGGCAGGCAAGCGATATCTGGCGATGCACCCGACGGAAAGCGAGAAGAGCTATACGGCGCGGGTAACTGCCGATGCCCAGAGCCTCCAGCAGCGCCTCGCGAACAACGGCATTACGCCGGAGGGACTGGTTTCCGAGATTAAGAATTGCGATCAGGCCGGCGATTCGCGCATCGTGACGTAGTCACACTCTACGCTGCCGGATGGATCATATCCTCGGGCCGCACGATCGCGTCGAATTCTTCCGCCGACACGGCGCCGCTCTTCACGGCTTCCTCTTTCAGCGTGGTGCTGTTCTTGTGCGCCGCCTTGGCGATCTGGGCTGCGTTATCGTAGCCGATCTTGGGTGCCAGCGCGGTGACCAGCATAAGGGATCGCTCCAGTCCTGCCCTGATGTTGTCTAGTCGGGGCTCGATCCCCAAGACGCAATGTTCAGTGAACGAGCGCGTAGCGTCCGCCATCAGCCGGACGCTTTGTAAGAAGCTGTATGCCATTACGGGGTTGTACACGTTCAATTCGAAATGCCCCTGACTTCCGGCAAAGGTTACGGTGGCATGATTGCCGAACACGCGCGTGCAAACTTGAGTCATCGCCTCGCACTGCGTTGGGTTGACTTTGCCCGGCATGATCGAAGAGCCTGGCTCGTTTTCCGGCAGAGCAAGCTCTCCCAAGCCTGAGCGCGGCCCCGAGCCCAATAAGCGGATGTCGTTCGCGATCTTGAAGAGGGAAGCCGCCATCGTGTTGATAGCGCCGTGGCTCATCACCATCGCATCGTGTGCGGCTAGGGCCTCGAACTTGTTAGGAGCGGTGGTGAAGGGAAGTTTGGCGATCGCGGCAATGCGCTCCGCGACCATAACGTCGTAACCCTGTGGCGCATTAAGCCCGGTGCCCACAGCCGTGCCGCCCTGCGCCAGCTGCATCAGCATCGGTAAGGTGGACTCGATGCGCGCGATGCCATTATCCACCTGCTGGGCATACCCCGAAAATTCCTGGCCAAGCGTGATGGGTGTCGCGTCCTGGGTATGGGTGCGGCCGATCTTGATAATGCCGCGCCAGGCTTGCGCCTTGCCGTTCAGCGCGTTTCGAAGCAGCCGCAGCGCCGGGATGAGCCGGTGAACGATCTCCTCCGCGCAGGCGATATGCATGGCGGATGGATAGGTATCGTTCGACGACTGGCTCATGTTCACGTGATCGTTCGGATGAACGGGCTTCTTCGAGCCCTTCTCGCCGCCCAGGATTTCGATGGCGCGATTCGAGATCACCTCGTTCGCATTCATGTTCGATTGCGTGCCCGAGCCAGTCTGCCAGACGGAAAGCGGGAAGTGATCGGCAAGTTTGCCTTCGATCACCTCCTCCGCCGCCTGTACGATGGCATTCCCGATCTTCGGATCGAGTTTGCCTAGCTGCATGTTTACTTCCGCGGCGGCCCGTTTGATGATCCCAAGCGCGCGCACGATGGGTATCGGCTGCTTCTCCCACCCGATGGCAAAATTGTGCAGGGAGCGCTCGGCTTGGGCCCCCCAGTATTTATCCGCAGCCACTTCGATTGGACCGAAGCTATCCCTTTCCATGCGCCGTTGATTCATGCACTGGCCCGTCAGAGCTGGTTGATGCTGCCGGCAGATTGACTACTTTTTCCGGAACGCGTCGAGGCTGACCACTTCAGCCGGAGCAGGCGGCTTTTCCGATTCCTTCATTGCGTCGGCTGCGGGCTTGGGCGGCGCGAGAGGCACAGGTTTTGCTGCCGGCAGCGGGGAACCGGGCGTCTTGGCTGCCGATTCAGCAGCCTCGCTACCCTGAAACTGAAGCCCAAACTGCACACCGGGATCTACGAACTGCGTCAGCGAGGCGAATGGAACAGTTAAGGTCGCTGGGATCTTCTTGAACGACAATGTCACCTGAAAAAACTCATCCCTCACCTTCAGCCCGGAGTATTGATGCTGAAGGATAATCATCATTTCATCCGGATATTGCTCACGGAGGAAATCCGGAATTTCCACGCCGGGAAACTGGGTCTTGAAGGTGATGCAGAAATGGTGAGAGCCGATGAGCCCCTGTTTTTCCACTCGCCGCAAAACGTCGCGAACGACGCTCCGTAACGCCGAATCCGTTAGATGTTGATATCCGATGTAGTCTTTCGCCATTCGCGATCCTGCATCCCGGCGGGAACATAGTACCGGTCCGGTGCAAGTCAATTGCGGCTTTTCACGTCCTATTCAGGGGAAAGCTGGAGCCTCCGGATAGGCATCGAGAACGGGGCCAAGCGCCGTCTTCAGCGAACCCAGCCATGGTTCGTAGGCGCGCCAGCCGTCCAGCGCCTCGCTATAGATGGGCCTTCGCACCTGCTCCGAGCTGATGGTCGTTACCGCGCGCGCCGTCTTATGAAAAGACAGGCAGGATTCCTCGAAAGGCAACCCCAAATAATTCAATAGCGCGCGCACTTCCGCCTGCGGATTTGTCACCAGCCGTTCGTAAAACACGCGGTGCACCTTGCCGGGGAGCACGCGATCGAAATGCGCCATCAACTCGACATAGTCACGATATAGCCGCCCGATATCGGATAGCCTATACGCAAAGTTCTGGCCCTTCGCGAACAGTTGGGTGAAGTTTGACCAGCCGCACGCAAGCGGGTGGCGGCGTACATCAACGATTTTCGCGTTCGGCAGGGCGAGCTGCAACAATCCGGTGTACGCGTAGTTGGCACCCATCTTGTCGGTAAAGAAGGCGCGGCCAAGCTTGCGATGCGGCTTCACTCGTTCCAGATACATCTCGCCGAAATCGCGAAACACACCCGCTTCGGCCTCAGCGAGCGCCGCCGGATAACCGTTGCCGGCTCTGGTGAGGCGGTTCTGCAGTTCGCGCGCGATAGCTGCCAGTTCGAATAACTCCCGCGTTCCTTCCACCTGTGAGTGACTGGCCAGTATCTGCTCGACCAACGTCGAACCGGAGCGGAGCATCCCAACAATGAAGATCGGCCCGCCGCTCTGGCAGCCCCAGCCCGCACGCTGCTCAAAGAACTCGCTGCTGAAGATGCTCTTGCAACGTGCCACATAAGAGTTGGCGATCTCAGGATCGTGGCCCAGCCCCATCCGCTGCAGGGCATTGCCTTTAGCATAGTGCCCAAAAGACTCCGCATAAAGCTGGCGGTCGCCATATGCCTTGCCCAACGTAAAATGCATCTGCACCCGGGAGGCCGCCTCCAAGTGCTGGCCCGCGAGCTGCGCTTCGATAGCGGCAACCGCTGCATCCTCGAAGCGGAAGGTCTTCAGGTTCGCCAGCGCCCAGTATGCTTCACCGGAGCTAGGGGCGAGCGCGATGACCTTGCGAAACGCCCTCATGCACTCGTCGCGTGCACCGACCGTGCGCAAGGCGTAGCCGTAGCGCAGCAAACAATCGACACGGGACGGGTATTCCTTGGTAAGTTCACACCAGCATTCTACTGCTTCGGGAAACTCTCCCAAAGCCTCCAGCACCAGCGGTTTCAACACGCGGAAAACGGGATTGCATGGGTCGCGCGCGAGCAACCACTCCATCTGGTCCCGTGCAGCTGCCGGATTGCTCACCCGTAGCAAGGCATTAGCGTAAGCGAAACGTACCGGTACGGAATCAGGTTGTATTTCGAGGCACCGGGCAAGCAGCGCCTCGGCGCGCACATGATCCTCGAGCCGTGTGGCAATTTCCGCCATCAGCTGCAATCCCTCGATGTTCCTAGGATGCGCCGCGAGAAACTGCTGCGTCAGTTTTTCTGCCGCCGGTAATCGCCCCTCCTCCATCCGCGTAACGGCTTCGCGCAACTGCGGGACGCACAATCCACGATCGGGGCGGACTGCCTCCATCGCGCTGGCGAAATGGTCACTGGACTCTGCTCTTTCTTCCGAAGGGCTCATGCTTTGCCGATAGGCTAAGGACGCGCCGCTGCGATTGCGTCAACAAAACGGTATCCGGCCACCTGCTCGAGTTCCTTGACCAGAGCTTCCATCTCCTGTGCCGTTTCTTCCATGAAGTCGAAGCCGTCCTCGCGCATTTGCGTCAACTGCTTGATGCGCGCTTCGATCTCGCTGCGTTCCTTCGGTGTCACGTCCGCTGCGCGGAGCCTTGCCTGACCCGCGCGCATCTCCTCCGTCGTGTCGAAGATGCCGTTCAAGGGCGAAGAAACTCGCAGAACGGATGTATGGATGCGCGCCCGCAGGCTTCCGTCGTGCAGGTTGTACAGGTTTTCCCGATTGCGATCGTAAATTCCGATTTCCTGAAGCGCCTGGCGCAGCATGCGCATGGTGACCGGTCCATACGGGTCGCCAATCCCCTTCACGCGCTTGGCAATTCTCAGGATCGCAAGCAAGGTGGAAAGCACCTCTCCGAAAAACAGGGCCGCGTGCTGCTCGCGCCTTCGCTTCTCTACCCGCCATTCAATCTGCGTGGCGATCAGTGCTCCCGCAGTTGCCAGGATCGAGCCCAGCACGATCGCTCCGACCGTGCTGAAGTTCGATAGAAAATCGTACGCGCCGTTTTCGACCACCAAAGCTTGCCCCTGTCGCTTAGCCCAATTTAGTGGATTGATTTCGGTTTTGGCAGAGAAGTGGGGAGGGCTTCTGTTGCCCGGTGCCCTCCCCGAAACCGCGCTTGCCTAATTAGGCAGCGAGGGCCATTTCGTTATCGTTGGCACCTGTACGATTAGCCCGATAACGGCGGATACCATACCGGGCGAAAGGTCAGCCTTTACACGTCTGTCGATCCTGTTTCGGCCCCACAGATGCTCACCGCGATGAGCATTTGGTGGAGCCGCCGGGTACCGCCCCCGGGTCCAGTCCGCTTATTACGCTTCCGTTTATCGCCATAGTCCGGGCGAACCCGAACGGGTATAATATAGACTCCGACGGTTTAGATTTGAAGCCGGGGGGAGATGCGTCGATTCTGGAAATGGGCAGGGCTCGTGCTGGCGAGCGTAGCCGTGCTGGCCCTCGCTGCGGTGGCTTACGTGTACGCCGCTTCGGAGGCGATCATCGCCCACCAATATCCGCTGCCGCTCTCGCGCGTGCATGCCTCGCGCGATCCGAAGGTGATTGCGCTCGGCCAGCATCTGGTGCGGCCTTACGGGTGCGCGGACTGCCACCGGCCGCATCTGCAGGGCGCTTTCATTCCGGATTTCGGCGTGTCGTCGCGCAACCTGACGCGGCTCGCATCCACCTTCTCCGATGCCGATTTCGACCACGCCATCCGCGAAGGCTTGCGTCCGGATGGAACCAGCGTGGCGGAAAGCATGCCGTCCGACGCTTTCCAGTACATGCCGGATGCTGATGCGGCGGCAATTGTTTCTTACATCCGTTCATTGAGAGCAGCCGGCCCAGATATTCCACCCCCCTCCTACAGCTTTTGGCAACGCGTGGCGCTCCTGAAGGGCGCCATTCACGTCGGGCAGTACTGGTTTCCTCTTCAGAAACAGGCGCTCGATCTGGGTGCGCGTTATGCCCGCGCGCGGCAGATGGCGATGACGGCTTGCGGCGAATGCCACGGCACCTCGCTGGAAGGGCAGAGCATGGGGCCGCCGCCGCACCCGCCGAACCTCAGCATCGTCGCGTCCTATAATCGCGCCGATTTTCTGAAATTCATGCATACGGGCAAGGCGGCAGGAAACCGCGAGCTTCCCATGATGTCGGCCGTCGCCCGCGTGCGCATCAGCAAGCTCAGCGATGACGAGCTGAACGCGCTGTACGATTATCTTGCAGCCCGGGGGCGCAAGCTCGCGAGCATGGGCAAGTAGGTTACGATTTCGAGCGGCTGGGCAGCAGCGCTTGGCCCTCGATCGCCTGCCATGACAGCAGCACCGGCGCCGCGATGAGAATGTCGCGGGCGCGGCGCGCAAACGAGAAAGCAAGCGCGGCCCCCGGCGGAAATCCGAACAACCCGCACAAGAGAACGTAACCACCTTCCTGCACACCGATTGCCGCAGGCACGAAGAAGGAAATCATCCGCAGCGCGCCGAGCAGGCTGTCAATCACCAGCGCTGCCGGGAGCGAGACGGATGTGCCCATTAGCCGGAAGATGAGCCAGGTTTCTGCCGCGCCGGCAATCCAGCACACGAAATGTAAGGTAAGGCTTGCGGCGATAGCGCTTCGCCGCGCCGTCATCTGCGCGAAGGCTGCGGCGATGCGCTCACGGGATTCGGCCAGCCGCGGCCAGCGGGCTAGGAAGCGTTCGATCCAGCCCATTCCGAACCGTTTTGCGTTCGGGCGAAGCACCGCCGCCGCAACGATTAAAACAACCAGGAAGGCCACAATCGCGACGGCGGTGCCGGAACTGGGCTTCGCTGCCTCCAGCAAAATAAGGCCGAGCAGCACGTAGGGAAGCTTGGGCAGTAGTTCCAGCACAAGGTCCAGCAATGTGGATACAGCGGAGGAGGCGGCATCCGTGCCCGTAAGCGAAAGCGCGCGCGCTCCAATCACATAGCCGCCCACCTGCGAAAACGGCAGCGCCTCGGCGGCGGCATCGCGGATCGCGCGCGCCCAGATGAAGCGGGACAAAGCCCGCCGGCCCTGCCCCCGGCCCACCGCCCACCAAGCCGCTCCAAGCATTGCCACGACCGGCAGATGCACCAGCGCAATCACCAATAGGCCGGTCACGCCAAGAGAGGCCAGCGCGCTGGCGACCGGGGTCAAGCCCGCATGCACGATCAGGAAGACTGTGAGCCCCGTGCCCGCGCAAAATGCTAACAGCGCAATGAGTTTCATGCGGCGAGCGAGGCGTGCGCGCTCGCCGTGTTCCAGGCCGCCAGCTCCCGAGCGACGCCAAACTGCTCGACGTATGGCATAAATTGCCGGCAGAGTTCCGAGGGCTCCAGCCCAAACTCATTCATGTCGTAACGGTTCTTCGGTGTTCGCGCGCTTACGAGGTGTGCCGCGATTCTGCCGCGCGTGGCTTCACTGATCTGCATCCCGAAATGAGAGTAGAACTGCTCTACGGTGCCCAGCGGATTGCGGCTGAACGACAGGTAGTGGATGTGCAAAATGCGTTCGGATGTGGCGCGGGATCGGGAGATCATGACTTCTGCGGCCTCGCGGACTCGTGCCGTGACCTGACGGCCGATTTCGCCCTTATCGATTTTTCGCGTGAACGGACGGCGCAGGACTTCCGTCAGTTTCGATGCCGAGGCGATGACATGCAGCGGATCGCGATGGAAGAAGACGAAACGGGCGTCGGGATACACCGCATCTATCGCCTTTAACGCATGGATATGATCGGGGCACTTCAGCACCCACGGGAGAGCTCGGCTCTGATGCTGCAAATGTTGCAGAAAGCGTTTGTGGAAGCGGTAAGCGGCGAGGTGTCCATGAGAGTCCAGCCACCGCTGGTAGGACGGCACCCGATGGGTCGCCTCGTAACGAACGCTCTGAAATACTTGGGCCGTAATCTCCGTGCATTCCTGCGGCGCATCGGCTGACAATGCGTGCAGAGAGGCAATCTCTGGCGCGAGCCGTTGGAACATGCGCAGTTGGCTCTCGACCCGCTGGCGTCGGGCGTCTCTCCCCCCTCCCGGGTACGGTGACATAGTCTGCCAGCAGCGAGGGACGAGCAACATGGCGTCTTCGGCCAGAAGCGAATGCAACAAGGTAGTTCCCGCGCGCGGAAGGCCCGTGATGAAGATGGGCGCCTCGATCGGCTCCGCGAGAACTCCGGGATCCTGCTCCTCTTCCGCATCAAACCGCAGCAGGTTGGAAAGACAGCGAAGCACATCCCACTTGGCAGCGTGCGCCCCGAAGACGTTCAATTGCGCTTCTTGTTCGTACGCGTCGAGCAACACGCCTAGTGCCGGCAAGAAGGAACGGTCTCGAAAGGCTGAGCGGTGCGCAGCATTAAGGGCATGGTCCAGGAGCTCGCCGGCACCGAGCCGGACCTGGCCGATCCCTGTGGAACACGCGACACCATCCAAGGCTGAGAGCAGTCTTCCGAATCTAGGCATTCCCTGACCGGTCAGAATGGAGCGCCGCGAGCTGCCGCCGCCCCGAATCAGTTTGCAAGTCTACGCCTGAGCAGCAGGTTGGTTGCGGTACCAAGATTGCCTTTTGGTAAGCTAGTGCATCCGGCCGAACCCATCTGATCCACAGATTTCGGGGCCCTCGTCGAGCGGGAGGAGTACCTCCGCCCAGCATGCGGAATACAGTGAAGAAGGAGCCCTTCCGGCCATGCGCCAGTATCTTGACCTGCTGCACCGCACGCTCGGAACGGGCGTGGAAAAGCACGACCGCACCGGCACGGGCACACGCTCTATCTTCGGTCACCAGATGCGCTTCGATCTGGCGCAAGGGTTCCCGCTCGTCACCACCAAGAAGCTGTTCACCAAGGCGATTATCTACGAGCTGCTGTGGTTCCTGCGCGGCGACACCAATGTGCGCTGGCTGCAGGAGCGCGGCGTGGGCATCTGGGACGAGTGGGCCAATGCGGACGGCGAATTGGGGCCCGTGTATGGCCACCAGTGGCGCTCATGGCCTAACCCGGACGGCGGCACCATCGACCAGATTTCGAATCTGATTGCCGATATCCGCCGCAATCCGGATTCCCGCCGGCTGATTGTCACCGCGTGGAATCCGGCCGATGTGCCGAAGATGGCGCTGCCGCCCTGCCACTGCCTGTTTCAGTTTTACGTGGCGAACGGCCGCCTCAGCTGCCAGCTGTATCAGCGCTCGGCCGACATTTTCCTCGGCGTGCCGTTCAACATTGCGTCTTACGCGCTGCTCACGTTGATGGTGGCGCAGGTGACCGGGCTTCAACCGGGCGAGTTTATCCACACCTTCGGTGATGCGCATCTTTACCTGAACCACATCGAGCAAGCGCGGGAACAGCTCTCCCGCGCCCCCTATCCACTGCCGGTGATGCGCCTAAATCCCCAGGTGAAAGATATCTTCGCCTTCGCGTATGAAGATTTCCGGCTTGAGAACTACCAGGCGCACCCGCACATCAGGGCGGCAGTCGCGGTGTAAAAAGAGAAGCCCCGGCGGTGTTGGCGCCAGGGCTTGTTCTTCAGACAGACCTCAGACGATCAATAAAAGACGTCGTAGGCCACCTGTGCGACCTCGCCGGTGTAGCGGTCGACCAGCACGGCGTCGGCGCCTTCGCGGATCCACACATACCCCGGAGGCGCAGGCTCAAGGCCGTAGAGCCACGGCGTGAGCAGGAAGTAGTCCGCCGCCAGCAACACGCTCGGCACGCGCTCGCCGAGCCGGAAGTGGCGGAAGACAAAGCCCCGCGGCGCCACCCACGGCCGCGCGATGTGGAAGCGGCGCGGCGCATTGAAGGCTTTGCGCGTGATCCGCACGTTGACATTGCCGTTCGGGCGCTCGCGCACCGTGCGGTTCACGACATTCCCGTTCGCGCCCTCGATCTGGGTGCGGCGCACGTCGGTGCCGTTTGGCCGCTCCGTGACCGTTCGGCGCTCGACGCTTCCATTGGGTCTCTCGTCCACGGTTCGCCGGACAGTCTTGTTTCCTTTGTGCACCACCACGCGCTTGTCGACATCGTGGTTCTGCGCGGCAGCGGGCAGCGCCGTCAGCGCAAGGCCGAGCCCGATTGCAGCGGCAAGAGGGGTTTTCATGGCAGCTCCATCTCCGGATGGAATAGGCACGGGCGCAAAGATGTTGCGCGGCATTTTTGCGGCAGCTGTATCGAGGTGTCGCGAGCCGCGGTTTGGCCTGCGGCCCGCAACATCCTCACGGGCTCGTGATCACCAGAATACGTCGTATTCGATCCCGATAATTTCGCCGCTGTCGGGGTCGATCAGCAGCGCGTCGTTGCCGACGCGAACCCAGATGAGTCCATCCACGGGCGCCCACAAGCCGTAGAGGTGCCAGTCCATCAGCCAGTAGTCGCGCACGAACCACGGCCGCGGCAGCCGCTCGCCCAGCACCCAATGATGCACGAACCAACCGGGCGGGCTCCTGTATCCGCCGGCATGGAAGCGGCGCTTGGCATAGACGGTTTTCTGGACCTTCGCGAAAGGTCCCTTGGCCGCTGCCGCGCGCACTTCATGGCGGAGCGCGTGCTGCGCGGCATGGTGGACCGCATGCCTGGCTACGTGGTGGATCGCATGGCCGGTGGCACGGTGCGTGGCGTGATGAACCGCGCTGTGTGTCGCGCGCCGCGTGGCATGATGCGTCGACCGATGGGAAAGGCGGAGGGTGCGATGCGCCGCATGCCGGCCGCTCGTTCGGAAATGGCCAACGATGCGGTGCGGCGCGCGCGCATGCATTATGGGACGAGCCCGCACATGCACTGTGGTGCGAGCGTGCATGGCCGGATGACTGCGAGCTGCGGCAACCGAGTGCGGCCGGTGCTGGGCCAGCGCCGGCGCAGTCGCACCGAGCGCCAGGATCAGGGCACCGAACAGTATTCGCTTCATGGAATTGCTCCTTTTCCCGACCCCTAGAACAAGATCGGCGTCAGCATAGTTCCGCGGCTGGGTTACGGAAGGGGCGAATGGCCGCTATGGTGAATGAGGAGGTATAGTGTGAGCGGCGCAAAGGGCGGCAAGGTTGAAATTCGGGCAGCGCGGCCCGGCGATGCCGGGTTGATCCTCGCGCTTATCCAGGAACTCGCAGAATACGAGCGGCTGCGGCACGAATGCGTGGCTACTGAAAGCGAAATTGCGGCATCGCTGTTCGCGTCTGCCCCCCGCACGTTCTGCGAGATCGCCGAAGTGGACGGTCAAGCAGTGGGCTTCGCCTTGTGGTTCTATAATTTCTCGACCTTCAAGGCTCGGCATGGAATTTATCTGGAGGATCTGTACGTCCGGCCGCAGTTCCGAGGGCAAGGCGCCGGCAAGGCCCTGCTCAAGCATCTGGCGGCACGCGCGATGCACGAAGGTTGTGCACGCTTCGAGTGGTGGGTGCTCGACTGGAACACGTCGTCCATCAGACTCTACGAGGCGCTGGGCGCCAGGGCGATGGAGGAGTGGACGGTCTTCCGCCTGGACGGTGAAGCGCTGGCGCGGTTGGCCGAATTGTGAGCGCACCGATTGCTCTGGTGGTGGCGCAAGCAGCCAATGGCGTAATCGGGCAACATGGGAAGATTCCGTGGTACATCCCCGCCGACATGCGTCACTTCAAAGCGGTGACGATGGGCAAGCCCTGCATTATGGGCCGGAAGACGTGGGACAGCTTGCCGAAGAGGCCGCTGCCGGGCCGCACGAACATCGTCCTTACCCGGGATTCAGGCTTCCGCGCAGAAGGAGCGATCACTGTGTTGTCGCTTGAGGAAGCGGTTCCACGCGCCGAGGCGGAATCGCCCCAGGAAATTGCGGTGATCGGTGGTGCACACATATATCGCGCCGTATTGCCGCTGGCCATGCGCGTGTATCTCACGGAAGTGCATGCGGCTTTCAGTGGCGATGTTACGATGCCGGTGTTCAGTCCGCTTGAATGGAAAGAAGTCACCCGCGAAGATCACGCGGCCGGCGACACAGCTGGAATCGCGTTCAGTTTTGTGACCTTGGAACGCCGCTTACGCGAGGCTTGCGCCCTCACTGGCTGCTGCTAGCCTCGCCATAGGTGTGATCGGAGGGTGCGCATGGCATTTCGAGAGCTTGCATCGGGATTGAAGTTTCCGGAAGGGCCTGCGGCGATGGATGACGGCTCTGTTGTCGTCTGCGAGATCGCGGCAGGGCGCATAACCCGCGTGAAGGCGGATGGCAGGACTCAGACGGTGGCGAGAACCGGCGGCGGGCCGAATGGTTTGGCAGCCGGTCCCGATGGCGCACTCTACGTTTGCAACAACGGCGGCAGCTTCAGCTACGTGAAACGGCAGGGGCTTACGATCCCCGGCCACGCGCCGGAAGGCCACGCTGGCGGCCGCATCGAGCGCGTCGATATCTCAACTGGCCGAACAGAGGTGCTGTACGAGTCCTGCGACGGGCAACGCTTGATTGGCCCTAACGACATCGTGTTCGATGCGCATGGTGGCTTCTGGTTCACAGATTACGGACGGGGAACCAAATCCGGCCGCACCCACGGCGCGCTCTATTACGCGAGAGCGGATGGGTCGAAGATCACCCAGGTGCTGCGCGAGCTGATCACGCCGAACGGCGTCGGTCTCTCACCGGATGGCAAGACGGTCTATTACGCGGAGACATTCACCGGCCGCTTGTGGTCCCTACCGCTGACCCGGCCCGGCAAGGCTGAGAAGGTAGAGGGTTTCACACCAGGAATTTTCGTGGGTGCCTTTCCGGGGCTTGCCTATTTCGACTCACTCGGGGTGCAGGCGGATGGCGCAGTATGCGTGGCCACCATTCTAGCGGGCGGAATCACCACCTTCTGGCCCGGCAGCAAGCGAGTGAAGCATACGTCATTGCCCGATCCGCTGATCACCAACATCTGCTGGGGCGGCAAGAATATGAAAACCGCCTACATCACCATGTCTGGTACGGGAAAACTGATCGCGATGGATTGGCCAAAGCCTGGCTTACGCCTGAACTACAGCGCGTAATCAGGATTGGTGCGGCAGCGCGAGTTCGAATTCGATGGTCATCCGCTGACCCGGTCCCGAGAAGGTGCGCTCGGCACGCACCATCCAGCCGGGGTGCATAAGGATCATGCCGCTCTTCGGCCGCAACACTTCGCTCATGCCAGCGGTGCCGCCGCCCGGAATGCGAAACGCGAGATCGGCCGGAAAATAACCGGATAACGCACCCCGGGGATCCATGACCTCGCATTCTCCGCCTAGGGTTTCGTCGTCAGACTTTCCGTAGCCGTCGTCGACAACGTAAAGGCCGGCCCAAAAGGCGCCAGGCCGCGCCGCAGGCGCCACAGCTTCGCCCTTCTGCCGTACCTCGGCCCACGCTCTGCTCACCCATTGCAGTGTCACGCGGCCTCCGGTGCGGGTTGAAGTCATGCTGTCGCCCAATTCCCGGAGCATTCGGAACAGCGTCTGCGCGCCCAGTTTGCCCCAACTCTCGAAATCGGCTGACGAGCACCACCCATTCGCTCTTCGCTCGCCCCGCTTCTCCAGCGTCTCCAGAATCAGAGGCCGCAACTCGGCATTCACTTCCGCCGCAACGGGCAGATAGTGAATGCAAAGGGGCGTGGCGAACGCGCTGCGGATTTGCGGCTTCGGCGTGGACATGAGCGCTATTCAATCACAATTCTGGGTGCTGCGCGTACCGGTGCGGCGATTTTCTCTGCGACCTGCCTTGCCAATGCAAGAAAGCTTTGCGCCTCTTGGCTTTCAGCCCTCACCGCCACCACAGGGGTACCGGCGTCTGACATCTGCCGGATGGCGGGCACGAGAGGAATTTCTCCGAGAAAGGGTGCGTGGAGCTCCATCGCCGTAGCTCGCGCACCGCCATGACCGAAAATGTGCGACGCATGCCCACAATGCGGGCAGACGAAGACGCTCATGTTCTCCACGATACCAAGCACGGGCACTTCCGTCTTGCGGAACATCTGAAGGCCTTTCCGCGCATCGATCAACGCAATGTCCTGTGGCGTGGATACGATCAGAGCTCCTTTGAGCGGCACACGCTGAGCGATTGTTAGCTGCGCATCTCCCGTACCGGGGGGCATATCGAGAACCAGAATGTCGAGCGGTGCCCATGCAACATCATTCATCATCTGCATTAGTGCGCTCTGGACCATGGGTCCGCGCCACACCAGCGGCGATTCCTCACCGACGAGAAAGCCAATCGACATTGCTTTGATGCCGAACTTTTCGACCGGCTGCAGTTTGTGCCCGTCACTCACCGGCTTCCTGTCGATGCCGAGCAGCCGCGGCACGGACGGGCCATAGATATCCGCATCGAGGAGCCCCGCCTTCATTCCGAGCTGCGACAGCGCCAACGCCAAGTTCACGGCCACCGTGGATTTGCCGACACCTCCCTTTCCGCTTGCCACCGCGATTACGGATTCCACACCCGCAATTCCTGCCTGTGGCGCAGCACGCGACGCCGGCGATGTGGGCTGCGGGTGTCCCTGCTGATGCGCGGTCAAAACAGCAGTGACGGACAGCACGCCGGGCATACGCGCGACGGCCGCTTCACATGCCCGGCGAAGAGGCTCCGCATTGCGGCCCCGGCCCGGTGGCACCTCTATGGCAAACCCAATGTTGCCATCGCGCAGCACCAAGCCCTGGACCATCCCGGCATCCATGCCCTTGCCTGTGGCTGGATCCACGACTGCCGCAAGCGCCTTCAGCACATCCTCCTTGGTAATAGCCATGCGGTTTGCGCCTTTCTCAAGAGAGCCTATATAACGCGCACGCATCTCGAACCAGGAATCGCTGGGGCACAGCATTCCGTTTTCCACGAGTCACGATGCCTTGGACCAACCAAACGGGCGGCGATGACGGCCACAAGGGGCCGTGGGGTCATGCCCCGCAATCCGGGGGCGGAGGCAATGCGGGTGGCAGGCCTCCCGGCCTCGAGGATGTGCTCCGTCGAGCGCAAGAGCGCTTGCGGGGACTTCTTCCAGGTGGTGGCGGCGGATTCACCACCGGCACGCTGGTGATCCTACTACTCGCCATTGCGGTCGTGTGGCTGCTGTCCGGCATTTACGTCGTGGGCGCGCGCGAGCAGGGGGTGGTGCTGCGGTTCGGCGCATTCACTGCACGCACGGGCCCCGGCATCAATTACCACCTTCCCTGGCCCGTCGAGACTGTGGAAACGCCGGAGGTGACCAAGGAGAACCAGATCAACATCGGCTATGGGCAGGTTACGGATCAGAACGGTCAAACCAACACCGAGGATATTCCAGAGGAAAGCCTGATGCTTACGGGCGACGAGAACATCATCGATGTGAACTTCACGGTGTTTTGGGTGATCAAGGATGCCGGCGACTATCTGTTCCACGTCGACAATCCAGATCAAGCGATCAAAGCGGTCGCGGAAAGCGCGATGCGGCAGGTGGTGGGTCAGAACCAGATCGAACGCATTCTCACCCAGGACCGCGAGCCCGTGCAGATTCAGGTGCGCGAGGTGATGCAGAAGACGCTGGATGCGTACGGCGCCGGGGTTACCATTACGCGCGTGCAGATGCAGAAGGTCGATCCGCCGCAGGAAGTGATTTCCGCTTACCGCGACGTGCAGGCGGCACGCACCGATCAGGATCGCATGCGAAACGAGGCGGAAGCGTACGCCAACAAGATCATTCCCGAGGCCCGCGGCCAGGCTGCGCGCATCGTTCAAGAGGCACAGGGCTACAAGCAGAAGGCCATCGCCGAGGCAAGCGGCGCGGGCAAGCAATTCACCTCCGTGTACCAGGAATATCGCAAAGCGCCGGAAGTAACGCGCAAGCGGATGTACCTCGAAACTATGTCGCGCCTCTTTGCACCCATGAACAAGGTGATTGTGGATGAGAACGCTGCGAAGAACATCATCCCGTACCTGCCGCCGCAAACCTTCGGACGGGGCGGCCAGGAGAGCGTGACGGTGACTCCCAATGCCTCCCAGATTGCCCCCAGCGTCTCTAGCACCGAAGGCGCTTCGCCATGAGTCGAATCGGGCTCCTTGCGGGCGGAATCAGCGCTGTCATACTTCTGCTGTTCGGACTATCCTGCTTCTACACCGTGACCCAGACGGAGCAGGCGCTGCTGTTGCAATTCAACGCCCCCCGCGAAATCGTCACCGATCCTGGCCTGCACACCAAACTGCCTTGGGTACAGAGCGTTGTGTTCCTCGACAAGCGGTTGCTCAATCTAGAAGCCCCATCCGAAGAGGTGATCGCGCAGGACAAGAAGCGGCTGGTCGTGGACGCTTTTGCGCGCTGGCGGATTCTCGACCCGCTGCGCTTTTACCAATCGCTGTACGACCTGGACACGGCTCAGATACGCCTCACGTCGATCCTCAGTTCGAATGTGCGCCGTGTGCTGGGCTCCCAAAACTTCGCGGCAGTACTTTCGGCACGGCGCGAAGAGCTGATGCGCGACATTCGCGACAACATGAACCAGGAGGCGCGCAATTTCGGCATCAAGATCGTGGACGTCCGCATCCGCCACGCCGACCTGCCGGCGGAGAACAGCCAAGCCATTTACAACCGCATGATGCAGGAGCGGAAGCGAGAAGCGAACGAATACCGCGCCGAAGGCTCTGAAATCTCACAGCGCATCCGCGCCCGCGCGGAACGCGAAGTGACTGTTCTGCTCGCGGAGGCCACGCGCGAATCCTCTATTCTGCGTGGCCAGGGCGACGCGGAGAAGACCAAGATTCTTGCCGATGCTTTCGGTCAGGATGCCGATTTCTTCGCCTTTTACCGTTCCATGCAGGCTTATCAGGAGGCACTGCCCGGCGAGAACACCACGCTCGTTACATCCCCCAACAGCGATTTCTTCCACTTCTTTTCCGCCCCTGGCGGCGGTGGGCTGCGCAAATAAAGAACTACGCGGCCTGTTTCGTTTGCGGGAACTGGTGCAGGCGGGCCAACACTTCTTCCACCGAAAAGCCAAGGGCCTGCAAGCGGCCGCCGCGCCGAAGCATGGCTAACCCCGCGAGCGCCGCCCCCATCAATACGATGTCAGTCTGCGATTCACGGCTTTCCGCCGGGCCACCAGCGGCGGCTGCCAATGTCGTCAGCGCCGCAATCAGCCGCCCGTTGAACAGCCGGCCCATCTCGCTTCCGTTTGCTTCCGGTGCAATGGCGGTGGACGCAGCAGCCAATGTTTCGGCATTGGCAAGCAGATCAAGGGCAGCAGAGGCCGCGGCCGTGAGCCGGTCTTCTCCCTCGCGCGCGGCATCCCGCATGGCGTGCACCAGCCGGCCAAGATCGTCTGCAGCCAGCGCCAGCATCAGTTCGTCCTTGTTGCGGAAGTAGCCGTAAAGAGTCGCCGGCGCGAACCCTGCTTCGGCCGCCACGCTCCTTAGCGACAGATTGCGCGCACCTTCACGCTCCGCTACCCGCCGTGCCGCGGCAAGGATGTCATCACGCGCCGCGGTACGAACGCGCACACGCCGCTCGAGGCGATTCTGCTCGCCGGGACTCATAAAAGCCAAACTAAAGTGATTCGCCCTTATCCCCAACGCGGGGAGCGCAGCCGCTATTTCGGGCAGCTGGATTTGTCCACGTCGCTACGCGTGCAATACGCCGCTTGAATGGCATGGAACTCGTTGACGACGCGCTCCTCCATATCGACGGAAGTGTCGTAGGCGTGATCGGCCGCCTTGACTTGATCCTGATAGCGCTTGAGCTTGTCCGCATCCTTCTGCGGATCGAGTTGCGGGATCTGGCGTTTGGCTTCGTTGCCGAAGCTGACCATGCAGGCGCGATAGCTTTTCAGCTCATCCTGCCAGCTCTTGATTTCTACGAAGGCATCGTGCTTAGCCGCGGCCGCAGCGGCAGGCGAATCCTGCTTGATTTCGGTGGCGCTGGCGAGGGCAGGAGCGATCGGCGCGCTGCCGCAAGACTGCGCCAAGGCGTACGGGCACCAACCCGCAAAAAAGAGCAACGTCAGCGCCGAACGAGCCCACATACTACCTACTCCATCCAACATTGTCCCGGAACAAAGCATATTCGCGCGCGGCCGATAAGGGGGATGAATGGCCGCTTTAAACGTCTGCGGCATAGGGAGGGGCGGGGTCGTATTCCATCGCCCGTTGGACCGTCCGGGCCATGGCCGTGCCGTGCATCTGGCCTACCAGCCACAATGCCATATCCAAACCCGCGGAAACCCCGGCCGCAGTGACCAGCTTGCCATCCCGCACATAGCGGACCCGTTCCAGCACCTCTGCTGCTTCTTTTCGTGCCCGGAGTTGCTCCACGAACGCCCAATGCGTGGTGACTCGTTTCCCTTTCGCGGGGCCAGCTGCCGTGAGCAGAAGCGCGCCGGTGCACACGCTAGCGATCCACTCCGCGTCCTCCGCGATTCTGACTATCCAGGCCAGGAGTGCCCGATTCTCTGCTTCGCGCCGGGTTCCCATTCCCCCCGGAACGAGAAGAACGTCCAGCTTTTCGCACTGGCTGACCATACGATCCGGAAGCACACGCATACCCTTTGCGCAGCGGACCGGCGCCTCGCGCTCCGCAAGGAGCAGCACATCGTAGGGCCGCTCACGGCCTGACATCGCGAACACCTCGTTCGTCATGGTGAAGACTTCCCATGGTCCAACGAAGTCGAGTTCCTCGGCGTCATCGAAGACGAGAATACCGATGGTGCGCGTCATGCACATTCTCCCTGGACTAATAGCAGTTTCCGAGGCGGGCTGATGAAAGGCACTCAGCTATGGCGCAGACGCGATGTGCCGAGTTTACCCCTTGCGCAGGGCAACCGCGAATCCTTCTACGGCCATGCCAGCTTCGGTCCTTGGGGAGCATTCGATCAGCGCGGCAACATCTAGGCCCTGTCGTTGTGCTTCACCGCGAAGGTAAGCCTCCGAATGCCGCCATCGGCGCTTTGGGCCGAGGGAGAAGCGGTCGACCGCATCCTTTTCGACCGTGAATAAGAACACCCCTCCAGACGAGAGTGCCTCACAAGCTGATGTTAAGACCTTTCTGATGTCCCCGAGATAAACCAGCGTATCAGCCGCGACTATCAGGTCATATGCGTCGGATATCGGAGCTTCAATATCGGCGACCACCAGGCGATCATAGATGCCGCGTGCCCGTGCCTTTTCGATCATGGCAGGACTCAGGTCCACACCGTCCAGCCGTGTGGCCAGCGCCCTGAAAGCCAAGCCCGACAAACCCGTGCCACAGCCTAGATCGAGAATGGCAAGCCCTTGCATATTCGGTACGACGAGCGCCGCGAGTTCGCGAAGGATTCCCGGCGCCCGGTAGGCGAGCTGGCCCAGCATGCGCGCGTCATACTCCGCCGAAAACTGGTCGAAGAGGTGGCGCACGTAAGCCGCGTTGGCCCGCGGCGCCGCGCTCATGTATGCCGCCTGCGCTCTCTTTGCGCCTATATCCGCCGGCGCGCGCTCTTCAGGGATGCGCGCGAATTCCTCCAGCGCTTTGTCTGGCTCGCCTGCTTGCAGCCATGCACAGCCTAGCCCGTACCGCGCTTCGAGAAGTTCAGGATCGATGCGCAACGCTCTCTGCAATTCTGCTATCGCCGTGGGCAGCCGCTCCGCTGAAAGCAACGCCTCGCCTAACGCCAATGCTGCCGTAGCTGCGTGAGGATAGAGTAAAGCAGTGTCGCGAGCGCTTTCAGCGGCAGCGTCAAGTTCACCCGCCGCAGCCGAAGCCCTCGAATACACAATTCTGGCAAGGAGCCCCGCGCGTCCGGCTACTATCAGCGATTTTAACAGCGCCGCAGATTCTGCCGGCCTGCCGCTCTCAAGCAGATTCTGCGCCTTGGCCAACCGGTCAGATGGCGAGGGTGCACTTGCCATTGTTGAGACAAACGACATCGCGTTCTTTCACTCGCGATCGGAAGGAGACAACTGCGCCATCCAGCCACATCTCTGTGGCAATGGTTTCGCCAGGGAAAACGGGGGCCGAGAAGCGCACATCGAAGCCCACGATCTTTGCCGGTTCGTAATCGCAGGCGGTGGACAGAACCGACCGGCAAGCGATCCCGTAGGTGCACAGCCCATGCAGTATCGGCCGCGGGAAACCGGCCATCTTTGCCACGCGCGGATCGCGGTGCAGCGGATTGCGATCGCCGGAAAGGGCATAGAGAAACGCTTGATCCGGCCTTGTGTCGGCTTCATGCACCAGATCGGGGGGGCGCGACGGCAGCGGATGCGGTTCGGGCGCGCCCTCTTTGGGCCCACCGAACCCGCCGTCGCCTCGGCAAAAGGCGGTACCGCTTAGTGTACACAGTTTCTCTCCCGTAGTCTTATCGCGAATAGTTTTTTCGGACACGATGAGCGCGCCCTTGCCGGGCCCTTTGTCATAAGCCCCGACAATTCGCTCGTCCGAAACGATATCCGCGTATGGCGGCAATGGCTTGTGTAAGGTGAGCCGCTGCTCGCCGTGTACCAGCATCAAGTAATTCACGCCGGTGCGTCCGATCAGGGATTGGCCCCAGGCAACGACAGTCGCCATGGTCGGCACGGCCCGCAGACCATTCTCGTACACAAATGGCAGCTCTCTTTCGTTCAGAGGATCACGCATAAAGCCGACCCCTAGCGCGTAAAGCATTGTTTCGCGCTCACGGTAGGAGAACTCCTCGCCCTCGGCTTTTAACCGCATGATCTCGTCGTAATTGATGGGCATGGCCGAACCTCTGTCACCCGACTGAGTAAGCCTTCCCCGACTGAGCTAGACAAGTCTCGATCTGCGTTGTCTTGCCGGGTACGCGCGTTGAATCCCCTCGCCCAGCCCAGTAAGGTCCGCAGCCTTTTGGGGCGTCGCCAAGCGGTAAGGCACCGGATTTTGATTCCGGCATGCGGAGGTTCGAATCCTCCCGCCCCAGCCATTTGCCCGATGGCGGCAAGGCCTGTATCTCCAAGCGTTGCGGGAGGGACGTCGCGCCTTTATAAGGCCGCCTCTTTGGTAGCGGAGAGTAGCTCAGCCTGGTAGAGCACTAGCTTCGGGAGCTAGGGGCCGGAGGTTCGAATCCTCTCTCTCCGACCAATCTAAAGCGTACGAGCCGCCGTCCCGTGCCTCAGACGTCAGTACGGCGCGTCTCCGATAAAGTTGCCCTGCGGACTGTACCAGCAGACCAGGAAGTCGCTCTTGCCATGGCCCACCCCGCAACCCACTTGGGTCGTCTTCCGCCACACCATCTGCGTATAGTGCGAAACTGAGAGCCACTTTCCATCCCGCGACACGTTTGGAAACGTGCCTGGCGTGAACAGTTCTTTCTCCTTTTCCCACATTCCGATCATAGTCGTGAGCGTGGGATTGCTACCGGACCAGAAGGCCAAGTTCTCGCCAACCCCTGAGGTTTGGCTGTGTTTCATCTGATCGAGGGCAGCGATCGTATCCGCCCATCGTTGCGCGCCCTCCGCAAGCTTGTTCGACCAGGTAAGCGGCGGGACTCCAACCTCGGCGCGGTACTTGTTGTGCTCCGCGAGAATCACCTCCTTATTGACAGTGAGTGGTGCCGCAGAACCGATCGCTGACCACAAAACAGCCGCAGATGCGGCCACAATTCCCAGGCGCTTTAACCGCATTGAAGGAGGCCTCCAGCCCTTATCTCGCCACAATATCGCAACCCCACCCTGCGGGCCAGCATTTCGTTCCCTGCTTGAAGCAGAAAGTTGTCTGCAAAAATGCTCCTTTGGCACTGATCGTGGCGTATGCACAGGGCGCCCGATTGTCGCTCACGAACGAGAGCCTGTTCCTTGGGCGTGGATTCGTATCGAATTCCGGCTTGTTGTTCCGCCAGCAATCCGATGAGTACGCAAAGCTGTGTCAGGGAAAATGTAGTGGAAACGAGACGTAATGCAGGGCCCGGGAAGCAGCGGATTATCCTCATTCGCCACGGGCGTCCCGCACTGCCCGTAGCACCTCGGACCTGTCATCGTGGGTTCGGCCGTTACATTGACGACTATGAGCAGGCTGGGCTCGATCCTGCGGACGTCCCTCCTGAACAACTGCGGGATCTCGTCAACCAGCTGCCCAGCGTGTTCACCAGCGACCGGAAGCGAGCTCATGAAAGCGCCAAAGCGCTGGCTCCCAATGCAGAGCTGATGATCGACCCTCTCTTCGTAGAGGCACCGCTTGCGAGGCCTCTAATCCCTCTGCTGCGCATGCGCGTGACGAAATGGGCAGTGGTTGCACGTGTGCTCTGGCATGCCGGGCACCATCCGGGGATCGAAACTTACCGAAAGGCAAAGCAACGCGCGTCCTGTGCGGCAGACATTCTCACGCGCGAAGCACATGAGAATGTCTGCACAGCGCTGATCGCGCACGGCTACTTCAACTTCCTAATCGGGCGCGAGCTGCGAAAGCGCGGATTCCAGCAATCAGGCTCTCATCGCGCCCGTTTCTGGAATGCGGTCGTCTACGAGCGCAGGTAAGCGGACGCGTTACGCTATTGCTGGCTAGGCTGCCACGCTCGATCATTGCTGTTGGGCCGTTCGGCCCTGCGGAGCTGCCGGGCCTCGTGCTTCTGCCGCTTCTTTTCCAGCAATGCCTCGCGCACCTTTACCGGGAGCGCCTTCCACTTCACTTCCAGTTCTGCAATTTTCTTATGCCGCTCCGCGTCGCTCATGGCACGCCATTTCGCCCGAAGCCAGCCATGGCGTTGCTCTTTCGGAAGCTCCTTCAGTTTCGCCCGTTCTTCTCTGTGCCACATGATCCGTAGTTCTCGCGGCAGCCGGACCCCGTGAAGGTGCCTGTGATGACCAACCGCAACAGACGAATCCGCTGAATACGCCGCCTTTTCGAACGACAGCGCTGGGCTGGCCGCAATCGCAAGTACAAGAGCGGAAGTGTATAAAGTTTTCATTTTCATGAAACTCTCCTTCCAGCGCGCCAATGGCACTGGCCTCACGCCCATCCAAGCGACTTAGAACAGCGGGACCAAGGCATTTTCAAGCCCATCTTGATTAAATAGGCGCAACCCTTGCCGCTGCAGGTGCAGCCTTAATTGTGCTCGCGTACGTTGGCCCACATCAGGAACCCAACCGCATAGGCAAGCGCAGTTAGCAGGGTGATTCCCGCTATATCAAGGATCCGCTCCGGCCGCGTGGTGTTGGTTGGCAGCGGAGGAGACGAAACCGGAAGCACAAATAGCTGTTGGGCGTTGGCTGCCCCGGCCGCGGACGCTAGCGCGCTCTGCGCTGCCGAAAGCCGAATCTCCGCAACCTGCTGTTCGTATGGAACCTTCGCCGCCTGCACTGCTCGAACGGCATTGCCGAGTTCGTCCTGAGCAAATTTCATAGTTTGCTTTTGCATTACGGCGGCTTGGTCATTCATGAATTTCTGCGACTGCGCCAGAATCGTCTGCGCCATGCCTTGCGCTCGACGAGCATCATAGTCTTCCACTGTCACGGTGATCAGGCTGTCCGTGGTATCGGGTTGGACGTCCACCATGTTCTGATAGAAGCGGAGAAACGCATCGTCGCTCGATGGCCACCACAGCCGCCAGAACGGATTGCGCTCCCGGGAAGCATAGAGGTTTCTCAGATGATACTTCCTGTCCAGAACTTTCAGCATATCCGGGGAGATAATGTAGTCGTACAACTGCTCCACCTGCCCAGCTGTAACACTGGTGCCTAGGAAGCCGCCCAGTGCCGATCCGGCGCTGCTGGAGGACTTATTCTGAATGCTGAGAATCGTCTGCGACTCATATAGCGATTCAGCAAAACCGAAGTAGTAGACCGTGGACAGACAGGCGGCCGCACCCACTACTGTCCAGAAGGATATCCGCCTTGCGACTTCCCCCCACGTCTTTTTGAATTGGGCCCAAAGTCGCCCAAAAACATCCGCTGTGCCGTCGCCTCGCGGGATAGTCTGGCCGGGTGACAACGGGACGGCAGTAACTCGGGAATACGACTCAGGCACGGGGCGTTTCCATTGACTCGGGTTGCTGGCACGGAACGACTTTAATACTTCCAATCTCAAAAGTCATCGAACTGCCCTCCAGACTCGTCTTCGGGAAACTCCATCTCGTCCGTCTCCTCCCGGCGCTTTATGATCCGCTGCAGGTGTTCTGTGGCGGCCTCGATGTCATCGTAATACACGGGGCCGACGGGGTCGAGCACAAGCGCTGAGTCGCAGTACTCCGCCACATCCTTGGTGCTCGATGTTGCGAGTATAAGGCCGCTCCGTTTTCCAAGGTCGGTCAGAACCCCCGCGAACTTCTCGTGGTCGGACTTGTCGCCTACTTTCGTCTTGATCACCAAGTAGATGTCAAACGGCAAGCAAGCCCCCAGAGCGAAAGTAAAGCGGGAAACCGCGCTACTGGGGCAATGATCGACCCGCTCCTCGGCCATCTCCTGCAAGTCTGCCATCTCCAATACGCGATTGATGAAGGGCCGCTCGTCTGCCTCATAGATCCGTGCGACAAAGCGGGCGTTGGCCACGAACGTCAGGTGCTTGTGCAAGAATGGTGCGCTGGGAAGAGGCCATGAGAGACTGCTGGTCCGAATCACCCTTCCTTCGTCCGGAGCCATTGCCCCGCAGATCACGCTCACCACGAGCTCTACTCCGGATTTCGGCGGCCCGAGAAATGCGAAACGGTCCCTCGCTCCAATCTGAAGGTTCAGATTGCTCAACGTGATAGGTGACAGGGTATTCCGTGTTCTGACTGTTACGTTGCGCAACTCAATGCTCATGCGGCCGGAACCCGCCGCATGAACCGCTCGATGCTCAAACCAAGCAGCATCATGACCACAGCGCACTTTATCACAAAGCTGAAACTCGCGATGGGCGAGACATAGCTTTCGTACCACGCATCCCGGGTCAGCTCTGTTACGTGCAGGAGCGGGTTCCAAGTCAGATACGGCCAGATCGTGGTAGGAAGCATGGTTATGCTGAAAAACAGGCCGGAGCTGATGCGCAGTCCGAACACGGAATATCCGATGAACTGCTTGCTCGGCGGAAACACACGCACCAGACCGCTAAGGATGAACCCTGCCGACAAGCCCAAGACCCAGCCCAAGATCATCGCCAGCATGAGCGCCATCACATTATCCGGCGGCCAGGCGTGCTCGTAAAGCGAGACTGGAATGGCAATGAGCCAGAACAGCATAAAGTAAATCACAAAAGAGGCGGTGGTATCTGCTAGTGCCAGGTCGAGTGGGGTTACGCGCGGCAGCGCTGCGAGCTTAGATGGCTTGGCCAAGGTGCCGAACGCTTTGAGGCCATCGAAGGCAAGAAACAAAGGAATCACCCCCAATACGTAGAACATAAGAGGGGTCATGCCACTCGGCGGGGCGAGTGAGCCTCCCAGGAATTGCCTCATCATGCGGAAGCCCGCGATATAGAACAGCGGCTCAAGAATCACCCAGGCAAAACCATACCTGTAGGTCTTCATCTGGCCCTGCAGGTTATGGATGGTCAGAGCCTTGAGTACGTTGATCTGGCTGCCGATCGCTTTCAGCATTGTCTTCCTGAGGTAGGCCCGACAGGCACGATATGCCGCCACCATAAGGCCACGCAATGTACTTCAAAACCCGCCGAACCCCATGAAGATCAATCCGGGCGGCGATGAAGCCAACAAACAAAGACGCCCGGCCTGATAAAGCCGGGCGCCGCTGTTCGGACGTGAATTCGTATATTAGTGCGTGTTATTGTTGTTATTGTTGCCGCTGTTGGAAGCCGCAACCGCTATGATAATCGCAGCGGCAGCAACGCCAGCCGCAATCAGCAAACCATTGCCAGAAAAGAAGCCAGCCGTTGCCCCCGCAGCAGGGGCTGGAGCCAAGGCAGGTTCAGCTGGCGGAGGCGGCGGGGGCGGCGCTTCAGCCGGAGGCGGAGGCGGCGCCGGTTGTTCCATGGCTCCACCGCTTGCGCCACCACTGGCTCCGCCGGAGGCTCCGCCGGATTGCGCAAATGCCGGCACACTGGCCAGCAACAGCGCCGCGGCGGCCGTCGTGGCAATAAAGTTGCGGATCATGGTGTGTCTCCCTCGATTGAGTTCATGTTGTAAGGCCAGAGCATCGCTTGTGCAACCGGATTATAGCCCAAGTCGCATTTTTTTTGCACTAGTGACCTCCGCGTCGTCCGGCTGTGAATGCGCCCTGGACTGCTTTGTTCCGGGTCTCGGTTAACCGGCACCTCCAAAATCGCAAAAAGCCCCGAAAACCGGGTAGCCAGCTTCAATCCAGCTCCCGGGCGACTCGGAACCCCGCCAACGCAGAACGAAGTTGGCCAACGATCCAATATCGAGAGGCCGCGCGCATGAACTTCCTTTCGCGATTGAAGCCGCCACCCCGCACCACGCGGCGCTGGCAGTCGCCCCGGGCCATGGCGGACCCATCCGACGGGACCTTCTGATAGGAGTCGTTCCAGCAATCCTGCACCCACTCCCAGATGTTGCCTTGCATGTCATAGAGACCGAAGGTGTTGGGGGGGAAACTTCCGACCTTCATCGGCTGACGGCCTTCGGGACCCGCGCTTTGGGACATGGTGGCAGTGTCGAAGAAGTTTGCCTGATTTGGGGAAATCGTCTGGCCGGTGCTGTACGGCGTGGCGGTGCCAGCGCGTTCTGCATACTCGTATTCCGCCTCCGACAGGAGCCGGTAACGGTGCCCGCTTCTGTTGGTGAGCCATGCCGCATACGCTTCGGCATCCTCCCAGCTGACATTTATGACGGGCATATTGCCCCGTCCCCAATGCTCATCCGAAGGGGTATAGCCGTTGCAGCCGCCGTCCTGGACGCAGGCGTCCCACTCGTTGAAGGTGATCGGATAGGCGCTCACCGCAAAATCACGGCCAATCGTGACCTGGTGCTGCGGCCCCTCGGTTGGCCAGCGGCCCAGTTCATTGGCGGGCGAGCCCATCAGAAAGCTTCCGGCTCTAACCGCCACCATTTTGGGCGCGACCGGCGCATCCCACAACTCTCCCCGGGGATGACTTTGCTGCCAGTTGCTGAATTCGGCTTCGCGTCGGGCATGCCAACCCCGCAGATCGGGCCGGGAAGTGCTTCCCATGCTGGGATCGCCGCCCGGAAGCGCGCCGTCCGAGCCGGTCTCCGCCACGGATGAGGCCCGCCTAACCCCACGCATCGAAAGCAAGATTGAGCGCGCATCCACATCCGGTGGATTCCCCCAACCCTTCCCGGGACCGGGCGTCCGCAGCTCGGCAAGGGTAAAGTCCATTCGAGCGTCGTAGGTGCGATCAATCTGATTTCTCAGGTTCTGCTCCGCCGCGTACCAAGCTTTTTTCTCTGGGCCGTCCGGGCAGGTGGAGAGCTCGCCGGGATCCGAGGCCCCCCACCGGCGCTCCACGCAGTGATAGGGGTCGAACGAGAGCCGGAAGAGCCGTTTGCGCACCTCCTCGTAAGGCAGAGTCACCGGGCTCCCATCGCTGCGCTTGTAGGTGACGGTACACTGGGCAGTCTCATGATCGTAGGTGGCCAACATATCCGCCACGAGATCATTTCCATCGTAGATCAGATGGCGGTTGCCGGTGCGGTACATGTTGATGAACCGGACAACATTATCCCGCAGCTCCTTGAAGGCCGTCTTGAGACGTGCGTCGCGCGACGGCGTCGAATATGTCTCCCAATCACCCGACGTGCCATAAATGTTGCGGGGCAATCTGGACGGCTCGGCGCGGTTCTGGATTCCGGCGGCAATGGCGTTGTCCACAGCCTGCACCCGATCCTGCAAATCCGTGCACTTCTCCTGAATCATGTTGGCCAACTCGGACACGGGATGCATCTCAAGCGTCCCGCCGGCCATCATCGCCCGAACGTAATCGTAGTAATCCAGCTGCTCACCGTTCAGGGTGAACGTGCCGCTTGTCCAACTGCCGTCCCCCGCGCGCGTGCTGTTTCCATAGAACTGATCATCCGAAAAGTCCGGTATCTCAGAGTTAGAGGCGAGTTCGACATGTCCGCCCTCCAGCGCGCCATCGCCCCGGCGGCTGTAGCCGACCAGCCGGAGCGGGCGCCAGTTCTTGAACCCAGCTCCGACTGCCGGCGGCGCGCGCACAAAGCGGAGATCATAGGTCCCGCGGGTGACCATGTTATCAGGATGGCTGTCCATGTACTCGATGCGGCCATCGCGCTGAACTTCGTAAACCACAGCAACATGGCCGTCGGGATCGTAAATCACCGTTCCAGGCCTGATCGAGTTCACCCGGATGGCAGGGGAATAGAAGTCCGACTCCTTTGGACGTTCCAGAGTGGGATGGATCCGATAGGTCGCAGTGGAAATGGCTGGAATAAGCGCGCGAAGCAATTTATAGCCGTCGGTGGAGCCGGTGAGCACATCCTTGCGTGCAGTCACCTCGTTGCCTGACTGCGAGTACCGGATATCGCTGGAGGCACCCCGGGCACGCACAGAACTCTCGTAGGCGAATGGGAGACCCCTCTTCCAAGCAAAATATGCGCGGAGCACGTATGGCAGTTGGGCACAATCCGAGTAGAACTTGGCACCCGGAGGGTCTGTGTCCTTAAAGGGGTTACCGGAACCTTTGAGGCACGCATCCACAGTGTTGCAGCCGGATCGGCCCACGCCGAGTATGAAGGCGCTGTAGTCACGCTCGTCCTCATCGGTCCATCGGTCAGACCGCACGACATAGCCGCCTCGACCAGACGAATCGTCGCTGGCGAGTGCCGCCACTGACGAGCTCACCAAGACCACAGCCACGCCCAGAACTCGAATAACCGCGAACACCAGCAAACGCCTCCTACACTCGTACGGGATTAAACTGCTGTGAACTTGATCTGGTTTCGCGCTTGGCGAGAACCCATTCGAGGCTGCCAATTGGGATACTAACCGTGCGCCTTCCTAATAGGCCTGCGCTTCTAAATTCTGGCCGCCAAAATCATCCACGAATATGAGTACGCTGTAGCCCGCGTCGCGGACAAGATTTCCTTCAGGGTCGTGCGCCAACAAGCCATTGTTCATTAGAGTGCCTGAATGCTTGTCGAACGCGAATTTTGGCGCCATTCCCTTAAAGTTGTCCCGTACGATGGCAAAGAGCGTACGTGCATTGTCCTTAGACAGGCGAACGCAACCGGCACTAGCACGCATGCCCAGAAGACTTTCTCCCTCCGGGGAAGTCCCATGAATGGCCAGGCCGGTAGACGATCCGTGGTCTATCCAGTTAAAGAACATGGCGAACGGCATGTCTTCGTCCCACTGCGTCGACCGGTACGCCGTGTAAAAACGCTTTGGATCGAACTCATAATACCCGGCCGGCGTGTTCGTCGGCAGCTGAGTTCCCGAGGGACTCGCCTCCACCGTTTCTCGGCCGGTGGAGACGGGCCAATCGTATAGCAGCAAAAGGTCTTCGCCCACTTTCTGATAAACGAGCATCCTTTGCGCCCACGGGCCCGCTGCCGCCTTGCTCACATAGATGAAGAGCCCAAAATTCTGCAGCATCTCCGGGCTTAAACTATCACGCAACCTAGATTCTACGTCGCGTTCGATTTGAGCACCCACGGAATCAATTCCGGCTGGGCGGGTCCCCGACAATGTGTCTCCCGCGGCATCCAGACCGGCGGCGAAGGCTGGGGGCACACACACGGCCCAGAGCGCGGCTGTAAGGGAAAGAAGAAGGCTCTTCATGAACTGTCGTCCGCCCTGTTCCAATGGACCGTCAAAGCTGCCTCGCACACGAACGCAAGATTTGCGCCCACGTCCTCGCACCGAACCGTCCCATAACCCTCCAGCGACCCGCTTTGGGACAACAGATGAATGTAGGTTAACTCTCTCCGGCATACAAGCGAAGCCGGGACGTCGCTCGGGCCTCCGCCGACGAATGCTCGATCTGCGCTCTTGCCACAGTTTTAGCCCTGTGGAATATCCGCTATGGGCGCGGTGCGATCGGCGCAAAGCATTTCAGAAGGAGCAAATTCATGGTTTCCGAAGCGGAAGGGCGGCCCGGCAAGAGGGAGCGCAAGCCTAAGGTCACGGACGTGAATGAACTTGAGTCGCGCGTGAAGATTGCGGAGCTGCGTGCACGTGAAGCGGAAGCAGAATTACGGTTGCGCGAAGCATCAGCGAAGATGAAAGTCATTCGCTCAGGCCGCAAGGAAACAAAGACCAGGCGTAAAGGCACCGGTAGCGCCGGTTGATCGGTCGCACGGGTTTCTCATAGCGGTAATAATCCGACCGCAGATAGGGCGCGTAACTCAAGTCACGGGTCCTACTTGGGTACCGAGGGTGCAGATAGGGCTCGAAAATGCGGCGCGGAAGCCGGTAACATATTCGACTTTCGCGCTGGCAGGCTTGGCAGGGTTGCGCCGTGCGCGGCAGAGATATTGCTGCCGGAGCCTGCGGCGGACGATGACGGTTCAAGAGCAAGGATCGGAGGGGGCGGGGATAAGCTCTGGCCATCATCTGCACTGCCCGAAGGTATCCTGCGTCTGACACCGGAAAGCTCGCGCCTGCGCGTCCAAAAGAGCCAATAGGTCCGCATGGCCGCGTGAATCCGAGATAGACTGCATTGCGCATCATGGAGCGCCAGAGACCGTTCAAGATTTGGCCAAGGTGAATGGCTATTGCTCACATCTCGGAACCGGCCAGAGCATGGGTATTGTGACAGCACCGCCAGGCACCGGGAAATCGCATCCGAAGACGCCTGCCTCGCGCGCCGATAGCGGGCGGGGAGCTGCAGCATTGCAGAAGGTCATCTCTGCCCGCAGGGTGGCACGAATGGAGATGTTGTCTCTTCGGCTTCGCTGGATGGCGGGGCGACGAGACCCCTTCTTGGCGGAACAAGCCTTCGCAACTGTGCTGACGAGAGCGGGTAGCCGCCCCGAAACTCTCCGCGTACTCGCTGCGGCCAGCCTGCGGGCAGCTCGCGCCAGCGCCTCTGCCCAGCGGTGGATAAGCGCATGCCGGCTGTGGGTTTGGCACGCCCAACTCTCCGGGAATACGGAGAAAGCGGCGCGCAATATCGCTCAGTGCGCCCGCAGCATCACCAAACAGACCACTGGCAAATCGGCGGTCACGGCCGCGCTGACGGCATGGTCTATTCTGCGGTCCCTGGTCCCTCAGTCGAAAGAAGGGAAAGAAGGACTCGCATGGTGCCGCTCCAAATTGGCGCAAATAGCCGAACGAGAATCGCGCCCTGAAGAGGCTTTGTCCCATTGGGCGGCAGTCCTGAGCCTGTTGCCAAACGACCCCGCGGCTTTGGCGGGTACACACAGATTGAAAGGATATCGTGCGCCCCTCTCAGGCGCTGCCGATCGGCCCCCCCAGGATTCTCTTACGCTTTACGAGCGGTTGAACAGGACGACTACCTCGGACTATGACTCACAGTGCTCCGCCGGCAGTATGCTGCTCGATGCAGGAGCTCCGGACCTAGCGCTGCGATTCCTCGAGCCGGCGCCCAGGCACAAGAAGAGCGGGCACGCTCAGTTACTGGTGTTTCGCTGTTGCGTGGCGTTAGACCGTATCCCCGAAGCTGTCGCGATGTTGCCGCCGCTCCTACGCCAAGGATTGCTGCCTAGATTCGCGAGGGAAGAATTGGAGACTGTGCTGGAACGAACATCCAGCGAATCGCTAAGCCCGGAAGTACTTGCAATCCTCGCACATGATTGCGGCAACGATGCAGCGGCCGTTCCCGCGATTCTATCGCATCTACTGGCGCGGGACTTAAGTGAACTCGTTGTAGCCGTTGTCGAGAGACTTGGCTTGCCACCGAGAGTCTGGCCAGATTCGCTGGTCACGGTTACCGCCGACTATTTGATAGAAAGACAATACAAAGGAGCTGCGTTGCGGCTGCTGGCGTTGTTTGCAGGCTCCCCTGCTGTTGCGCAGAAGTTCTCCAGGGCAATGCGAGATATTCCGCCACACGACGTTGAAGTCTGGCTGAGCGATGAACAAGCGCGGGAACCTGCTGTCTTCTGGGCGATCTGTTTGGCGGTCGCGGAATACAAATTGGCCACAGACGATTTTGCGGGTGTCGTTGCACTACTGCGCAAGCCTCAAGGGGTTAATCCATTCGAGCTTGCGCGGCCGCTGAAGCTCAGGATTTCCACTGCTATCGAGCAATTACTGTCTCAATCTTCGCGCCGCCCCGAACTAACCGGTCAATTGGCCGGGTTGGTAGCTTCGATGGTGTCGGACACGGCAAAGGAGTTCTTCGCGGGCCCGGGCTTTGCGCAGCTCTGTTCCCAGCTGGTTGGGGCCGCTCGGCTTGCAAATGCGCCCTCAGGCAGCCGGCAGGGCCTTCTCCGGGAGAAGTATCTCTACCACCATCTCGAACGGCGAGAAGGGATACGTTTTGATTCTCTGGGAAGTGAATTCGCCGTATGCGCCGCCCTGCTTCGTTATTTTGCTGCCGTTGCAAACTTGCGTCCGGTCGAGCAGCTTCCGTTCCCCCAAGAGCTGCATGCTCAGCTCGCACAGCCACGCTTCAGCTTCGAAGATGGCTGCGCCGCCGATGTCCTCATGAGCTACTTGGTTTTTCGCAACCGCCCCGATGTTGACATCAGCTCCCCTGGGCTCTTCGAGGCTTTAGCGTTTTGGTACGCTGAGACCGCTATGGAGGACAATCGCATACCCTCCGCCTTTGTGGCAGCCGATGTCCTAAGCTTTCTGAATTCAACGCACCGAAGCCATCCCCAATGGGGCGTTACTCTGACTCGTTTTGCTGAGCACATGCGTTCCGCAAAAGGTGATCAAGGAACCTGGAGTCCTGATATCGGCCTCGATTGCGTTCTTGTGAGCCTAGAGCTCCTCGCAACGGCGCTCCGAGACCGGCCCTACTATCGCGTGTTTTTCTCCGCCATGTTGCCTCACGACGAAGAGGCACGGCCCACCTTCATCGACTTATGCATCTCAGTACTTGCCAAGGAGCAATCTGTGCCGCCTGTCCCGTTCAGCAGCCTGTTGTCCGGGGGGCGGAGTCCGCTGGGGAAGCCTACAAAGAGCTGTACGGGTTCGGACGTTCTACTGATCGGACATTTGGGGCAGGGGACCGGATTGAACCGCAATTCTCGAATGCTGCAGGATGCATTAAAGGGCAGCGGGCGACGGGTCTCGACGCTTGCCTACGAACTTCCGGCAGACGAGTTCGCCCAGGGCTTGACGGCTTGGTCGGAGCGATGTGGACCTCATCCGACGGTGGTAGCAGCCGTGAACGCGCAGGATATCCCCTCCCTCTTCATCAGAGATCGTCATGGAATCCTAGATAGCTGCAACGTGATTGGGTTCTTTCTGTGGGAGACTTCAGCAGCGCCGCGCGTGCAAGAGCTGGGCGTCGCGCTGGTAGATGAGATATGGACTCCGACGAACTACGTCGCAGGGATATACGCGCCCTTTGGAAAACCCGTCCATGTCGTTGGTAAAGGACTCTTCGCGAGGCGTGATTGGCCCGCCCGGCCGCCCGCCAGCAACAACGGCCCGGTCCGCTTTCTAACGGTCTTCGATTTTCACTCCTCCGTGGAGCGCAAGAACCCGCTGGCGAGCGTACTTGCGTTCCGCAAGGCGTTCCCAGGCGCCGAGAAAGTGGAGATGATTGTAAAGGCCTCTAACGTTGACCCACAACATCCCGGAAATGCACAGGGCCAGTGGGAAGAACTCTCCCGTGCGAGCGCCGGTGACCGGCGGATTCACGTCGTGACGGAGCGCTACTCGGAGGCTCAGATGCAGCAGCTGATGCGGCGTACGTCCTGCGTAGTTTCCCTCCACCGCGCGGAGGGCTTTGGCTATGTTTTATCCGATGCTCTAGCGCTTGGGCTGCCGGTGATCGCCACGGATTACTCTGGAAACACAGACTTCTGCGATTCAGAGAACAGTTATCCAGTGGCCTACCGGCTTATTCCCGTGAGGGCGCAGGGCGCATATTGGGAAGATGAGGAGGCGATCTGGGCAGACCCGGATGTCGATTCGGCGGCGGCCCAGATGCGGCAGGTCTACAGCGACTATCCCCAAGCCTTGCGGAAAGCCGCCCGGGGCCGCGAAAGGCTCATAGAGGTCTATTCCAAAGAAGCTTTCGCCGAACGATTGGGCAAGCGGCTTGCATCCAGAAGACCGCAGCCGGTGCTTGATCCCTCTGCTGCGGCGGTCCAATAGAGTACTGCGCTCCTCAGGTTCGAAGTGGTGCCAGTCCACAGTAAACACAAGCCGCCAGACTCCATCATTGGCCCTGTTCCGGCCGCCGCCGGTGGGCGGAGCGGAGAATCGAAGGAGAAGCGCCGGCAGGAACGGCGGCAGCTAAAGGTCGAGCGGCAGGCCCGGCGTCAGGAGGGCGCACAGGCAGCCGAGGAAGTTCAATCTCCAAGCAGTAGCGGCGAAGCCTCTCTGGCGCGAAACAAGGGCGCACGCCATCGAGAGAAGGCTCTTTCGAAAGAGCGGCGGCAGAACAAGACGCGCGCGCGCCTGCCAGAAGGCCGCGGCCGCGGATCGGCCGATACAGAGCCAGTGCCGCGCGGAGGCGCCGGAGAGGATGAGGAGTTTGACGACGCTGCATTCAGCGCAGAACAAGAACCGTCAGAAATTCCAGACCACAGCACCGGGAATGAACGCCCTCGGCGCCTGCCGAACCCACTCACCGTTGCCTTGGTCACTGATCATCAGCGCGGGGCGCTTCACCTTTTCAAAGCTCTGCAAGAAGCCTTCCGTGCCGCGGACATCGAGGTACGACCGGATCCGGCTGACCCGGATATTCTGATTAGACTTGGGGGAGGGCACGAGCCAGTGGAACATCCCGGCAAAACGGCCACGGTGGTTGTAGAGTTTGCGGGCGGGTCAAGAGCCTCGGAGGCGGCCCGAGTCGCGAAAGCTGCCGGTGCTTTTTTCGTCCCAATGGAGCCGCTTGTCGCCCGATACGGCCCTGAAACCATTTTCCACAATGGGGAACTCAGCGAGAGCGGTGCTTCCAAACTCGCAGAGTGGATCAGAGACGGGATACTCGAGCAGTTCTCGGGCGTGTTGTTGCCGCCGCCGGTTGGCCGCCGACCGGACATGGAGCACGGGGTCGGATTATCCAGCAGTCCACCCGAACTGCTGAAGCTGCTCGATTGGCCTCCGGGACAATTGCCCAAGTCTCTTAGAATCCGCTGTTCGATAGAAGAGATCGAAGACTTTCTGGACGGCGCTGTCCTCCTGCCTATGGACGGCGAAAATCATCGGGTGCAATTCCATTTGCCCTTCGAGTGGAGCATCCCGGTGGAAGGGCGGGTTGGGGAATCGCGCCTCTACGGACTGGAGTTTGTCTCCAGTGTTCTGACCTACTGGTTTATGAAGGCGAGCCGCACGCCCTTCAAGCCAACAAAGCAGATCGACGCCATACTCAATCGGCGCAACATCAGCGCTAGCGCATTGCTCGACGGTGCCGCTGCGGTCTTACTCGACTGCATCCGGGCTAAGGGGGAGCTGCCCAGGAAAGGCTGGGCTCTGCTCGCGATGCAGCGCCGGGCGGCGGCGTTCCAATTGTTCTTGCTCTGCAGCCGATTGGCGGCTCTACGGAAGATTAAATTCGACGCTTCTGCGTGTGGAGCGGTTTTCGAAGCGCTTGTTGAGCTGTTGGAACGTATGCGGGGCGGCGGGTTCGCGAGCCTCGGGACCGCCGGGGCGGTTTCCCGGCATGCGGTGTTAGCCTCGCTTGCCCTCCCGCTACGAAAGATATCATTCGGCAACCTCCTTCTGGACGAGAGTCTTCAGGCCATTCATCTGCAACTTGAGTTGGGCATGCTTCCGGACGGTGTGTGGCTGGAAGGCTTTCGAGAGCAGGCTTCCGTGGTGGAAACCTTGGCCCTACTCTCTGCGGACTTGCGCTGTGCTGATGTTTCGTTACGGTCAATCTCTGGTGGTCAGGCAAAGTTGGCGCGTTTTGTCAGCGCCCTTTTGGTGAACGGAAGCTGCCCATCGATCGGCGAGCTTGCGCCCGGCCGGTACTCCAAGGCCGCGAAAGCGGCCCAGTCCATCATGAGCGCAGCGCCTAGAACATCCCGAGTGCAAGCCCACGGCGGCAAAGAACTGGTTGATGTCGCGATCTTTCCAGATTCCGGGTTCTTCATCAGTCGGTCCCCAGCGGCAGGCAAAAGACCTGCTTCCCAACTGGTGGTCCATGCGCGTGCGCCAACTCTCGGGGGGCCATCCTTGAGTTTCTCGCTCGCGGAGACGCCGCTTCTCATAGGCGGAGGCACAGCCGACCGCAAAGCCGCGGCGCACATCCGCCGCGCCGCGCGTGAAGATCCTGGCGCCCACAACGCGATACGCGTCGAGGGTCAGACATATGGCGAATTGGTGAGCCGTAGCGAATGTGATCTCATCCGGATGGACGCCATCTGGGAGGAAGAGCGCTGGTGCGCGGTGAGAGTGATCAGCACCCCCTCGGAGGCCGTAGAGCTGGTCCGCACAACCATACATCTCAAGCAGGCAAATGCTCTGCTTGTTATCGACGAAGTGCGTAGTTCGCGGCGCCTCAGCGTTGAGCAGTTCTGGCATTTGTCACCTTCGCTGCAACGGCTGGGATCTGCGGTGACAGCTTATGAGGTCCCGGGCCGTGGATTCCTGAACTTTGCGAGCGACCACGAGGATCGGGTAGTTTGGTCACAGGGTGGAGAAAAGGGAATCGGGTGGACCGCAAACGCCAAGCGAGAAATCATTGCAACCCCCTTTCTTGTCCGCCGAGATCAGGCGGACGGCGAAGTTGTCATGGCCTCGTGGTTCCGCTGGGACCTGAAGCCAGCAAGAGCGCGCGTCCGAGTTGAGGCCTCGGAGAATGGCTGGCACGCCTCGGTCACCGGCGACGGACTTCCGCTCAGTGTTGTTTTTCAGAACGGTGACCTGCAGCTAATAGCGGAGAAGCATGAGCAGCGTTCTTTTGCTTAGTTACAAAGACGCACTCCGACAAAGTCGCGAATACCTCCGCTATCGCACGGCGCCCGCGGCCACCCAAGATCGCAGCCACACCGTTGGCCGGGCGGAACGCTCAGGGCGCACATTCCTGCACCTGGAGCGCCCACTCGCCTTTGCAAGCCGTTTAGCCTTGGCTCGCCGCTGCACAAGCGTCGCCGCTGCTCTAGCAGGCCGTGCTGTGAAACTCGCGCCGAGATCGGTGGCTGCCAACCTGGCCGCAGGCATCGCATTCCGGCGCAGCGGCGATCGCCCGCGCGCACTTCACCGATTACAATGCGCCGCAGAAGCGGACGACGTGCGGCGCCTTGGAAATTGGGAACTGGCCAAACTCCTCCTGGAGCTGGAACGCAGCGATACTCCGGAAGCCTACTCTTCTCGCCGCCGGGAACGGATTTCTGCCCTTCGCCTTGCCTCGGGGTCTGTTGACCCGGTTATCGCACAGAAGGCGCGTGTAGCACTTGCTGAAGCTCTACACGATAGTGGTCATTCGTCGGAAGCTCTTCGCATTATCGGCCCAGTGTTAGAGGACGCTCCAAACGACCTACGCGCCTTGCGCGTAGCGTCGCTTAGTATGGCCGCGCAAAACCGGATTCAGGAGGCCTGCGCATTTTATCGGCAACTGATCGCTCTCGATTCACGTCATCCAGTGACAAAATCCCTGAGAGCGCTCGATTTGTTTTGCACGGGAGAGGAAAGGGAACCGTCCGAAGCACCGGGACCGGCATCGTGGCTCATCGCGATAGGCGGCGGCATCGGAGATATCCTGCATTGCACACCGGCAATCGCAAATATCGCTCGCCATACAAAACAGCGTCCGGACGTCCTGGTGGCCGGCGATCATCCAGGCGCCGAGTTTCTTGTCCAAAATCCGGAATATGTAAACCGGGTTTGGACCTTGGGCAGAGGCGTTCTGCAACAGGCGTACCGCAATGTGTTTGTCACGCATTCCTTCGGTCCTTTGCGTCTGGCCTTCAACGCAGAGCAGGTAAAAAATGCGCGCGATTGGCAGCATTTCCACGCAGGTGGCTTGCACGAGACTCTGTTCAACCTGGAAGCCGCGAAAGCGCTGCTCGGCATCCCATACGACGAAGCTGATGCAGCGATTTATTTTGCTGGCAACCTGGAGCGGCGAGAGCCGGATACGCAATTGGTGGGTCTGCATGCCGGCTCGAAGGGGGGGCGCTGGCTCTCAAAACGCTGGCCTTACTTTGGAGAGCTGACGAGAAAGCTTCGTAGCCGAGGCGTTCGTGTGGCCTCATTCGGCACGCCTGATGAATACGTTCCAGGGACCGAAAATCTTACCGGCGGCACCATCGAGGAGATGTGCCGCGCCCTATCAGGGTGTACTTTGTTTGTGTCGAACGACAGCGGTGCCATGCATCTCGCGAGTGCCCTGGGGATTCGCGCCGTCGCGATCTTCGCTCCAACGGACGCGCTGACGCACATGCCCCTGACCGAGACCGTGGCGGCACTCACGTTACAGAAGGACTGCTCACCCTGCGAGGTTAAGAATCACGCTTTCTTTGCATCCGGGCGATGCGCATGCGTTGGAGAGATTCCGGTGGAGGCAGCGGAAGGTATAATTCTTTCGTTGCTGAGTGCCGATGAAGCCGACCGGGGAATTGCGTGAGTTCTCCTCTCTTGCTGCCAATCTCTTTCGGTGAAGCAGCCGATAAGATGACGATTCTGCAGATCAAGCGGGAACGCATCCGCGCTTCCAATAAATTGGTTCATATCGAGGCAGAGCTAGCCGAAGTCTCTCAGCGCTTTTTCGCCGCTGCCGGGCACCGTCCAGGGCTGGACGTCTTGCTAGCCGAGCTGAAAAGCGTGAACCAAACGCTTTGGGATCATGAAGACGCCATTCGAATCCATGAATGTAGAGCCGATTTCGGGCCTGAATTTGTGCAGGTGGCCCGTAGTATCTACCTGACCAATGATCGACGGGCTCGCCTGAAGCGCGAGATTGATCTCCTCCTGGACTCCCGTTTCATGGAGGAGAAATCGTATATTGAGCATGTCCAGGGGCCGGAGGAGCGCCGTTAGCGCGTGAGGAGAAATGTCACTGCAGGACGCGATAAACGGCTATCGTCTATTTCTTGGCAGGGAACCCGAGGCAGAGCGTGTCGTCCACGACAAAGCATCCCTGCCGCTTTCAAAAATGCTTGCGGACTTCGTCGGTTCGCGTGAATTTTCTGAGCGCGTGATGGCGCCTTTAGCCGGTGGCTACCCGCTGCCGCATCTGAGGGTTTCTCCGTTTCCCAGCCCAGAGTTGATCCTTTGGACGCGGGAAGCACTACCCTTGGCGGAGGAAACCCGGAACGTACTGGCCGAAGCTAAGACGTGGCGGCAGGTTCTGACGCAGGTTGTCTGCGATAATGGTTTCGAAACGAAGATTGGGCGGGTCATGAACGACGCGCTCCTCCCGGCGGTGCGGAAACGTCAGTCGGTCAGCAAGACTCAAGCGGAGCGCGAAATCATCGGTTGGGTCGATGACACGTCCATGTTCGAAGTCCGCGGTTGGGCAGCGAACCTGCTTGACTTGGAGACCCCGCTAACCCTCGAATTTTTTCTGGATAACTTGTTCATTGGAACGGTACAGGCCACTGAATTTCGCCGGGATTTGGAGGAGAAGATCGGCGGTAGGGGGCGGTACGCTTTCTCCTTTACCGTCCCTGCCGTGCACCAATCCGATCTGCAGGTTGAGCGGGTGCTTACGGTCCGGGATTCTGTTTCACACTTGCCTATTGCGCGGCCGATTCGCCTGCGGCTGGGCCAAACGGACGCTGTAGATTCCTTTCTTCGTCTCCATCGTGAGCTGGAGGCCGTCACCGCAAGCTTGGAACGTGTTCAGTCCGCCCTGCCACACATCGCGGGACAAAACGATTATCCGATATCGATGTACGACGCGTATCAGAAGGCTGCCCGCAAAGCGCTCATGTCGCGCCGTCTTATCCAGGCAGCAGAAGCCACTCAGTTTTCGTACGCGCCAGGGTTTTCCGTAGTGTTGTCCGGTCCCGGAGAGAGCAGCGGCGTAATGGCCTCGATCAATAGCCTGCGGCGCCAGACGTACAAGCAGTGGGAGTGCCTTTTGGCAGTGCCGCTGGACAATGACGAGCGCAAATCGGTCGTCAGCACCCTCTGTTCTAACGATACACGCCTTCGATCGGTGGAGGTGATTGGCGACTTGCCAGGATGGGCTCGAAACAACGCGGGGCTTGAAGCCGCACGAGGTGAGTATGTGATCTGGCTGCCAGAGGGCGACCTTCTGGCGGAAGACGGCCTTTTCGAAATCGTGGCCGCACTGCAACAACAACGCTGCCCTTTGGTGTATTTTGACGGAGATATGTTTACGCGCGAAGGCGGCAAAGCTCGTTACCAGTTGCCCGCACTAAGATCTGACTTTGACTACGATCATTTGCTGTCGGCAAACTACATCGAGAGTGCCTTCGCCTGCGCTCGCGAGCTCGCAAGAGATTTGGGCGGCTTCAGGGGAATATATCCCGCCTCCGCTAGCTACGACTTTCTCCTGCGCGCCTCGGAAAATCTCAGGCCCGCGGACGTATTGCACATCGAGCGGATCGTCTATCATAGGCTTGCACCGCCGCGGTCGGCAAATGGAGGGGGCGAACCTGAGCGGGAATCGGAGGTCCTGGAGCGGGTTGCTTGTGTGAACGCCCATTTAGAGCGAACGCGTGCCAACGCGAAAGCGGAACCGCACGCGGACCCCTTCGGCAAACCGCGCCCTAACAGCCAACGCATTGTGTGGGAATTGCCGGTTCCAGCGCCCAAAGTCTCAGTTATCATTCCGACGCGAGATCGCGCGGACCTGCTGGAACTTTGTCTCGCGAGCGTCCTCGAATCGCAGGCACACTACCCGGTACCATATGAAGTCATTGTGGTGGACAACGAGAGCTGTGAGCCGGAAACTTTTTCCTTGTTCGATCATGCCGCAACGGAGCACGGAGTCTCGATCCTGCCCTATCGGAGCGCCTTCAACTGGTCCGCGATGAACAATGTGGCGGCACGGCAGGCAGCCGGGGAAATTCTCGTTTTCCTGAATAATGATACGAAAGTGCTGTCGCTGGACTGGGTGCGTGAACTTGCATCGCAAGCTATTCGCCCGACTGTCGGCGCCGTTGGGGCGAGGCTTCTTTATGAGGACGGAACCATACAGCACGGAGGCGTCGTCCTCGGCGGACGAGCGGTGCACGAAGGGGTCGGGGAGCGGCCGGCGGAAGGTGGTTATCTCGGCCGCACCGCTCTGCAACGAAACGTGTCTGCTGTGACAGGCGCCTGCCTCGCCACTCGGAAGTCGCTCTTTCTAGAATTGGGCGGCTTCGACGAAGCGGGTTTGAAGGTCGCGTTCAACGATGTAGATTATTGCCTAAAAGTACGTGCTGCGGGTCTTTCAGTGATCTACACTCCCTTTGCGACGCTGTATCACTTGGAATCGAAATCGCGCGGCATCGACGATGACTTTACGAAGCGGCTACGCAGCCAGACCGAGTTTGCACTGATGCGCGCGCGCTGGAAACAATCCATCGAACGCGATCCGTTCTACAATGCGCGCTTCAACCGCAGTGGCCGCCCATTCGCGCGCCTCCGGCCCCCTGCGGTCTTGGCTGTGCCGCCGGAGCTGCACGACGACGATCAAGAATTGTGGGAGCACGAATAGCGGCAGTGCCGCAGGCGTGGGCGCAAATGGAAGTCTTCCCTCAGGCGATTGGCCCCGTAATGGTGCTGAAGCCGGCACGATTTGGAGATGCACGCGGTTATTTCAGTGAGCTCTACAGCCGGCGGGCTCTGGCGGAGCATGGCCTCGCGTTCAATTTCGTGCAGGACAATGTTTCCCTTTCGGCGGAAACGGGCACGGTCCGGGGCCTGCATTTCCAAACGGCGCCTTCGGAGCAGACCAAGCTCGTTACCGTGCTGACCGGCGCGATCCTGGACGTGGTGGTGGATTTGCGCTGGGGTTCGCCGACTTATGGACGCCATGTCGCCGCCGAACTGTCTGCGGATAACGGGCTGCAGATGTTGGCACCGCGCGGATTCGCTCATGGATTCTGCACGCTCGCGCCCGATACCCGCGTGCTATACAAGGTTGACGGCTTATACGATCCACAGCGCGATTTCGGGCTACGCTGGAACGATATGGCCCTGGGCATTGCGTGGCCTGTAACGGAGGCGGAAGCCAAACTGTCCGCCAAAGATGGCGTGCAGCCGCTTCTATCGGAGCTGCCGCCGGTATTCGCGTATGAAGGACCTTGAATGAGGCTTCTGGTTACCGGCGGCGCCGGATTCATCGGGTCTGCCGTGGTGCGTCACTGTCTTGGTAAAGGGCTGGCGAGCATTGGCGTGCTAGACGCCATGACCTATGCCGCGAGCCCGCGTACGCTGGCCCCCTTCGGAGGACGCGCCGATTTCGTTCTGTATGAGCGAAACATTTGCGCTCCGCTCTCCGTGCGCACGGCACTGCGCGAGTTTGAACCCGACGCAATCATGCATCTGGCGGCGGAATCGCATGTCGACCGCTCGATCGATAAACCCGCCGCCTTCGTGCAGACCAACGTGGTCGGAACGCAAGTTATGCTAGACGAAGCCCTGGCCTACTGGCGGAGCCTGAGTGACATACGCAGGGCACGATTCCGTTTTCATCACATCTCGACCGACGAAGTGTTCGGCTCGCTGGGGGACAGCGACTATTTCCACGAGAACACGCGCTACGACCCTCGCTCTCCCTATTCGGCCTCCAAGGCGGCTTCCGACCATCTGGTGCGCGCTTGGCACCATACCTTCGGGTTGCCAGTCGTCCTCACGAATTGCACGAACAACTACGGGCCGTACCAGTTTCCGGAGAAGCTTGTTCCCCTGATGATTCTGCGCGGCCTTTCTGGGCAGCCCATGCCGGTTTATGGCGATGGCCAGAACGTCCGCGATTGGCTGTTTGTCGACGATCATGCGGAGGCTCTGTGGACGGTGCTAACGCTGGGGAAAGTCGGTGACACCTATGCGATCGGTGGCATGGCCGAGCGCCGCAACCTTGACGTCGTGAACACGCTCGCCTCGCATTTGGATGAACTTGCGCCCTGTAGCACTTCCCGGAAGGATCTCATCCAATTCGTGCCCGATCGGCCCGGCCATGACCGGCGCTATGCTATGGACTGTGGAAAAATACGGCGTGAACTCGGCTGGTCGCCGAAGCGTTCCTTCGAAGACGGCTTGCGCGAAACCGTGCGCTGGTATCTCGACCACCGCGACTGGTGGGAACCGCTCGTGCACAAGACTTACCGGCTGGAACGGCTGGGCGGGGGGGTTGCCTGAACGTCCTGGTGCTCGGACGCCGTGGGCAGCTCGCCCGTGAACTGGAGCGGGCTTGCTGGCCTGCAGGCTGGCAACCTCAGTTCGCCGGACGTGATCGAATCGATCTCGCGAAGCCGGAACAAGCCGGCGCGCGGGTGGCTGGAGAATACCCCGGTTTGGTGATCAACGCCGCCGCCTATACGGCCGTGGACCAGGCCGAAAGCGAGCCGGAAATCGCGATGCGCATCAATGGCCAAGCTCCTGCGGCCATAGCGAGGGCATGCGCGGCCCTGCACGCCCCTTTGGTCACCGTTTCAACCGATTATGTGTTCGATGGAACGAAACCTGTCCCGTACACGGAAGAAGACGAGGTACGGCCAGTCAGCGCTTACGGCCGAAGCAAAGCTGAAGGCGAGGCTGGGGTGCGGAGGGCAAATGGCTGCCATCTTATTCTACGTACTTCCTGGGTCTTCAGCCGTTTCGGTGCGAACTTTGTCAAAACCATGCTGCGGTTGGGAGCAGAACGGGATTCACTGGCTGTCGTTGCTGACCAGCGCGGGAAGCCCACTGCCGCAAGCGACCTTGCCCAAGCCATAATCCTAGCGAGCTCTACGCTGATGGCGAACCGCACCGTCGCAGGTACGTATCATGTCGCCAATGAAGAGGCGACCACGTGGCATGATTTCGCGCAGGAGATCTTCGATGGGGCGAAGGCGCGCGGAGTGCGCACGGCGGAGTTGCGCGCCATCACTACGGCAGAATATCCCACCCCCGCACGCCGGCCGGCGAATTCGGAACTTGCCACGGACAAGTTTAGCCGAATTTTCAGCTATCGATTTCGATCTTGGCGTGAGCCGCTGTCAGAAGTGCTTGACGAGCTGCTTCCATCTTCGGCAGCCTCAAGGGCGAGCTGAGCGTGAAGTAAATGGCGATAACGAAGGGAATCGTCTTGGCAGGCGGCGCGGGCACGCGACTGCATCCGCTCACCATCGGCGTGAGCAAGCAACTCCTCCCGATTTACAACAAGCCGATGATTTATTATCCGATCTCTACGCTGATGCTGGCGGGCATAGCCGATATCCTCGTCATCACGGCACCGGAAAGCCGTGGGCAATTCGAGCAGCTGTTAGGTGATGGCGCTCGTTGGGGCATGCATTTTCAATACGTGGTGCAGCAGCGCCCTGAAGGGTTGGCGCAGGCTTTCATTCTTGGCAGGGACTTCCTGCAAGGCGGCCCCGGGGCGCTGGTGCTGGGGGACAATCTTTTTTACGGCCACGGCCTCACGGATTTGATGCGCGGAGCCGCGGCGCGCAAGAGCGGCGCGACGGTCTTTGCCTACCAGGTCGACGAACCTCAGCACTATGGCGTAGTGGAATTCGACGCTGAGGGCCGGGCCATGCATTTGGCAGAGAAACCGCAAGCGCCCCGATCAAATTGGGCGGTTTCCGGCCTTTACTTCTACGATGAGCGTGTCTGCGATATCGCTGCGTCACTTAAACCGTCGGCGCGTGGGGAACTGGAAATCACCGACCTCAATCGGACGTATCTCGAGCGCGGCGAATTGCGGGTGGAAAAGATGGGCCGCGGCTTTGCCTGGCTCGACACTGGCACCCATGACTCCCTGGTAGAGGCGGGGGTGTTCGTCCAGGTTCTGGAGCGGCGGCAGGGGACACGCGTGTGTTGTCCGGAAGAGATCGCCTTCCGCAACGGCTGGATAGACCGCGCACAGCTTAGTGCACTCGGCGGTTCGCTCGCCAAGACCTCCTATGGCTGGTACCTGCAGCAGGTGGCGGAGGAAGCTGAATAGTCTGGCGTGCTTGCTCCGGCTGGCGTGGTTGCGATCGCCCCTCATATTTGTCTTGAGCCACGGGGCGGGAGCCGTCTGTATCGGCCGCTTCGAAGAACTTGGGGTATCCGAATGAGTACAGGTGGCAATCTTGAAGCAGCGCGGCTTGGCAACGCGCCCCGAATCCTTGCTATTGGCCAGAGCCATCTGGCGGCGCTCATTCGTGCGCATCAGCTGAACAACAATCAGCCGGCGAACCTAACGTTCCTGATGCTCAAACAAACGGCATTCCAACCGCGCATCCAGGATGGCGTATTGAACGTGGAACTTGCGGCGGCCATCGACAACGCAGCACCGGACGTGACGATCGCTGCGATCGCGGGCAATGAGCACAGCGTCCTTGGCCTGACCAATCATCCCCAGCCGTTCGATTTCGTGCTTCCGCAAGAGCCGGAGCTTCCATTGGCGAGAGATGCGGAAATTCTGCCCTCCGGCATCGTTGCGGCGTGGATGCGGCAAAGGCTAGCCGAACGCAGCTTTCCGCTGATGCGGTTAATCCGGGCGCAGTTGCGCGGCCCCATATGGGCATTGGAGCCTCCGCCGCCGCAACCGGATGAGGAGCATATCCGCTCCTATGCGGAGCCCGTCTTCCAAGACTTGATCTCGCGGCGCGGGATTGCGCCCCGCACGTTCCGATACAAGCTTTGGCGTCTCCAATCGCTGCTGTTGAAGGAATTCTACGCAGCCAGCGGCATAGGCTTCATTCCGGTCCCAGACGGTTGCCAGGACGAGAACGGAATGCTGGCAAAGGATTACTGGGGAAGCGATGCCACTCACGCCAATGCTTCGTTCGGAAGGCTGATCTTGGGCGTGATTACCGGGTTACTCGCATCAGGCGCGGATAGTTAGGGTCACACTGCCGCCCGTTCCTGATGGTGCGCCTGCAGTGTCTCGCGAGTTTCAGACGAAAGATCTCCAGCGGCGACGTCAGAGGGTACTTTCGCCTGCCTGAGGGCTTTCCAAAACTCACGCTGTCCGGCGGAAAGCTTGTTTAGTGCCTGCTCAGCATGGTGGTGGTACAGGTTGGATTTGATGCTGTTTGCAGCAACGGCGGTATCGGCATCCAATCCTTCAATGCCCAACGAAGCAAGCTGGCGCACGATCTGAGGAATGCATTGGGCGGGGCGGCTTATCAGCCGGCGGTGCTGCACCATGATCGAGGGCACATCCTGCAGCGCGGCGAGCGCGTGCCGGTTATAGGCCTCCCACAAGGCCGCGCCTAACCCGATTGGGAATTGATTGCGCGCGTGGAGGCTCATCGCCACCTCGTGCGGATTGCGAACGATGAACAATGCGGCCGCAATCTTCATGACGGGCCGGAACAGCGGCAGCAACAAACAAAGGCGGGGGTCCTTGAGCACGGAGATAGGATGGCATCGCAAATCCGCAAGCACGCCGGCACGAAACTGCTCACGCACGCGTTCGGCGTAGCCTGTCTCCCACGCGGGCTGGAAACCATGGACATCGTGCCAGCTGCACCCCACTGCCTGAAGCGCTGGTTCGGTCAGCCGCAGGAAGTCTTTTCGCTCCACAAGGCCAAGCGGACGCGCGGGCCTGCCACCTGCGGCAAGCGCGGGGTCGCCGAACCAGGCTCCGGCATTCACGAGTGTTCCAGTGAGCGCGGATGTGCCGGACCGGTGCATACCGATGACCACGATGATTTTCGTCATGGGCACAGCCGCGCCAGTTCCGCTTCGCATTCTGCGATCTGGCCGCGCAGAGCTTCCGGATCGAAGCCTTTACGGACGTCAAAGCGGAACGTCTTAACGTTTGCCGTCGCGTTCACGGTTTGAAAAATCTTCAGCTGACCGTCTCTGTTCTGCAGGATCAGGCAAATACCACCTTGCATGAATCCGCAGAGGTGTAAGGCCGATCCGTCCAGGCCTGCGATGAAAGCACTTTCCTTCGCAATCTTGATCTGTTCCGAGAACTCGAGCCGCTCCGGCGCAATGATCTCAAAGCCGCTCTGCTGGAACAAGGCTTCAAGCGCATCGTTCTCCGCATGCTCGCGGCTGGCCTGGAATCTGCGCGAGAAGAAGATGTGGCGGCCGCGCCGGCTTGCCGGTCCGGCTGCCGCCGAGACAAGGCGAAAGGCGCAAGCTGTCATCGGTGAGGAGAAAGCATCGGTGTCGAATGTCCGCCTCTGTGGCGGAAGGTAGAGCGTGTGGACACCCATTGGCCGGTCGATGCGGACAATCCGCGCTTCATCGATGCCGAGTGCCGAGAGGACAAACCGTGCGAAGGGTGGGAAATCACCGCGCGCGCCTTTCCAGCCATGCATGAGCACCGGCAAGTCGCTGCCCATCGCCCATAGGAGCGACGGCGAGGTTTCGATCAAAAAATGACCGAAATGGTAAAGCAGCCGCCCGCAGTAGATTGCCTCGTCGAAGGTGCGGGTAGGCATGGTGGAGGCAGGAATGGTGGCTGGATCAACCGCCCGCCACATGAGCCGCTCGCGCAATGCATCGGAAACGAGCGTTCCATCGGCCCGGTACACGGCCCCAAGGGTCTCTCGCTCCATGAATTCACTCGGCGTGAGTATCGCGTCCTCGATGGTGCCATACCGCCGGTCGAGGCTCACACATGACCCCTTAAGAGGTGCTCATCGCCCATCATGACGGGTTCAGGATTTTCTTGGATAGACCGGCAAGGAGCGCAGCCACCACCTGCCATTTCTGCCGCTCCAGATCTTTGCGATCGAGAAATCGATAATCGGTCCGAGCGGGCGGCGTAAACAGCGGCCCGCCCAAACCGGAGAAATATCGATTTTTCACCCATGCGTTTGCAGCCGCGTACTTCGCGAGCAGCGCGAGGCGCTGCTCGTGTGTGATGATGGATTCCCGCGGGTCACGATGAAAATGATTTCCCGTCAGCTCCTCCACCAATTCATACGGCTTGTTGTCATGCATGCTATCGAAGAGCAGGGGATTTCCCTTCAGGAGGTCGGCCACGGACTCCGCATAACTGGGATTGGCCCGCTGCTCAGGCATTCTCATTTCGTCCAGTGAACCTTCGGCGCCGAGAACCTTCATAAAATCAGCGATGACATCCTGCCGGTAAAGGCGTTTCCGATCGTAGACTCTGACGCGAATTCTTTCCCGCCCGACGAGCTGCTCCCAAGGCTCCAACGTCAGCCGCCAATTGCCGCGGTGGCCTGCTGCCTGGGAAATCCAGGCCCAGAAATCGGTCGAAGTCTTGCCTCCCCATTGCTGCCACGAAGAGAGAAGGAGTTCATCTTGCCGCCGGATGTAAAGGATGACCGTTGCGGGATGCCGCGCCGTGGCGTCGGCAAACAGTTCGTGCGTGCCGTTGAGGTTGGAGAGATTTTCCGCACTGATGAGCAGGCTAGCATGCTGGGGAAGCGCTTCCATGAGCGCGTCGATGCGCTCGCTGACGGTAGTCCGGCCTTGCGGGATGTCCTGTCGCAAGTGCTCCAGGAACGGAAGGTGCTGCCCGGTGATGGGGCTGTCAGGCAGCAGGTCCGATGGAGCCACCGTAAGTCCCTGACGGGCAAGCGCTTTCGCGTTGAGACGCAGAAATTCCTGCACCGCGGAACTCCCGGTCTTGTTCGCTCCGATATGCAGAACCAGCGACTGGACCACGGCGCTCTCCCGAAGGCCTATGTGGCCGATGGAATTCGCGCCTGCAAGCGCCTGAAGGTGAACTCCGTGAGCGTGGCGTCTAAAGTACCTTCTCGATGCCGGCAACGTGCCAGGCATTCTAGCCTGGATTGGCGAGCACCGGGCTGAGTTGATCGGCGTGTGGCAGCAATACACGAAGTAAGGAGTTTCACGTGGAGGAATTGAGAAGAATAAGGTCGGTCTCTGCCGTACGCGGGAAGCCATACACCATGCGCGTAGCATGGCAGAACGGAACGAAGGCCACCGTGGACATGACAGGTGTGGTGCACCGGCTTTCCGCCTTTAAGCCGCTGCGCGACCCTGCGGCGTTTCGCAAGGCGCGGGTGATTGCGGACGGTTTGGGCATCGGCTGGGACGGCGGCCTCGATTATTCCGCGCGATCCCTGCGGCTGCTGGCCGAAGAGCAGTGCACGCTCAGCGGCGCAGACCTTGTCGAGTTCGAGCGCAGAGCCGGGCTTACCACGCGCGAACCCGCGCAAATTTTTGACGTTGCCCCACGCACCGCGAGCTATCGCCGCAGCGACTGCCTGCCCCGCTGCCTTCTGCAGCATGCTGCGTTCCTTGCGCAGCGACCCGGCGGGGCTCGCCGCTTACTACCGTCCTCTCGCCCGCCCGCGCGGCAGACCCCGCAGCGAAAAGGCTCTCGCGTGAATCCCCGCGATCCCGCACTATCCCGCCAATGAAAGTCGGGCGGGAGGTGGAGCGGCGGCAGAGCGCCGATGGCAAGCATCTGTTGCGCGTCTTCAGCCGCGGACCGGATCGCTTTTATTTCGTCGAGCTGAGCGAGATCACGGAAAAGGGCGAGACCTTCTGGACCGCCACACGCACGTCTGAAGAGCATTCCTCCCTGCAGGCCGCGCGGGACGCGGCGGCGGCCCAGCTGCCGTGGGCCGGTGCGCCGTAAGCCTGCAAGAGCTGTATACTCCTATCGCCACGTCGCTGGTGCCGCATATTTTCAAAATACGGCGTTTTACCCTTGACAACGCGACGCTCCGTTTGGCGATTATCCGGTACTTGACTATGACGATTTGGGGCTACAATCCTGTTATCGGGCACGAGTCCGGACAGGAGGCGCTTTATGCGGCTTAGGGTGGCTTTCGGGAAGACGTGGGCGGCTATCGGCCACGTGTGGCTTGCCAAAGACTTGGCGTTCTGGGTGTCGTCCACCGCCGTCGGTGGCGCAGTGCTAGGTCCACTTCTACTTCGCCTAACCACGCCACTCAGCACGGTGGATACGATCATCGTGGCTGCCGTTTCGGCGCTAATATTTGGAGGGCTGGCTTTTCTGATCGCGCGCTGGCTCGCGCCAAACAAAGTTGTTCACCACAATCACATTGAACACCACGAGTCCGGGTTCGCCACCGCTACGGTCACTGCTGAAGTTGTGCGCGCGAGTGACCGCCCAATTGTGGCTTATCGAGAAAGTCTTGGCCTCCGAGACTTTGACGGCAGCCGCGTCCATAAGGTCCGCGTCGAGGCCCAACCCGTGCTCGCAATCAAGAACTGCCAGCTATTCGTCTATGTGTCTGACAAGGAAACCGGGGAAGAGGAGACTCGCATTCCGATAAGCGGGAACTTCGATGTTCGCCCCGGCGATCAGACAACCCCCTATGAGTTTGTTGCCTTTCCCGAAGGGCAGACGA
>JAFAVP010000107.1 GCA_019242395.1 Alphaproteobacteria bacterium | reverse complement strand
CGCAGAGTTGGACATCCGCTCACGACGCGGCACTTCTTGCGGAGATGCTGTCACTGGCAAACGATGGACGCTATCCCGCGGCCGACTTGGCCCCAGAGCAGCGTCGGCACAAAACACTGGAAGCGCTCGTTTCCCAGACGGAGGCGCTGGCACGCCATAATCCCGTGCTGATGATCTTCGAGGATGCTCATTGGATCGACCCCACGAGCCTGGAGGTGTTTGGTCGGGTGGTGGACCGGGTACGAACATGTCGCGTGTTGCTTCTCCTAACGTTCCGGCCAGAGTTCGAGGCGCCGTGGATCGGACAACCTCATGTAACCACTCTCATCATCAATCGGCTGACGCAACGCGACGTGGGTGCCATGATCGGCCGCGTCCTCGGGAACAAGCTCATCCCGGCGACCATCCGGCAGGATATTATCGAGCGCACTGACGGCATTCCGCTGTTCGTGGAGGAGATGACGAAGGCGGTGCTGGAGGCGCAGGGAGAGGGCGCAGCCGAGCACACGGTTGCCGCGATTCCGTCGCCGGCTCTGGGGGTCCCGGCAAGTCTGCACGCGTCCCTGCTGGCCCGGCTCGATCGCCTCGGCGCGGCCAGGGAGGTGGCGCAAATCGGCGCCGCAATCGGCCGGGAATTCTCGCACGCACTGCTGGCGGCGGTGGCGAGCAAGCCGGAGGCGGAGCTGGGATCGGCGCTGGATCGATTAACCAACGCCGGCCTGCTGTTCCGGCAAGGCGTGGCGCCGCAGGCGACCTATTTATTCAAGCACGCCCTGGTGCAGGACGCGGCCTATGGTACGCTGCTTCGCGAACCCAGACGAGCGCTTCACGCCCGCATCGCTGCTCTGCTCGAGCGGCAATTTGCGGCGCTCGTCGAGGACGCCCCAGAGGTGCTCGGTCGCCACCATGCCGATTCTGGGAATGCCGCTGCGGCAGTCCAGAAGTTCTTGGAGGCCGGGACGCGTGCGAACGCCCGCTCGTCCAATAAGGAGGCGGTGGCGCATCTCTTGCGGGCAAGCGATCTTCTAAGGCAATTGCCGGCCACACCGGACCGAGATGTCCTCGAGCTGCGGGTGGTTACCGGCCTCTCATCCGCGCGGTATTCCTCGGACGGGTACGCCGCGCCACAAACGATGGCTGCGTATGCGGCGGAACGCGAACTCGCGGAGCGGATTGGTGATCGCCGCGCGCAGTTCCGGACTATGTTCCATCTTTACTCCAGTCATTATATAGGGGCGAAGCATGCACAGGCTTTGGAGTATACCGACAAGTGCCTGCGTTTGGCCGACGAACACGGATCCGAAGCATGGCGATGCGTGGCGCATCGATCGCAGGCCGCGGTCCTCAATGCTGCCGGCCGATTTGTCGAAGCACAGGGCCACGCCGCAACGGCGAAATCATTGTACCGGCGCGAGTTGCACGCGCCATATGCCATCGAGTTCCCGCATGACATAGGGGTCGCGGCGTTGGCACACTACGCCCTCGCCACTTGGCATCTCGGCTATCCGCAGCAGGCCGGAGAGGCCGTACTTCAAACGATCGAGCTGGCGGCTTCTGTCAAGCATGCGAACACCGAGACCTTCTCATACTTCTTCCCGACGGGACTGATAGCCGCCATCGCGCGGGACATGCCGGAGCTTGATCGGGCAACGCGCAAGCTCGGCGAGCTCTCTCAACTACATGGGCTACCGCAATGGTCGGCCCTGAGCACGGTGCTGCGCGGCTGCTTCTTGGCTTACGGGGATGACGCGAGCAACGCCATCGAAAACATTGAGAACGGATTGCTTGCCTGTCGACGCCTGGGATTTGAGGTATACCGGCCGCTCTTCCTTGGCTATCTCGCGCGGGCGCAACTGCGGGTAGGCGACGATAAGGGCGCCGCCCGTACGGCATTGGGAGCGTTGCGGCTCGCCGACGACACGGGGGAACGTGCGGACGAAGCAGAACTGTTGCGGTTGCTGGGGCGCATTACTGTTAACCATTCACCGGCCGAGGGCGAGCGTTATTTCCTGCGAGCCATCGAGTTGGCTCGCCGGCAGCATGCGCGCTTGTTGGAAATGCGGGCCATCACCAGCCTCGCCCGACTGTGGCGCGAACAGGGCAAGCGAGACAACGCCCGCAATCTTGCTGCTCCGGTTTACAACTGGTTCATCGAAGGCTTCGAAACGCCCGATCTGAAGGAAGCGAAGGCGCTATTGGACGAGCTGAG
>JAFAVP010000085.1 GCA_019242395.1 Alphaproteobacteria bacterium | reverse complement strand
AGGAACAGCACGGAATGCACCGGATTGCGGCCGGCAATCACCATCACCGCCGCGGCAATCAGCACGGCAGAAAAAAGATAGAACGCGATGGCCTGGAGCAGCATCTTACCGGTAGGGTGCGTCGAGTTCGAGGTTGCGGGCGATCTCGCGCTCCCAGCGGTCGCCATTCGCGAGCAGGCGTTCCTTGTTGTAGAAAAGCTCCTCGCGGGTTTCCGTCGAGAAGTCGAGGTTCGGCCCCTCCACAATCGCATCAACCGGGCAAGCCTCCTGGCATAGGCCGCAGTAGATGCATTTCGTCATGTCGATGTCGTAGCGGGTGGTGCGGCGCGAACCGTCGGCGCGCGGCTCCGCCTCAATGGTGATGCATTGGGCCGGACAGACTGCTTCGCACAGCTTGCAGGCAATGCACCGTTCTTCGCCATTGGGATAACGCCGGAGCGCATGCTCGCCGCGGAAGCGCGGGGATAGCGGCGCGCGCTCGAACGGATAGTTCAGCGTGGCTTTCGGTGAGAAAAAGTAGCGCAGCGCAAGGCCGAAGCTCTTGACGAACTCCCACAGGAAGATCGTGCGCGCTGTGCGGTCCAGACCAGCGAAAGCCATCAGGCGCCTCCATGGGCAAAGGCGGCCCAAATGCCATGCGGGAAGATCAGCACCCAGCCGGCCGTGAGCACGACCCAGACGAGCGACAGCGGCAAGAACACCTTCCAGCCGAGCCGCATCAGCTGGTCATAGCGGTATCGCGGGATGAAGGCTTTCACCATCGAATTGCAGAAGAAGACGAACAGCAGCTTCAGGATGAACCAGATCACGCCCGGGACTGCGGTGAATGGCCAGAACGGCAGCGGCGAAAGCCAGCCGCCAAGGAACAGCACAGCCATCAGCCCCGACAGCATGATGACGTTCATGTACTCGCCGAGGAAGAACAGCAGGAACGGGGTGGAGGAATATTCCACCATGAAGCCCGCCACGAGTTCGGATTCTGCTTCCAGAAGATCGAACGGCGGGCGTTGGGTTTCCGCCAGAGTGGAGATGAAGAAGACGATGCCCATCGGAAACAGGATGGTGAACAGGAACCAGCCATGCCGCTGCGCCTCGACGATAGCGGAAAGGTTCAATGAGCCCGCGAACAGAAGCACGGTGATCAGCACGAAGCCGATGGACACTTCGTAAGACACCATCTGCGCCGCGGCGCGCAACGCGGAGAGGAAGGCGTATTTCGAATTGGAGGCCCAGCCGGCCACGATCACGCCGTACACGCCCAACGAGGAGATGGCGAATAGATAGAGGATGCCGACATTGATGTTGGCGACCACCCAGCCCGCGCTCACGGGCATCACCGCCCATGAGGCGAAGGCCAGTGTCGCGGTGATCAGGGGGCCCAGCAGGAACAGCACCTTGTTGGCGCCGGCCGGCACGATCACTTCCTTGAAGAAGAATTTCAGCGCATCCGCGATGGTTTGCAGCAGGCCAAAAGCACCCACCACATTGGGCCCGCGGCGAAGCTGTACCGCTGCCCAGATCTTGCGATCGGCAAGAATGAAAAGCGCAACCGAGAGCGCGAGGATCAGCTCGAAGAAAACGATGACGATCCCCTGGCTGAGCGTCCATGCCCAGCCGTAAGGCAACCCGTGGTGCTGGAAGTAGGACGTGAAGAACATCTATTCCGCCGCGATCTTCAACGCGCCAGTGACATAGACCTTGCTGCACTCGGCCATGGTCTCACTCGCCCGCGCGATAGGATTGGTGAGATAGAAGTCGGAGATGGGGGAGGCAAGCGGCGCCCGCTCGTCGATCTCTCCCGCCACACCGATATTGCTCCAGACGGCCGGATCGGCGCCTGCGGATTGCGGCGACGCATTCTGATTGGCGAGATGCGGCGCGTCGGCGAACAGCCCTCGCCGCAGCTCGACACGGTTGTCGTACGGCAGCCGCTGGCCGATGACGTCCGAGAACGCGCGTAGAATGGCCCAGCCTTCTTTCGCCTGACCCGGCGGAAAAATGGCGCGCTCGGCGAATTGCGGGCGGCCCTCGAAATTGACATAGATGCCGTCCTGCTCGGTATAGGCCGCACCGGGCAGAATAACATCGGCGTGATGAGCACCGGCGTCCCCATGCGTGCCCTGATAAACGACAAAGGCATTGCCCAGCCGGTTCAGGTCGAACTCATCCGCGCCGAGCAGCCAGACGAAATCAATCTCGCCACTACTCGTGCCGTCGAGAATAGCGGCCATGTCGCGGCCGCCTTCACCGGGGACAAACCCAAGATCGAGTGCCGCCACGCGCGACGCCGCGGTGTGCAGCACATTGAAGCCGTTCCAGCCGCCTTCGGCCGGAGAACCAGCGGGTCCGATCATGCCGGTGTCGGAGGCGATCCGCGCCGCGAGATTGATGATGGCCGCGCCGTCGGTCCGCGCGAGGGCGCCCGGTCCAAGAATGAGCATCGGCCGCTTGGCATCGCGCAAAGTTCTCGCGAACTCATGGCTGCCATCCGCGATACCGCGCAAGACGCTCGCGCTGCCGCCCAGTTGCTCGACCGGGTAGGTAAGATTGTACGGCACGCCTACGTTGGCAATTCTGATGGCGCTATTCAGCCACGTCTTGTGAATGCGGGCGTTCAGCACGGGCGCTTCCCAGCGCGGGTTGCAGCCGATCAGCAGCAGCGCATCGGCGAATTCCACGCCGGCAATGGTGGTATTGAAGAGATAGGATTGCCGCGGACCGCCGCCCGCCTTCGCGCCATCCTGCCGGCATTCCAGATTGGCGACACCCAGCGAGCGCATCAGATCCTTCAGCGCCTTGATCTCTTCCGCCGCCGCGAGATCGCCAACGATGGCTGCCATGCGCTCGGGCCGCGTGTTGCGGATATGCGCCGCGACGGCCTCGAATGCCTCTCCCCAGCTGGCCGGAACCAGCTTGCCCTCTTTCCGGATGTAGGGCCGGTCCAGCCGCTGGCTACGCAGGCCGTCGCAGGCGTAGCGTGACTTGTCGGAAATCCACTCCTCGTTCACCGCCTCGTTGATGCGCGGCAGTATCCGCAGCACCTGCCCGCTGCGGCTGTCCACCCGGATATTGCAACCTTGCGCGTCGTGCACATCGATTGAAGGAGTCTTGCGCAGCTCCCAGGGCCGGTAGATGAAGGCCCAAGGCTTGTGAGTCAAAGCGCCGACTGGGCACAGATCTACGGCGTTGCCTGACAATTCCGAATCGAATGCCTTGTCGAGATAGGTCATGATCTCGAGATCTTCGCCGCGGCCTGTACCGCCCAGATCGGGTACCCCGGCGACTTCTGTGGCGAACCGCACACAGCGCGTGCACTGAATGCAGCGCGTCATGATCGTCTTGATGAGCGGGCCCATGTACTTGTCTTCCACCGCGCGCTTGTTCTCGTTGAAGCGATGGAAATTGGCGCGGCCGTAATAGAGCGCCTGGTCCTGCAGGTCGCATTCGCCGCCCTGGTCGCAGATCGGGCAATCAAGCGGATGGTTGATGAGCAGAAATTCCATCACGCCTTCGCGCGCTTTCTGGGCGTAAGCGGAATGCGTGTTGATTTTCGCGGGCGTGCCGTCCTTGTTGGGGAAGATGTCCTTCACCTGCAGCGCGCAGCTGGCCTGCGGCTTCGGCGCACCCACCCATTCGACCAGGCACATGCGGCAATTGCCTGCGACTGACAACCGCTCGTGATAGCAGAAGCGCGGGATTTCGGCGCCGGCCTGCTCGCAGGCCTGCAGCAGCGTGATTGAGTCCTCCGCCTCCACTTCCTTGCCGTCGATGATAAGCTTCCGCGTAGGCATCAGGCGGCCTCCGCCTGCTGTTCGATCAGCATGCGCATGCGCAGCGAGTAATGCGAAAGGTAGTCCTGCTTCTTGTAATAGTCGGACGCGAAGTACTTCTTGTGGTTCGCAAGCTGCGTTCTCGCCACCGCATACCATTGCGGAGTCGGCGCCAGCGCGAGGCACTCATCCAGCGTGTAAACCAACCGCGCCACGTACCATTCGTAGCGCTCGAATTCGTCGGCGCTGCCGTCGAAGGTTTTCGCCTTCAGATCCAGCTTGGCGAGATCGGGGCTGGAGAAGCGCGGGTTCGCCAGCGCCACATCGCAGTGCGAGAGATAAAGCTTCTTCGCCTTCTCGCCGCGCCATGCGAACATCGTCACCACGGCGCCACCGATGCCGATGAACGCCGCGATCATCAGCGGCAGTGGCGGTTGTACCGTCTGTTTCTTCTCCGCCATCGCCTACTCCGCCGCCAGCGGCTGCATGGGCGCCGAATGCCGCCCGCCATGCTCGCGGATGCGCTTCTCGATCTCCGGGCGGAAGTGGCGCAGGAAACCCTGCACCGGCCAGGAGGCGCCTTCCCCGAAGGCGCAGATGGTGTGACCTTCGATCTGCTTCGTCACTTCCTGCAGCAGATCGATGTCCTCCATCGTGGCCTCGCCTTTGCCCATGCGGGTGAGCACGCGCCACATCCAGCCGCAACCTTCGCGGCATGGTGTGCACTGGCCGCAGCTCTCGTGCTTGTAGAAATAGGCGAGCCGCGCGAACGCCTTGATGATGTCGGTGGACTTGTCCATCACGATCACCGCGGCCGTGCCGAGGCCCGACTTCGCTTTCACCAGCGAATCGAAATCCATCAGGATGTCGTCGGAGATTTCCTTCGACAGCACCGGCATCGAAGATCCGCCGGGGATTACACCCAGCAGATTGTCCCAGCCGCCGCGCACGCCGCCCGCATGCGTTTCGATCAGCTCGCGCAGCGGAATGCTCATCGCCTCTTCCACATTGCACGGCTTGTTCACGTGACCTGAGATGCAGAAGAGCTTTGTGCCCGTGTTGTTGGGCTTGCCGATACCCGCGAACCAGTC
>JAFAVP010000278.1 GCA_019242395.1 Alphaproteobacteria bacterium | reverse complement strand
CATACCCGCGAGCACCCGGGAATCCTCAAACGGACTCAATCGTCAGATTGGATCCACTAGCCACAATGCTCGATGGATTGCTATACGGCACGCCGCGGCGCAGCGACGAATGCCATTCCCCGCGCGCCATCACCGGCGGATCGAGTTTAACGCTTGGCGCTCACGATTGACAGCGGCGATGATTTTGTCGGGAGAGCATTTGGTAGAAGGCGACGCCGAGAACGTAGGGGTCGCTGTGGGAATCGATCGACCGATTCATTCGTTTGGTCTGCTCGGGCGCCGTGACCCTGTACAACAATGAGCACTTCGGCGAGCGCGTCGATCATCGCGTCATCGTGATGGGGCGTCGACGGCTCTGAGGTGGGCGATCTTGGCTTCCAGTCGCAGCTCTATGCCAACCTCGCCGTGTCCTATTGCGCTCTGACCGATCGGTGCGAGGCCGAAGGCGTCGAGGCGGCGCGCAAGGCGATCGACCTTGATCGCCGACTGGGGCTGCTCGATCATCTGGCTGTGCCGCTGATCGTTCTCGGTCAGATCCATCAGTGCCGTGGTGAGCACGCGCCCGCTCGCGCCTCCTACGAGGAGGCGCTGGCTCTGGCCGAGCGGGTCGGAGCGACCTGGCGCGGCACCTCAAAGTCTCAATCGGCACGGTGTCGCGCGCACTGAACGGCCGCGCCGACGTTAACGCCGAGACGCGCCGGCGCGTGCTGGCAGTCGGCGGGGATTCTCGAGGATTTCGGGAGTAGATTCGGCGACGAGGGCCAGGTGCTTTCTGCGGCTTCGAGGGTAAAGCAGCAACATCCTAGCGCCCCGGTGACAATCTTCAACGAGACCACGAAGCGAGATATCGAGGTGCATTTGACAGAACGCTGCGGTCTTCAGCGAGGACCTACTTGAGGGTCAATCGGCCCGCCCCAAGCCGCACCGATAATTCTATAGGCCGAGTTCACCCGAGGCGAAATCCTGTCAATGCCTCACACGCGTGATAACTCATCTCAATATGCCGTGCGAGAGAGCATTAGGATCGAAATCGCACCAACCCCCTATTTGGTGCTTCCTCTTCTCGCTGACTGCCGCCCCCAAGGCGCCTATCGTCCCGAGCGGTGCGAGGCGGGATACTCAGGTGTTGCGGAGGCTTGCGGCCGGTTTGTTGCGGATGGTCCTTCCAGCGTCTCGGCGATTTCTCGTCGCCGGAGATGCTGGCGCTGATCTCCGCAGCGGCGCCCGCTTGCAAATTTTGGTTTTCGAGGCTCACGCCACGATGGCGAAGTGCGATACCAGGCACCGATCCGCAAGCCTTCAAGTGAGCCGGATCGTAACAATTTGCCTGCCAACATCACTGATCGCAAGGTCCGAGACCATGCAACCGCACGAAGGACCCCGGCGGGACTACGAAGCTGAGGCTCTCGAACGTCAGCGTGCCCGAACGAAGTGGCTGGTCATGGTTGTTATCGTGCTTGTCGGGTTGGTGGCGATGGTCCTGATTAAGAGATCGTCGTAGGCCATCTCGCGGGCTTGGCGCTGTCGTTTTCAGCGTGCGAAGGTCTCGTGAAGGCCATCTGGAAGTGCCGAGTGCGCCAGCTCGATCTCCGACTAGGAGAACAGTAATAGGACGATAAAGGACGGCTACTGAAAGGCGTGACGCGATGTCCCGGCGAAAGGGTATCAATAGCCGAGGTCAAGGCAGCTCGCCTGCTACTCGGATGGTCGGGATCTAAGATGGCGGAAGCGTCTGGCGTATCGGTTCTCACCGTACAGCGGCTTGAGGCGACGGTTGGCCCGTTCCAATGTCGTGCAACGACTGGTGCCGCAGTCGTCCGCGCCCCGCCGGCGGAACCGTGGGCTAGCGACATGCCAGTTCATCTGGCGTAGTGCTCTGCATCCCGAGGCGAACTTCTTCGAGAAACTTGTCCATGGCCATCACGACGGCTGAGATCGCCGACTGGATCTCCCACGGAACCGTCGAACCAGAAAGCATTACAATTTCGATAAGACTGCAACCACCATGTAGGGCTCGTGGACTCTTGGAGCAGATGCAATTCTTTCCGCGAACCGCGCGAATAGATCAGTCATCAACGCGTCGTGGTCGTCGGTCTCGACCGCCGGGGCGCCGATCTTTGACCGGGCGAGGCCTGTACCAGAGGTGATGATGAGCGGCCGGTCCGAGCCGGCCATCACCTCGCCGAGCGTCTCGATGACCTTGCGGTCGTCCTCGCTGTTCTGCCTTATGTTCGCAAAGTCGTGGAAGGCCGCGTGGATGACGCCGTCGGCCCGCTCTGCGGCGATGCGCAGGCGGCCCAGGTCGTTCACGCTTTCCCCGGGTGACCAAGCACAGCCCGGCAGTCGGCGTTTGCAAAGGCTTCAGCTTTGTGCGGCAGGAAGAATTGCTCCTCAGGGAGGAGCATGAAGGAGCCCGAGAGCTCTGAAACGCGGGTTCGCCCCCACGACCCGGACTCGCCCCGCATGCCCTCGCGGGGCGATTTCGTTTGAGGCAGGGCTGAGGCCTTTGTGCAAGAAATGCGGTGAGCCGCATGCGAGGGGGTCGCAATTTGACAGGCGCGCCCCGACGCCATCTCCGCGCACCGGCGGAGGAATGCGAGCAGGCCGGCGGGGATTCCATTGGTCGAACGGTCTCCGACAATTCCGAAATAGATATCCCGCACTCCTCGGCAATTTTTTTGAGCGATATGTCATCCGAGCTGAGGTTGTCGCCCATCAGTTCCGTGGCCCGCCGCTGCTGCCAAGGCGCAAGCCCTCCTCTCGCGGCAGGCTTCTTCGCCCCGATCTCGCCATAACGTTTAACCACGTGCGCGCAGACGGCGTAGAGCACGTGATCAAGAGACAACGGCCTCGTCCTCGATGCCCGACTATTCGAGCAGCGCGGATTTCAGAACGAGCTCGAGCCCCTTCGAACCGCAAGGCAAAGGACAGCTTCTGGCCTTCCCTCATGCGCGCATTTCACTTTTTGTCCGGCCAAATTTTCTTATCTCCAA
>JAFAVP010000188.1 GCA_019242395.1 Alphaproteobacteria bacterium | reverse complement strand
ATGGGTTCACCAGCTGCCGCGCTATGAGGATGAAGAGGATAAGAGCGGGCCGATGGTTTGGACCGGACCCGTGCTGGTTTCCGACCGGCTGATCGTGGTGTCCTCGAACGGGCGCGCCTACTCCATCTCGCCCTATACGGGGCAGCTCACCGGCAAGACGGACATCCCCGACGGTGCTTACATTTCTCCGGTTGTTGCCAACGGCACCCTCTATCTCCTGACCAACGGCGCGCAACTGGTGGCGCTGCGGTAGCGGGCGAATAACCAGCCGGATTCGTATTTCCATCCGCCATTCGCTATTCGCTGTTCGCGATGGCTCTCACTGTCGCAATTGTCGGCCGCCCGAATGTCGGGAAATCGACGCTGTTCAACCGGCTGGCCGGCAGGAAGATCGCCATTGTGCATGATACGCCGGGCGTCACCCGCGACCGTATCGAAGCCGAGGCGCAGCTCGGGCCGTTGGGCTTGCGCCTCGTCGATACGGCAGGCTTCGAAGATGCCAAGGGCGAAACCTTGCCGGCGCGCATGGTGGAGCAAACCCGCGCTGCCATCCGCGAGGCGGATGTCTGCCTGCTGCTGATGGATGGCCGCGCCGGCGTGACCGCGGGGGACGAAATCATCGCGTCCGAATTGCGCAAGTCCGGCAAGCCCGTTGTGCTGGCGGCGAACAAGATCGAGGGCCGCGCGGCTGCCGCTAACGTGAACGACGCGTTCTCTCTCGGGCTGGGCGAGCCGATTGCGCTCTCGGCCGAGCATGGCATCGGGCTTGGCGATTTGCTTGAAGCGCTCTCTCCCTATGCGAGTGAGGAGCTTGAGTCTGCGCCCGGGGAGCAGTCTCAGCAGCCGCTGAAGCTCGCCATCGTGGGGCGGCCCAACGTCGGCAAGTCCAGCCTGTTCAATGCGCTGATCGGCGAGGAGCGCGCGCTCACCTCGCCGGAAGCGGGCACCACGCGCGACGCGGTGATTGCCAAATGGGAGGTGGAGGGCCGCGCCTTCCTGCTGCATGACACGGCGGGCCTGCGCAAGAAGGCGCGCGCCGCTGGCCACACGCTGGAGGAACTCTCGATCGAGAGCACGCTCGAAGCGATCCGGTTCGCCGAATGCGTCATCGTGCTGATCGACGCCACCATGCCGTTCGAGAAGCAGGATCTCGCCATCGCGGACCTGGTGGCGCGCGAGGGCCGCGCCATCGTCTTTGCCATCAACAAATTCGATCTCCTGGAGAACCGCGCCGGCGCCATTTCGCGGTTCCGGGAGCAGCGGGATGAACTGCTGCCCCAGGTCTTCGGCGCGCCGCTGATCGCCACCTCCGCCCGCACCGGTGAAGGCATCGAACGTGTGCTGGAGGCCGTGCTTGCGGCGGACCAGGCATGGAACACGCGCGTGGGCACCGGTGAACTGAATCGTTTTCTGGAGCAGGCGATGTCCGCGCACCCGCCGCCGGCGGTTCATGGCCGCCGCGTGCGCATCCGCTATATCACTCAGCCGAAAGCGCGGCCGCCGACCTTCGCCCTGTTCGGCAATCAGCTGAAGGCGCTGCCGGACTCGTATATGCGCTACCTGCAGAACGCGCTGCGCAAGGCGTTCGACCTCTACGGCACCCCGATCCGCTTCTCCCTCCGCACGTCGAAAAATCCCTATGCCGGGTGACCCCATGCGAAGTCAGGCGGCACCGTGGCGGCGTCTTACCCTATGATCCGCTCGGCCGCCGGACGCACAAGAGCGGCACGGGGGTGACCGAGCGGTATTTCCTCGATGACGGCGACGACGAGATTGCAGAGTATACGGCCGCGGGCGCCATTTACGAGCACTATGTTCCGGGCGCAGCGATCGATGAGCCGATTGCAGAGGTGAACGGCGGGGCGACGGTCTACTGGTATTTCCATACCAACCATCAGGGCAGCGTCATCGCCATGAGCGGAGGGGGCGGCGGGGTGACCGCAGGCCCCTACACCTACGATCCCTACGGCAACTGCTTCGATGCCGGGAACGCCTGTTCAAGTGGTGAGCCCTACCGGTTCACTGGCCGCCGGTTGGATGCGGAAACTGGGCTCTACTATTACCGGGCGCGTTACTACTGGCCGGGCGGCGGCCGTTTCCTGCAGACCGACCCGGTCGGCTACACCGCAGACCTCAACCTTTACACCTACGTTGGAAATGATCCTGTAGATATGACCGATCCGTACGGGGAGGCGGGGGATCAAAATTGCATCACGGACAATAACGGTACGACCTGCCAACCGGTCGAGACAGTCGTAGTCACGGCGCAGCGTCCGCCTCAGCCCAAACAGGACTTGAGGTCCCCGATGCAGCGCGCGGGCGCTATTGCAATGCCGTTGCCAACCGTAGGCGGGGCCGCGCGGGCTGCCATACCTGCGGTCGGTGTGCTTGGCCCCGCAGCGGTTGTTGTAGGAACGTCATCACTTCTGTGCGGCGACTCACCTTGTGGTCCGACAAAGAATGAGGCTAAGGCTAAGCCACCCCGAGCCGATAAGGGCAAAGAGCGAGGCAAAAAGGACGCGCAAAGGCAACTCCGTACAAACCAAGGGTTCCGCGACTGGTTTCACAAGAACTACAAAGGTGGACCAGGTGGTCAAAGCATTCCCGCAGGAGGTGCCCGCAACCCAAATATGAGCGATGAAGAAGTACAGGACGCTTGGGAGGAATATCAGGACTTGGGGGGAAAATAGTATGGCGGCGTCGCTCGAAATTCTGGTCAGTAAGACGAGAGACATCTCGGTATCGAGCAGATCACTTCCGTTTAAGGTCGTTCTCTCGCAGCCTCCATGCTCCCATCGGGGTTCGGCTTCTCTGTGGCAACGCGACTTTGCGCGCGATGGCGGGACACTTGTTCATATTGGGGACCCCACTGTTTCGGAAGAGAGGGGTAGGTTTTGGGCATACGAGATGCTAGAGGAGATTGAATGTCGCCGATACCGCATCCTGCCCAATTATAAGCGGCCGTTCTTTTTGTTGATCGAAAATCTTCTGGGCCAGTCCAAAGCTGGCAAGTTGTTGCTGACTTCCGATATGCAATTCGGTCCGCAGGCCTTTCGATATAAGCGTCCGCTCAGGGTGGTGGCAGCGGAGAAAATCCATGATCGTTACGGCTTAAGGCTGAACAGCCTTATGAACATTGTGTGAAGGGAAGCAGCTTACGACCCTCGGGTCCTGCAGACCGATCCGGTCGGCTACACCGCAGACCTCAACCTCTACACCTACGTTGGAAATGATCCAACCAATAGGACCGACCCTCGAGGTGTCGCACCGGGGGATTGGTACGACACCCCTGGGGAAGCAGCGCAGGCCGCGATAGAAGACATCAATCCAACATCAATTCAGGAAAGCACGGAATATGCCGGGCGCGTATATCATTTCTGGTTTAGCAATGGATGGTCGTACACAGCGCCAAATCGTGGAGATGTAGCGAGTTCGTCTCCGGGAACTTGCTTAACCTGCCGTGACGCATATCACACCCACGGCGGCAACGATCCACGCTATCAGAACGAAATCTTCTCTGATGAGGATATGAAGTATTCGGAATCTCTCGGCTATCCACTGTGGCTCGGCACACCGAAAGGGCATATCCTGAAATACGACCCGAACCAAAAACGTGGGCACAAGATTACGAAACTTCGCCGATCAGAACAGCAAAACCAGAATGGTAGGAACCCGGCAACCATTTCTCAGCAACCGGGTCCAACGACCATGCCTTCCAACGGGCAAGGCAGTGGCGGATCGAGTCAGAACTCTCAAAACCAATCGACCCCGAACTACAGCCAAGGACATTGTCCTGGCGCGCAGCCCGGCCTTTCTTGCGGCCTAGGAGGAGGATTGGATGTCTGGGGACAATGATTCCGAAATGCTGCGCAGATGGCTTGCATGCGGTATCGCAACTCTTGTCATAGTCGGCTCATCTAGCATGGCCGAAGCGGCGAACTACATACCAAGAAATGGTTTTGTACCGGACGCGAGGACCGCGATAAAAATCGCAGAAGCAGTGCTGATGCCCATCTACGGGGAGAAGACGATATTGCGTGAGAGACCTTTTCACGCGAGCCTTGACGGTAACCATTGGGTTATCACTGGCAGCCTACATCCGGGAGAAACCGGCGGCGTCGCTGTTGTGCGACTTGATCGCGCCGATGGCCACATCTTCAACGTGCAACATGGTAGATGACTGCCTAAGCTGCCCGTCACTCTCAGTTTGTCACGGAATAAAAACTCACTAGCGCTTTCCCTCAGCCGCCAAAATTGCGAGATGCACACCAAACACGCCCCGCATCTCGCCCAGCGCGCCCAGAAACAGCCAGCTTGCCGAGCCGCCTTGTGCGAAGCCCGCTCGGCTGATCGCGGTCCCTCACCTCTCTCGCTTCCGGCGCTTATCACTTCCTCTCGGAGCGGCCGCAGTGTCCTTCGCAAGTCTCCATCCCCTAAGCCGCACATCCCTCTCCGGCAGCGGGGCTGCGAGTATCGTTCCTTGCTCCTCGTGACACTTCAACCATTGCAGTAAGCGCCGATAGAGACAGAGAAATTTGATCCGCCGGTTGTCCTTCAATTTGGACAGCATGAAGGCGATTTCTCGTCCTCTGGGGGGACTGCTGGCCGCGCGTGCAAGACCGCAAGGTGCGTGGGCTGTCGGCATTAGATAGTCTCAGTGACGCGAAATCCGGCAGGTGCGTCATTCAATCAACGCAAGGCTGGTTGATAAGCGGGCAAGTACGCCAGCAGGCACCACGACATTCCCTTCGCTGTCCGAAAGCGAAAGAACTTTGGACGGCAAGCTGAGTGTTTCTGGGCGCGCTTGGCAAATGCGAGGCGAGTTTGGTGTTCATCTCGCGATTTGGCGGCGAAAAGTGGGTTGTCGGATGAGGGGAAGCTGGCGGCTAACGGCACATCAACCTTCCCGCTGGATCAAATGAGACGCATCTCGCCGGAGTGGTGCTGGGGCTGATCCACCGGGAACTTTGATTGTAAGTGATTACTGACGCTATTCAAGAGGAGATCACCAAATTTTACGTCTATATCGGTCACCGAGGCTGTTACCGCCCCGCTATCGGAACAGTACTCCATAAGGACTTTTGCATAATACAGAAGATATTTTCGATCTGCGTCGGATAAGCGTCCCGAATTCCGGATTTGGTATACCGCAGTTTCTGCAGCCGAAATAGCGCCCGAGAAGTCAGACTGCTTCTCCAAAATATGGGCCAGCAGGAGATTGAACTCATAATCTACTTTGAACGAAGGCATAGGCTGACGCAGTAGGGTGTATATCTCAGCAAGGCGCGTCATGGCCCCGCCATATTGTCCGCGAGACGCATAATCAAGTGCTTGATTCCATAGCGCCGCGATTCGGAACGGCGCAACAAATCTGGCGAGAATAGCTCTCATCAATGCGGTCCTGTACCCGTAAGAAGTCGTAGCATCACCCGGAACCATTCCGTAGTTTTCTCCAACCCAGTTCGAGGGCGGGGCTGAGGCGTACCGCGACGCTGATTCAACTGAGCATATTCGGAACGCGCATTTTGCCTCACCTCCAAAGTACCGGTCTTGGTACCTTTCAAGGGATCGTGCTCCAATACGTCCTTTACAGTTTTCCCTGCTACTGTAGAGCCTTCGCTACCTAATGCTTCCGCGCCTTCCTTCGCCGTAGCCTGCACAACTTCGTCGGCTGCGGTTTCAGCGAAGCCTTCACCGCCAAATGGGAGAGTTAATACCCCGAATATGATGTCCTCGCCCCCACTTCCAAGTCCCTCATTGGTGGAAGACGGCTTCTGATCTCCCGAGCTGGCGCGGGATGCACTGCGGTGCGCCCCTGAGTTCGGTTGTGCAGGATGCGTGACCTGATTCTGAGGGCTTCCCGCGCCAGCGTTTGGATTGTTGGAGTCCTTTGTGTCGCCGCAAATCGAATCGGACGCCGAACCGATCCGTGTACCTTCGCAGACCTCACCAGTTGGGTCCGTCATATTCGTTGGATCATTTCCAACGTAGGTGTAGACGCTGGAGAGGTGGGGGTGGCGAAGCGATGCCCGGGGATCGCCTGGCTTAGAGCTGCGCGCCGGGATGGGTGGCGCCGTGAACCTAGGCCAGCTTGGCGATGCTGACGCGGGTGTAGCGCTCCGTGGTGGCGAGGCTGGCATGCCCAAGCATTTCCTGGATGAACCGGATATCGGCCCCGTTGTTGAGCATGTGGGTAGCGCAGGCATGGCGGAAGAGATGGCAGCAGCCGGGTTTATTGAAGCCCGCAGCCACCAGCAGCCTGCGCACCCGCGCCGACAGCCAGTCCGGCGTCAGCGGATCGCCATAATTGGTCACGAAAAGAAACTCGTGGCTGCGCTGGAGAAGCCCAGGCCGGCTATCGAGAAGATACTTGCCGAGCCACCATCCCGCCCGCCGGCCGAGCGGGATAACGCGATCCTTCCGGCCTTGACTGCGGAGTTTGTGTTCTCTATATGTTCTTGGATGGAAACGGAGTGGCTGGTGTCATGATTTAAGCAGACGCGGGGACATACAGGGCAGGGGTGCGGCCTCGCGCGCACCCAGCGAACAGCCGGGTTAAAAGGACACGATGTGGCGTAACCGGATCGCCGAAGGTCCGATCAGTGACAATCCGAAAGTTCGCACAGGGGCCCGAGGGGAGGAGCGATGGTGCCTGCCGGCGGCGTCTTGAGTGACGCCAGCACACCGGGGGCCTGCGATTGCTCAGGGCGAGGCGGATATCGCTCTTTCTCAGGTTTCGTCGCATGCGGACGCCCTGGAGGAGTCGCGAGATCCGCCTTTTTGATTCCACGGAAGGCGGTCCGGTTAGCCGCGCGCGCCGGCACGTTGGGCGAAGTGCCAGCCCCGCTCCGCCAGCGGGCGGACACGGGCGGCGTTTTCGGCCGCTTGGGCACTTGCTGCCGTGCCATCCCGCACCCGGCCCACGATGCCCTGAAGGATTCCCGCCAGGCGGAAGAAATTATAGGCGGCGTAATAGTCGAGTTCCGGCAGTGCGTCGCGTTGCGTGCGGGTCAGGTACCATCGCGTGTATTCGTCCATGGCGGGAATGCCGAGCGCGGGCAGGTCGGCATCCAGGAGCGACGTGCCGGTGTTCGAGCCGTCGCCCGGCATCTGCCACTGCATCAGGTGGTAGGTGAAATCAGCCATCGGATCGCCAATGGTGCAGAGCTCCCAGTCGAGCACCGCCAGCACGCGTGGTTCGGTGGGATGCAGGATCATGTTGTCGAGCCGGTAGTCGCCGTGGACGATGGCGTCGCGCGGGGCTTCGGGGAGGTGGAGCGGCAGCCACGCGATCAGCTTCTCCATCTCATCGATGCGCTCGGTTTCGGAGGCCTTGTATTGCTTGGTCCAGCGCGCGATCTGGCGGGCAACGTAATTGCCGGGCTTGCCGAAATCTTCGAGCCCCAGGGCCCGCCAGTCGAGGTTGTGCAGGCGCGCGAAGGTTTCGTTCATGGCGTCGTAGATGTCGTGGCGCTGCTTTGGCGTTTGGTCGGGCAGCAGCGGGCCCCAGTAGATGCGGCCCTCCACGTGCTCCATCACATAGAACATGGTGCCGATGATGCTCTCGTCTTCGCAGAGCAGATAAGGCCGCGCGACGGGAAAGCCGGTGGGGTGCAGCGCGGAGATGATCCGGAATT
>JAFAVP010000148.1 GCA_019242395.1 Alphaproteobacteria bacterium | reverse complement strand
GAAACGAGACCGGCAGATGGAATCATGCCTTTGCATTGGCGGCCGCGGGAAAGCCCTGCTATACGCCGCCAGCCCAAATTCGAGGTTTCAGGTGGTTTCGGTTATCGCGAGCAACGTCCGCAAAGGCAACGTCATCGAGAAGGACGGTAAGCTCTACATTGTGGTGACGGCGGAGAACATCCATCCCGGCAAGGGTACCCCCGTGACCCAACTGGAAATGCGCCGCATCTCCGACGGCGTGAAGATCAGCGACCGCTACAAAACCACCGACACCCTGGAGAAAGCGTTCATCGAATACCAGACCTACACCTACCTGTATCAGGACGGCGATCACTACGTATTCATGCAGCCGGAGACCTTCGATCAGGTCCATGTCGGGCCTGACATTCTGGGCGATATGGCGCCTTATCTTCAGGAAGGGATGGAGGTTCGGCTGGCCAGCTTCAACGGCTCGCCGGTCTCCATCGAAATCCCGGCGCGGGTGACGCTGGAAATCACGGAAACCGAACCGGTGGTGAAGGGGCAGACGGCGTCCGGCTCGTTCAAGCCCGCCATGCTGTCCAACGGCATTCGCACAATGGTACCCACCCACATCACCGTTGGCACGCGGGTGGTGGTGCTGACCGAAGACGGCTCTTACGTCGAACGCGCCAAGGACTAGCGCATCACGAAATAGATGATCGCAAAGGCGATCACAACGAGTGCCACACTAATGTGCAGGACGTACCGGGCTCCGGTTCCGGTTGTAGCCTGCCGAGCTTCCGTTGTGTTGAGTTGGTTTCCGGAACCGTCCTCAGAGCGGAAATTGTCGGAGTCCGTGCGGTCCATTGGTGCTCCAGGAATGCGCCTGCTGATCGAGGAACGGGCCGCTCGCCACGGCCGTTCCAGCAGCTACATAAAGAAAAGCGCCCTTGCGGGCGCTTGAGGGGAAGCTAGTGAGCGGACACCCGATGCGGGGTGTCGAAGGGGCTGGGGCGTACCGGACCGGACATCCGCTCGGCTGTGATAACGGGGCGGCCTATTAGTGGTTCCAGAAAAAATCAAAAAATCGGCGGCAGGCTGTCGCACCCCGCAAATAAAAGGCCCGGCCGGATGTCCGGCCGGGCCTTTATCCAGCCTCGTTGTCCTAGATAGGCGGGCTGCGGCGAAACCCGCCGCCGAAGAAACTCACAACCAGCAGCACCAGGAAAACAAGCAGCAGGACCTTCGCGATCATCGCGGCCACGCCGGCCAACGCGAAAAAGCCTAACAGCCCCGCCACCAAGGCCAGAAGAAGAAAAGTTAGAGCCCATCCAAGCATGCCAATCACTCCGTCGCTTCTGAATGGAAACGGCGCCAGCAGCCTTGGCGTTCCTTAGGCGGGCTACGCTGCCTTTCTTTTGATAGGATGAAAGAACAGCGCCTGTCCCACTGTCGCTTGGACCGTTTCGGGGAGGAACGGTTTCGCGATCAGGTATGTGGGCTCAGGGCGCTCGCCTGTGAGCAGCCGTTCCGGATAGGCGGTGACGAAGATCACGGGGATGTCGAAGGTGTTGAGAATCTCATTCACCGCATCGATGCCTGATCCCCCTTCACCGAGGTTTATGTCAGCAAGAATAAGCCCGGGCTTCTTGCTCATCGCCTCCTTGACCGCCTGGTCCTTGCTGGCGGCCGTCGCGACAACCTCGTGACCCAGCTCCGTCACCAGATTTTCCAGGTCCAGCGCGATGATGGGCTCGTCCTCAATGATCAGGATTTTGGAAACCAGTTCGTTCTCGATGGTCTTCTGAGCATCTAGAATGGCGCGCTCCACTTCCTCGGGTGTCTCATCGAGAATCTGGGCTGCTTCTTCTACGCTGAATGACTCGACCGCGGTCAGCAGCAGGGCCGCACGGCGTTCGGCAGGGAGTGCCTGCAGCCGTCCTTCCGGGTGCTGCACGGTATCAGGGTCGGCATTGCCGTTGTCGAAGCGGACAGCGGGGCTGGTCCAGATAATGTGGAATAGCTTGTAGAGAGCCACACGGGGGGCCAGCCCTTCCGCCAAATTCCGCTCGCCTGCCAAGAGCGCCTGAAGCGAGGCCCGCACGTACGCGTCGCCACTTTTCTGGGAGCCCGTCAGGGCGCGGGCGTACCTGCGCAGATAGGGCAGATGGGGCGCCAGGGCCTGTGTCATGCTCATACGCCAGCTCCTTCGAGGTGTCGGAAAGTCTGCATCGGAACGTCTATCTCTTCAGAAAAGTTCCATTTGATGGAACCGCCGGGGGGCAAGGGCGTTTGATGGTCGGGCGTGGCTTTCCACAGGTCGGCCACGAGGCGTACGACTCAACCATCGAGAAAACTGCGTGGCAACATCGGTACAGCGACGGGGCTGGGGTTTGGTGAGAAAAGACCAGAAACCGGACAGGGAACGGGCGAGGGCGATCAAAACGCGGCAGCGCGCGATCGGCCGTGAGTTGCGCCGCGTGTACGACAATGTCGCGCAGGAGCCTGTCCCGGAAGAATTTCTGGACCTGCTCCGGCAAATGGACCAGCTGGAGAAAGAGCCCGAAGGCGAGGCCTGAGCATGCGCACCGAAACCGCGCCGGCGCGACGGCCCCAAGGGGCGGCCATTGGCCAGTCCAAGGCAGCTAACGACGCCCAGTTCAAGAAGGACTTGCTGGGGCTCATCCCTTTTCTGCGGGCTTTTGCCCGTTCGCTGTGCGGCAACCAGGAAACAGCGGATGATCTGGCGCAGGAAACGCTGGTGAAGGCGTGGCAGGCACGGGACATGTTCGCCCCGGGCACCAACCTCAAGGCGTGGCTTTTCACCATTCTGCGAAACCAATTCTATTCCGACCGCAGGCGCGCCTGGCGGCAGGCGCCTTGGGACCAGGACGCGGCTGAGCGTATCCCGGGCTCGGCTGGCGAGCAGTCATGGGCAGCGGAACTGTCAGATACGGCGCGGGCGCTCTCCTGCCTCTCCGACGAGCAGCGCGAAGCGTTGATTTTGGTCGGAGCAGGCGGCTTCTCCTACGAAGACGCGGCGCGCATCTGCAATTGCGCCGTTGGCACCGTCAAAAGCCGGGTTGCTCGCGCCCGCAAGTCGCTGGTCGCAATTCTCGAAGGCGAGGACACGCTCCCAGCGCCTGCGCAACCGGTAGAGGGGGACGCCGCGAACGAAATCATGGCGCAGCTTGACCGGCTGGCTCCGCCCGAAGCTGCGGAAGCCGCCCGCAAGCGCTTCAAAGGCGCGGCCTAGCGGGCTTCCGCCTTGTAGGCGGAAAAGCTCACTCCTATATACCCCCTAGCGTCGGTATGGGCTTTCGGCCCGGCCGATTTTGCCAGTGATTTCAATGGGAATGGACCGGAGGGCGCCTCGTCCGAGGGCCAGGTGACCATTCGCCAAAGGAGAGGACAGACATGGCCAAAGTGATTGGTATCGACCTCGGCACCACCAATTCGTGCGTCGCCGTGATGGAGGGGGCTGCCCCCAAGGTCATCGAGAATTCTGAAGGAGGCCGCACGACCCCTTCGATCGTCGCGTTCACCGCAGACGGCGAGCGCCTGGTCGGGCAAGCCGCCAAACGGCAGGCCGTCACGAACCCCGAATACACCTTCTTCGCCATCAAGCGGCTGATCGGCCGCCGCTTCGACGATCCCATGACCCAGAAGGATGTGGGCATGGTGCCGTACAAGATCGTCAAGGCGGGTAACGGCGATGCTTGGGTTCAGGGCCGCGAAAACAAGCAGTACGCGCCGTCGGAGGTATCTGGCTTCATCCTGCAGAAGATGAAGGAAACGGCTGAAGCGCATCTGGGCGAGAAGGTCACGCAGGCCGTCATCACCGTTCCTGCCTACTTCAACGACGCGCAGCGCCAGGCGACCAAGGATGCCGGCAAAATCGCGGGCCTCGAAGTGCTCCGCATCATCAACGAGCCGACGGCGGCGGCACTCGCGTACGGCATGGACAAGAAGGGCAGCGGCCAGACCATCGCGGTGTACGACCTTGGCGGCGGCACCTTCGACATCTCCGTGCTCGAAATCGGCGACGGCGTGTTCGAGGTGAAGTCCACGAACGGCGACACGTTCCTGGGCGGTGAAGACTTCGACATGCGGCTCGTCAGCTACCTGGCCGACGAGTTCAAAAAACAATCAGGCATCGATCTGCGCAACGATCGCCTCGCGCTGCAGCGATTGAAGGAAGCGGCAGAGAAGGCGAAAATCGAATTGTCCAGCGCAATGCAGACGGAAGTGAACCTGCCGTTCATTACGGCGGATGCCTCCGGCCCCAAACATCTCACGATGAAGATCACGCGCGCCAAACTGGAAGCTTTGGTGGACGATCTCATCCAGAAGACGGTCACGCCCGTGAAAGCGGCGCTGAAGGATGCCGGCGTTTCCGCGAGCCAGATCGACGAAGTGATCCTTGTCGGTGGCATGACCCGCATGCCCAAGGTTCAGGAGGTTGTGAAGCAGTTGTTCGGCAAGGAGCCGCACAAGGGCGTCAACCCCGACGAAGTGGTCGCTATCGGCGCTGCCATCCAAGGCGGCGTGCTGAAGGGCGAAGTGAAGGACGTACTGCTGCTCGACGTCACTCCTTTAAGCCTCGGCATCGAAACGCTGGGCGGCGTGTTCACACGGCTTATCGAACGCAACACCACGATCCCCACGAAGAAGAGCCAAGTGTTCTCCACCGCGGAAGACAATCAGACAGCGGTGACCATCCGGGTCTTCCAGGGCGAGCGCGAAATGGCGGCCGACAACAAGCTGCTCGGCCAGTTCGATCTTGTCGGCATTCCGCCCGCGCCGCGAGGCGTGCCGCAGGTGGAAGTCACCTTCGACATCGATGCGAACGGCATCGTCAGCGTCACGGCAAAAGATAAGGCCACCGGCAAGGAACAGCAGATCCGCATTCAGGCCTCCGGCGGCCTGTCGGAAGCGGATATCGACAAGATGGTGAAGGACGCCGAATCCCACGCAGCCGAAGACAAGAAGCGGCGCGCGTTGGTGGACGCCAAGAACCAAGCGGATGCGCTGGTGCACTCGACCGAGAAGGCCCTCTCCGAGCATGGCGACAAGGTTGGCCAGGAGGAGCGCACGGCCATCGAGAATGCGATGGCGGCCGTGAAGGAAGCAGTTAAGGGCGACGACGTGGAAGGCATCCAGCAGAAGACTCAGGCGCTGGCGCAGGCATCGATGAAGCTGGGGGAAGCCATGTACAAGGCGCAGGCGGCGCAGGGCGCCGATGGCGCTCAGCCCGAAAGCGAAGCACCCTCGCCGCAGAACGAGAATGTCGTTGACGCGGAATTCACCGAAGTCGACGAAAACAAGAAGGGCGCGGCGTAAGCGAACAGGGCTCGCGCCGGGGGGCGTGTGAACCGATGCTCGACAGAAGTGGATATCAGCGGCTCGCATTCTTCCTGACGGAAGGGGCGAGCCGCTGTGTGTTGTGGCGGTCCAGGCATGAGTAAGCGTTGCTATTACGAAGTTTTGGGAATCGACCGCGGTGCCGCTCCCGAAGTCATCAAAGGCGCCTACCGCAAACTCGCGAAGCAGCACCATCCCGACCGCAACCACGGCGACACAACGGCGGAAGTCCGCTTCAAGGAAATCAACGAGGCCTACGACGTCCTGAAGGACGATCAGAAGCGCGCGGCTTACGACCGTTTCGGCCATGCCGCCTTCGAGAATGGCCATGGCGGCCGCGGCGCCAATGGCTTCGACTTCGCCTCCTCCTTTACCGACATCTTCGACGATCTGTTCGGCGAGTTTACCGGCGGCGGAAGGCGTGGCCGGCGGCAGAACCGCGGCCAGGATCTCCGGTACAATCTTGAGATCACGCTGGAAGAGTCTTTCCGCGGCCATCAGGCGCAGATCAAAGTGCCCACTGCGGTTGCTTGCGAAACCTGCAACGGCAGCGGCGCGGAGAAGGGCACCAAGCCGGAGCAATGCCCGACCTGTTCTGGTATCGGCAAGGTCCGCGCGGCGCAGGGATTCTTCACGATCGAGCGCACCTGCCCATCGTGCCATGGCCAGGGCCGCATCATTCGTAGTCCATGCAAGGCGTGCCATGGCGCGGGCCTGCTGCAGAAAGAGCGTACACTCGCCGTGGACATTCCGCCCGGCGTGGAAGAAGGCACCCGTATCCGGCTCGCCGGCGAGGGTCAGGCAGGCTTCAACGGCGGCCCAACTGGCGACCTCTATCTCTTCATCTCCATGAAGCCGCATCCACTCTTTCAGCGCGACGGGCACGATCTTTATTGCCGCGCACCGATTTCGTTCGTGACGGCAGCGCTGGGCGGCAGCATCGAGGTGCCTACGCTCGATGGCGGCAAGGCGAAGGTGTCGATTCCGGAAGGCACGCAATCCGGCCGCCAGTTCCGCCTGCGCGGCAAGGGCATGCCCGTGTTGCGCGGCGGCAGCATGAGCGGGGATCTTTATGTCGAGGTGGTCGCCGAAACGCCTGTCAAGCTTTCCAAGAAGCAGAAGGAATTGCTGCGGGCGTTCGAGACCGGCTGCGAACCGGGCTGCCAGCCGGAGTCGGAAGGCTTCCTCGCCAAGCTCAAGGAGTTCTGGACTGGCGCCGCCAGCGCTTAAGTACCGAACAGCGCGTTGAAGTTGGGGCAGTCGCCACTTGTCTCAAATAGCCTGTCGTACTTTCCGTCCTTCAGCAGAGCCGTCACCCCGCGCAGTGCGGCGCCGTACGCCGCGCGCGCGGTGATCGCGCCGATGCTGAGGCGGCGAACGCCGGCAGATTTCAATTCGGCCACCGGCCGCACAATCTTCATCGCCAGGATGTTGAGGGGAAGATCGATGGCGCGAACCACCTCCCCAATCTCTTTCAGGTCGTGCATGGCGGGCGCAAACAGTCCATCCGCGCCCGAATCCCGATAGAGCTTTCCACGGCGGATCGTCTCCGCGAGCTTGGCATCATCCGGCACAAGGTTGTGCAGATACACGTCGCAACGCGCGTTGACGAAAACATCGGCGCCGTTCGCTTTCGCTGCATGCTTTATCGACGCGATCTTCTGGCACAGCACCTCGGGTGGAGAGTTGCCGTCCTCCAGATTGATCCCCGCGGCACCCAATTCGATCAACTTCAGAACGAACCCGGCAACCCTACCGGGATCGTTGGAGTACCCGCCCTCGCCATCGACCGAGAGCGGCACCGAAATGACTCGCACGATCTCCTTCACGGCCGTGAGCGCCGTCTCGTTCGGGAGAATGTCTCCGTCCGGGTAACCATGGCACCACGCCACCGCGGCGCTGGAGGTGGCAACCGCCTCCGCCCCCAGCTCCTGCGCCAGCCGGGCGCTGGCCGCGTCCCAGGCGTTCGGCAGCACTAGGATGCGGCCGGGCGCATGCAGCGCCCGAAATTGCGCCAACCGTTCGGCTTGCGTGCTCATTTGATGCGTCCTTGCGGCGGATTGCTGCGTTAGGGCAGGATCGAACCTCCAGCCGCCGCGCGCAACCGCCCAGACCGGGTGCCTGCATTGCAATGGACCATTTGACAGGGAAGGGACATGGTTGCCACCACTGCCGCCGAGCATCTGAACTTTATCCGGGGTCTGATCCTCAGGCCCAAGAAGGTTGGGGCGATAACTCCCTCGAGCCCGGCGCTTGCAAGAGCCATAGCAGCGCAGGTGGATCCGCACCGTCATGGGCCCGTTCTGGAGCTCGGACCAGGCACTGGCGTCGTGACCCAGGCGCTGGTGGAGCGGGGTATGGCGCAGGAGCGGCTGATCGCCATCGAGTACGATCCGGAATTCGCGGAAATGGTGCAGAAGCGCTTCCCCCGCGCGCGGGTGCTCCAGGGGGATGCCTTCCAGTTTGCAAGCCTCTTGGAAGGCACGGTCGATCAGCCTTACGCCGCCATCGTATCCGGCCTGCCGCTGCTCAATTTTCCTGTCGAGACGCGGCGGCGGCTGATCGAATCCGCGCTCGAGCGCTTGCAGCCGGGCGCGCCGTACGTGCAGTTCTCCTACGGAACCAAGCCATCGATCCCGCCGACGGAGCGCTACAGCGTGAAGCGGGGCGCGCTGGTGTGGAAGAACCTGCCACCCGCGCATGTGTGGGTGTACCGCAGCCTCTGAGCGCGGCGCGCTCTTCACGTCAGCGTGCGATTTGCGGAAGCACGGCGCCGTCGAGCTTCGCCTCCGTCAATCTGGCGGTGACCGCACCCCACAGAAAGGATGACCAGATCGCCCGCGCGACTGTGTAGTGGCGCGCCCCAACCGGAACATCGTCCAAAGCCACGTAGATCGAGGGCACCTGGGATACGTCCACGACATCCTGCTTCAGCCCGGCGATGTGGCGATATTCCGCCTTGCACAGGCGCGGATGCTCGCCCATGCCGCCGTGCTGCGGTTCGTTCCGGACAAAGCTGAAAGCGATATCGTAGCGCCGCCTTCCATCGAACACGGGCAAGGTCGCGGTGCAGGGTGGCCGCGCTGCCTCGCTGAAGCCCCCTACGACAGCGGTGATGGCGGTCAGGGGATCGACCGTCCCCTGCTTCTGCGCATCGCTCAGCGCATAGGCGGAGAGATCGTATGACGGGTCTGCCGTCATCGCCGGAACGGCCTTGCCCGAATAGTCGAGGCGCACCACGCGATGCGCGCCGCTCCGGCTTACAGACCGGGTGGTGTAGGAACTGGGAAGCAGCGCGTCGAGCGTCATGCGTCCCTGCGCCGCCGCGTCGATCTGAGATTTCCACAGCACCGCTGCCAATCCATAAGTGCGGAAATGCATCTGCGCGCGGTACCGTGATGCGCCGAACTGAGCGGAATATTCGAGATTGCCGAAAGGAATGCCGATGAGCCTTAGCGTATAAGAGAGACTAATGCTGTGGGCGCCGGCGCTTTGCCCCTGCGGATAGTCGGGCGCAGACGCCGAAGCGAGTGCAACGGCGGCGGCCAGCAAGAGGCTTATTGACATATGCATTTACCCCAACCCGAAGTGGAGAAGAGCCTCAGGCGAGGCACGCGCCGAGTGACGCTTTATACAGCTGCCGCAGGTTCCGCGCTGCTGTTTGCGCTCCTGGCATTCTTGGTGGCGGGCGGGAGCACGGTTGAATTCGACTCGGTGGTTCGGGACCAAGTTCATGCCTGGACCGCCGGTGGCCTGACGGAAACGGCGCGTGCCCTCAGCTTCATGGGCTCCGCGTTCGTCTGGGGTCCGCTGCTGGTAATGGCGGCAGCTGGGTTCTGGCTGTCGGGCGATCGCAAGGCCGCCATCGGCCTTGTCTTCGTGATGGGTGGCGCGACGCTACTCGACAATGGGCTGAAGCTCGCCTTTCACCGGGTTCGGCCCGAAGCGTTCTTCGGTGTGCTGCCCAACACCTACAGTTTTCCCAGCGGGCATTCGCTGTTCAACCTGTGCTTCTACGGCGCGCTGGCGGCGCTTCTCGCGCCGCGTGCGGCTACGCTCGGAATCCGCACCGCGATATGGATGGGCGCGGCGTTTCTGGTGCTAGGCATTGGACTCTCACGCATCTACCTCGGTGTTCACTATCCGACCGATGTGCTCGCCGGACTTCTTGCCGGCACTGCCTGGTTATGTGCCGTGTTCGCAATAGAGGTGATCTGGCAGCCCCGGAAACATGATTCCTAGCGCGGCCAAGACGCCCGCTCCGAGCGTAAGCGATTGTGAGCGCCAAATAGTGGCAGACGCCCTCCGCGGCGCGGTTCTCCACTCCAAACGGGAACTATTCCCCCCACTGCCAGTTTTTCTGCCAAGCGGTGATTGCCGGCGGGTACTCATGTCGATCTACGGGAGAGCTGCAAATCGCGTGCGGGTGATCGCGGCTGGCCTTTTCATCTGCGGTGCCGTGACCTCGGCCAGCTACGCCAGCACACCAGATGGGACACTGGGGCGTGAGCCAGACGCAAAACGAGAACAGGTATCAGCAGTCACGAACTCGTCCGAGGACTTTTTGGGTGACGTGAACCGCGATGATGTGGTGCAGCACCTGAAAGAAAGCCTGACGTCTGAAGCAATCCAAAATTTTGGGCTGTTTGTTTATGTCAACAAATCTGGCACCGGCCCGCACGCGCAGCGCATGTATGTGTTCGAGAAAACAGAGGGCGGCGAGCTTGCGCTGCGCTACGACTGGCCAGTTTCTACGGGGCGAGAGAGACTCGAGACGGATGCGCACGGCCACCTTCAATCGACTGCAACCCCGCAAGGATTCTACCAACTGGATCCGGCCCGCTTGTACAGCGAGCACGTCTCCGGGCAGTGGGACGAGCCGATGCCCTATGCGATGTTTTTCAATTGGGCACCCAATGGCCGCAAAACGGGACTCGCCATACATGGAACCAGCGAGGAAGAATCCCGGCTGCTCGGCACACCGGCGAGCGCGGGATGTGTTCGGCTCTCGCAAGACAATGCGCGCACCTTGTTCGACCTTGTGCGCACACAATTCCGTTCGCCCGTGGTACCGAAACTCGCGTACCTGGACGGGGAGACCAATGTAAGCAGCCGGGGCACGTTTCTGCACGACCGCGACGGAAGACTACAGGTTCAGGACGGATACTCGGTTCTTGTGGCGATCGACGAATATGATGGCGAAAGCCAGACAACGGCGCAGAGATAGCGCGAGGGGTGCATGGAAGGAGGGACTGGAATGTCGAAGCTCAAGCGCGAAGGGGACGGTGTCCTCCACAGTCCACCAGGCTCAGTAGACCAGCAATCGGAAGACTCATTTCCCGCGAGCGATTCGCCCTCCTCCAGCCCCGGAGCCGTAGGCGCACCAGAGAAACGGCCAGCCACTCCAATGCCTGATCGGCATCAGGTCAAGGGAGCCGAGAGCAAGGTAAAGTCGGGTGAAGCCAAGAACCCACACAAATACTGATCTTGGGGCCTCGTTCATCGGGCGACTAACAGTCGGATAAACCTCAAGACATTCGTGGCTGCCTGAGCATAAGGGCGGTGCGCTTGCAGGACGCCACCAGTTCACCTCGCTGATTGAAAGCGCGGTGTGCAAAGATCACGATGCCGTTGTGGGGGCGCGACTTGGTTTCCCGGAGTTCCAGCACTTCGCTGGTGATATGGAGGGTGTCGCCGTGAAACACCGGCTTTGGAAACCGCACCTCATCCATACCGAGATTGGCAACTGTCGTCCCGAGCGTGGTTTCGCCCACAGAAACGCCGATCATCAGTCCCAGTGTGAACAGAGAATTGACGATGCGAGCGCCAAATTCGGTGCTCTTGCCGTATTCTTCGTCCAAATGGAGTTGCGCCGGATTGTGGGTCAACGCAGTAAAGAACACATTGTCAGCTTCCGTCACCGTGCGCCGGATTGGATGCTGAAACGTCTGCCCCACAGAAAACTCCTCGAAATATAAACCAGGCATATCTGCTCCTGCCACCCTATGGATCGCGGTGAAAGACAATCGCCGGATCGTCCTTGTAAAGAGTCTGCGCCACCTCACGGTAGCCGGTCTTCTCGGCGACCCGGATGGAAGCGCCATTCTCCGGGCTGATGATGCAGCATGTGCGGATTGGTCCGAAGTGTTTGTTGCCCCATTCGTGCATCGCTTGCACGGCTTCGGTGGCGTAGCCCTTCCCGTGGAAAGACGGGAAGAGGATCCACCCGGCCTCGGGCATGCCGTCCAGAGAAGGCGTGATCTCGCGGTGCAGATCCGCAAAGCCTGCCTCGCCGGCGACCGCGCCACTGGCCTTTTCTTCGATCAGCCAATAGCCGTAACCCACCACGGCCCAGTGGCCATGCGTGCGAAGGAACCGGCCCCAGCAATCTTCGGGAGTTTGTGGAACGCCGACCGTGTGTTCCACCACGATAGGGTCCGCCCACAGCGCGTTATAGGCTTCAAGATCTTCCAACCGGTGCTCGCGCAAGCGCAGCCGGGGTGTTTCAAGCAGGGGCGCAGGCATCATCGAAACGGGCGCCTTCAGGTCGCGCATCACCGTAAGGCTTATTGGGAAGAAGAAAAGCCGCCCTCATTCCCATGCAAATTGCGCCCACGACAGCCTTTGCGTCCTTGCCCGACCTCCATGCTCTTCAAAAGGTACGGATAGGGCCCGCTATTTGTTCGTGTTTTCCCACATGCCAAAAATTGCGCCAGTGGGATCGGTTACCAATGAAAATCGACCCATATTGGCGACTGGGACGTTCTCCTGAACGATCTGTCCCCCCAGCTCTCGCGCCTTCACGGTCGATGCGGCCAGATCATCAACCAGGATGTACGGCAGCCACAATGACGGCGCACCAGGAACCGGGTGCTTCATCATCCCACCGCCAGTGCCTTCACCGACACCGATAGTTGTGTACGTGCCCATCGGGCCCATATCCATGTCCTTCAGTTCCCATTGGAAAAGTTGACCATAGAATTCCTTGGCCTTTGGATGATCGGTGGTGTTGAGCTCGATATGGACGAACGGATTTGCCATCTTTCCTCCTCAGCCTGTCCGGTTCAGCCGCACATGTTCCATATTTCGATGATGTGCAAGTGACGGCAGCGCATGACGGCTAGGCGAATTGTCATTGTTCACGATACCATGCAGCGGAACTACCGCTACGCGCTCATGGCCCTGGCAGGGCGCAACTTCCATCCTGAATTCAAGCCGCAGCTTACGCCAAAGGAGATGCTGGAGCTTGGCGTCTTCGGCGGCAAATACATGACGGATTGTCGAAATGAATTCCCGAAGAGCTGGTTCAGGCACGCCAAGCTTTCTCCCCAAGGTAAGGACCCTAAGCTCAACTTCTTCAAGGTCGATGCCTCCCAACCCCTTTCCACATGGAAGCGCAACGGCTGGATCCACCCGGACGACCCGCGGGGCTGGTTTCAGTGGTACTGCCGGTATTATTTGGGCCGGCGCATGGAAGATGACGCACGGCAGATCAGCCGTTGGAAGAAGATCGCGCGACACGCCGCGCAAGTGAAAAGCCACTGCGAGCCTTGCGATCTCTCTTGCCGCCCCCGGCAACGCCAAGCACTGCTGCATTGGGCTTATGACAGCCGGAAAATCTGAAGCCGAGGATTCAAGGATGAGCGAAACGGGCGACTATACACCCCCAAAGGTTTGGGTATGGGACAAGGAATCGGGAGGCCGTTTCGCTGCCATCAATCGCCCGGTCGCAGGTCCGACGCACGAAAAGGAGGCGCCGGTCGGAAAGCACCCCTTCCAGCTCTATTCCCTCGGCACGCCCAACGGCGTGAAGGTGACGGTGATGTTCGAGGAGCTGCTCGCTGCAGGACACGCTGAAGCGGAATACGATGCCTGGCTGATCAACATTGGCAATGGAGAGCAGTTTGCTTCCGGCTTCGTCGCCATCAACCCGAATTCCAAGATACCGGCGCTGCTGGACCGCTCGACCGCTCCACCCACGCGCGTATTCGAGTCCGCCTCAATCCTGCTTTACCTTGCAGAGAAGTTCGCAGCGTTCCTTCCGATGGATCACCACAAGCGTACCGAGGCTCTGAACTGGCTTTTTTGGCAGATGGGCGCCACGCCTTACCTCGGCGGCGGCTTCGGTCATTTCTACGCGTATGCACCGGCCAAGATCGAATATGCGATCAACCGGTACGCCATGGAGGTCAAACGCCAGCTCGACGTGCTGAACCGCCACCTGGCCAGCCATGAATGGATGGCAGGCGACGAATATTCGATCGCCGATATGGCGATCTGCCCCTGGTATGGCGCCCTCGTCCGCGGCCAAGCGTACAATGCCGCTGAGTTTCTTTCGGCACACGAGTACACGCACGTTTTGCGCTGGGCCGACACATTTTTTGCGCGTCCGGCCGTGAGACGCGGGCGCATGGTCAATCGGATTACAGGCGATCCGGCGAGCCAGTTGCTGGAACGGCACGATGCCAGTGACTTCGTGTTGCACACGCAAGACAGGATCGGCGCGCAGGCCGAGGGCGCAACCTGATTTGTTGTGTGGTCCTTGCGGTTAGCGCGGCGCCATGCGGATGGAGCCATCGAGGCGCACGCACTCCCCATTGAAGTATGGATTGCGGATCATCTCGAGGGCGAGCGACGCGTATTCAGACGGATTGCCGAGCCGCGGCGGAAAGGGCACCTGCGCGCCCAAGGCCTGCTTGATCTGATCGGGCATACCTTGGAGGAGCGGCGTGTTGAACAGTCCCGGCATGATGGTGTTGCAGCGAATTCCTTCCTGCGCGAGATCCCGCGCCACCACCAAGGTCAATGCATTCACTCCGCCCTTGGACGCACTGTAGGCCGCCTGGCCCACTTGCCCATCCTGCGCCGCCACGGAAGCCGTGTTGACGATGGCACCGCGCTCCCCGCCGCTCAGCGGCTCCAGCGAGAGCATGCCGGCTGCGCTCATCGCGATGCACCGGAAGGTGCCGACAAGGTTGATCTGGATAATGCGGTCGAATTCCTTCGCTTTGAAGTACCGGATTTCGGCCGTCTTCCTGTCTCGCGAGGCGGTTTTGATCGCATTGCCGGTACCTGCGCAGTTGACGAGAATGCGCTCCTGCCCGTGCGCTTCGCGCGCGCGCCTTAGCCCCGCTTCTACACTCTCATCGGTCGTCACATTCACTTCACAGAAGGTGCCGCCAATTTCCGCAGCCACTCTCTCCCCCTTATACTTCTGCATGTCGAAAATGGCGACTCTTACCCCCTGTTGTGCCAATGCGCGGGCCGTGGCCTCGCCCAATCCGGAAGCGCCCCCGGTTACCACGGCAGCGACAGATGCGTTCAAGTCCATGAATGCCCCTCTCGGTTTTCGGCTAGTTCATAACCGTCGATGCAAAAAAAGGGGAGGGCCGCCTATTAGTACCCTTCGCTCTGCGGCAGCCCGTCTGTCAGCTCGTAATAGTCCCCTTTGTCGGCGACGAAGATGTGCCTTTCGAGGTGCGTGCCGGTGGGCTTGTCCAACGCGCCCATCCCAACAGAAATGAAGTCGTGCCCTGCCGGATCCCAGAATAGAACAGAGCCGCAATCAGAGCAGAACCCCCGCCGCACCTTCTCTGAAGACCGGTACCAGGTGATTTTCTCCTCGCCCGCAACCTTTAGCGCGCCGCGAGGCACGTTGGTTGACACCCAGTAATGGCCGGATTGCTTGCGACACTGCGAACAATGGCAAGCGTCTGCTGCTTTCAGTGGCCCGCTGACGGTGATATGAACCGCGCCGCACAGGCATGAACCAGTAGGCATCGCACGCCTCCACTCACGTTCCCCGCTCCACCATAGCATCACGCTTCGCGTGCCTTTGGGAGTCTAGGAGCGGTGGTCGCGAACATCGTCCCTTGCAGCAGGCCGAACCCCATGCCCGAAGGGCACCGTCAGAAGGGTCTCCCGGCCGGCATCCGCAACTTCGATCGCGCAGTCCAGAAGGTCGCCTGTTTCTGCTGCCACGGCTTGAAGATCGAGCCAGGTCACAACAGCCTCTTTGCGAGCCGCATCAAGGTCCGGCAGATACATGCCCAGGCGGTCAGGTATGAGCTGATCCCCCTTGCGGAAGTTGAAATAGTACTTGTTCATAGCCTCTCCACGAGAGAGAAGCAGCACTGCGGCCTCGGGTTCCCATCTTCACAAAAGGCGAAGGTTTGGCCACGACGCGGTTTTCTCCCGGGATTAGCTTTAGACAGCAAAATTGCGAGTTGGTCCGCAAAGGAGGCGTTGCATGGAGCTCTTTCGCAGCCCAGGGCCAATCACCATATTGGCCTGATGACGGCATGCGAACGCTACAGCCCCACATCGGCGACTGCTTCGGAGGACAATGCCCGTATTGTGGAGCAAAGCTTCTGGCATAAGCTCCTCAAAGTCGCGGGACAGATTCCGTTCGCGGAAGATCTGGCGGCCGCATATTTCTGCGCTTTCGATCCGGAAACGCCCGGCCGCGTTAAAGGACTTCTCTTGGCAGCCTTGGCTTACTTTGTTTTGCCCTTCGACGCGATCCCAGACTTTGTGGCAGGGTTTGGTTTTGCGGATGATGCTGCCGTGTTGGCCGGCGCAATCCGAATGGTGTTGCAGCACATGAAGCCGCAACACTACGCCCGCGCAAGAGGCGCGTTGGGTCTGAGCCGGCCAACGGACGCTGACGCTACCGCTGTGCGCTGACTTTCGGCACCAGTTGTTCAGGAGTTGCTTTCTCGGGCGGAGGCGTGACGAATTCAATGGCGATTCCGCGCTCGTGAATTCGGACGACACGGCCCGCCATTTGGCCCATCAGCACGAGTTCGCCGATTTGCGGACGAACATCCGTCACCACGGACACGCCGCTCAACGAGAGGTCGAGAACCTCACAATTCACCACATCACCGTTGGACCGCGTAAACCGAGTTAGACCTTTCGTGGGGGCGCGCTCGTGCCGGCGCATAGCCGTCTCGTCGATGGTCCCGTTGTTCAGATACAAAGTGAGCTGTTCGGCAACGCGTTCTCGCTTGAACTGTGGGCAATTAAAGCGAACGGCGAAGGTACTTTCGGTCCCCTCCGGCTTTCCAGATCGCGCCACAACGCCTTCGAACCGGCCAAAGCCATCGATATAAAGAACAATCGATGACTGGGCTTCCGGGACAATCTCGCAGGCCACTTGGGCACCGCCGGGGGACATGTCCACGATCGTGCACCCGGCTTCGCGCTCTTCGCCAGGCACAAAAAGGCGTCCCTTGAAGTTCACCCGGACACGCCGGTAGCGGCGCCGCTCCTCCGCCGCCTTTGCTATCAATGCCTCCCGATCCAGTGTCATCCCGCCGCCAGCCCGGAATACCGATTCCTGCGCCACGCGCCGTTTTACGCCAGTGAAGGTCAACGGAAGGTTTACAGCATCGCACAGCAGTAGCAAAAAGCGCGTTCCTTTCAGCCCTTAACGGAATTTGCCGGGCGCGCTATAGAATGGCCCGGCAGAGAAGCAAACAAATTTCAGAGAGAAAGCAATGGTGCATTGGCGTACTTTGGCCGCTTTCCTTGTAACTGCCTCCCTGGCAGACTGCATCGGGACTACGGCCTTAAGCCGGCTTGAGCAGGCGCGGCCGATCGGGGGACCCTTTTCGCAAGCCCTCTTCAAGAACTATGCAGCCCTGGCGCATTCGTTCGGGGCGGTGGGCACACCCACTAGCGGCACGCCGTTCGACGCGGATCAGTCTCTCCAGCTTGGCAGCATGAGCGCAGACGTGGCGGACGTGGCCAACACTTACGCGCAGAAGGCGTTGGCGACCGCTGAGGGAGACGAAATATTACCGGAGCAGCCGGATGGCGCGCTGAAGGATTCCGATACGCTGCGAATTCAATTGCTGCGCGATCTGGATAAGGGCCGCGATAAGGCCCCTGATCACGCCGCGCGTGCTCAGGCGGATTACGATTGTTGGCTCGTTAACGGCCGGTCGGACGAACTGCGGCGCGCATCCCAGAAGTGTCACCGCTCGCTCAACTTCACCCTCGCCCAGCTGGAGCGGGACCTCGCGGACAGGCCGCAGGCATCCGCGGCAGCGGCAGCGCCCCTCTAACGCACCTAGCCAATAGTCCGGCGGGCGCGACCCTGCTAGGCTGCAAGAAGGTGTCGCATGAAAGCCTTTGATTACATCATCGTCGGCGCGGGGAGCGCAGGCTGCGTCCTCGCAAACCGTCTGTCCGCCGATCCTGCGGTTCAGGTGCTACTGATCGAAGCGGGCGGACGCGACAAATCGCTGATGATCCATATGCCAGCAGGTATTCCTGCGCTGCTGGGCAAGAAGAACCCGTTCAATTGGTATTACGAAACGGAAGGGCAGCTGCATTTGAATGGGCGGCGGCTCTACTGGCCGCGCGGCCGCGGTTGGGGCGGCTCATCTTCCATCAATGGCATGATCTATATCCGCGGTCATGCCCGCGATTACGATCATTGGCGGCAGCTGGGGTGCGATGGCTGGTCGTGGGCAGACGTCCTGCCCTACTTCAAGCGTGCAGAGTGCAACGAGAATGGCGCCGACGATTTCCACGGCAGCGACGGGCCGCTGCACGTTTCGAACGGCCGCTCTCAGAACCCGCTGTTCCGCGCGTTTGTACAGGCCGGCATAGAGGCTGGCCATCCGTACACCAAAGACTTCAATGGTCACGCGCAAATGGGCTTTGGCCCCTATCAGCTTACCATTCACAACGGCCGGCGTTGGAGCGCCGCAGCTGCCTACCTGCGGCCGATCATGTCCCGGCGGAATCTCACCATCGAGAGCCACGCCCATGTAACCCGCATCTTGATCGAACATGGGCGTGCAGTCGGTGTAGAATTCGCACAAAAGAAGCAGCAAGTAGAAATTCGGGCCGAGCGTGAAGTTCTGCTTTGCGGCGGTGCCATCAACACGCCGCAAGTGCTGATGTTGTCTGGTATCGGTGATCCGGAGGTGCTGCGCCGGTTCGACATTCCGGTGGTCGCTGCGCTGACGGGAGTAGGTAAAAATCTGCAGGATCACTTGGACTGCTCCATTCAGTACGAAAGCACCCAGCCGATCACCCTTTACACGCAGGCCAAGCCACTCGCCGCTGCAAGAACGGGCTTGCAGTATCTGCTGTTCGGGAACGGGCTTGCGACCGGCCAAGGCCTGGAGTCCGGCGCTTTCCTGAAGAGTAGGCCGGATCTCGAAACGCCCGATCTACAGTTCCACTTCATAGCGGCCCTCATGTTCGACCACACCCGCAAGAAGGCGGACCGTCACGGATTCATGGCGCATGTTTGCCAGTTGCGGCCGGAGAGCCGCGGCTACATTTCTCTGAAATCAGCAGATCCTTTCGCGCCGCCGCTAATTCAGCCGAACTATCTGGAAGCCGAGGAAGACCGAAGAGCGCTGCGCGAAGGCGTGAAGCTTGGGCGCGATGTCTTCGCTCAGGCGGCTTTCGATCCGTATCGTGGCCCGGAACTGATGCCCGGCGCGCACATCAAGCGCGACGATCAGATCGATGCTTTCGTTCGCAAGACGGCGGAAACCATTTACCACCCGGTCGGAAGCGCCAAAATGGGGCACGATGCGGAAAGCGTGGTAGATCCGCAGCTGAGAGTGCGAGGTATCGAGGCGCTCCGCGTGGTGGATGCGTCGGTGATGCCATCGCTGGTCTCCGGAAACACGAACGCACCGACCATCATGATCGCAGAGAAAGCCTCTGATATGATCATCGGCAACACGGCGTTGCCGCCGCTACATGTACCGGTTGCAGAAGATGACACTTCTGCAAAGGCTGCCGCCTGAAATTGGTGGCATTTCTGCCGCGCTCGGCCGTAACCTGACCGGCTCCGAAGATGCGCCCCCTTTTCGGGCATTCGTTTAATCCCTACGGTCGTGAGATGAGCGGGATGCAATTTTTTTTGAGTGGGGCGGCAATCGTCTTGTTCAGTGCCGTGGCCACCGCGCAGGACAACCCCATCGTCCCAGGCGATCCACAGGCTCAGCCAACGCGCTACAATGTTCAAAACATGAACTTCGACATGTGGTGCCAGGAGCAGCAGCACTTGCCGCCGGAGCGGTGCGACAAGCGGCTGCCGCAGGACGATGCGGCGTTCAGCGCGTATCGCGCCAAAATCGAGCGCTACGAACTGCCGTACCTGCAGGAACAGCAGCGACAACAGCAGCTAAATACCGGCATTCTGCACAACGATCCGGTCGACCGCAGCAACCAAGCCCCACAGTCGCAGACTCAGCCTATCACCGATCCTACGCCGCCACGCTGATCAGGACACCGCACGAATGTTGCGGCCGGGAACGATCTCCAGCGCATCGATGATCCGCTTCATCATGGTGTCGATTTCGGTGGGCGGCGCCGTGGCCGGCCTATCTTGGCTGATCACGAGTCTGAGATGCGGCGCCTTGGCATGTGAACGAAGAACCGGTGTGGCCGGTGGCGGCGCCCCTGGCGGTGTCAGCGGTTCACTTTCATGGAGGAACTTCGAGCTGACAAGCCGCTCGAAGGTGATCGACCGTCCGGCGAGAACGCTGGCGTCGCCAAGAACCTGAGACAGTCCGACGAAGCGGGCTGGACGGCCTCCACCGAAGGTCAACGGCGCCAGCACTGTCTCCACCTCGAGCATCCCACACTCGTCGCTTGCGGCCAGCGAGGAGAGGCACACCGGCTGCCTGGTCTGTAGGGATTGCCGCAGCAACAAGCCCAGAGCGTTCCGGCTCTGACCCTCCCAACGGGCGAGGAAACTAGTGCCCTTAAGTTCAACGCCATAACGGTCGCAGTGAGATGTACCTGCAAGCCGATACAGAGGCTGGTCAGCATCTGACGCCTCCAGAATAAAAACGTAAGACAAGATCCTTTTAATAGCGCGGGGGTCGATGTCCGTTTGGTCCGGAAGGTCTCGGCCGTTGCGGAGACGGCTCCAATAGCCGACCAGCAGGTGACTGTTGCGATGCTTCATAGCGCCTGCCCCGATGTCTCGCCCTGAACCAGATCAGGGATGGTACAAGGTTGTCGAGACAGAAAAAGCAGGCGCTATGCCAACCACAGCAGGTTTTGGCTAGAGTTCAGGGATTCCAAGGTCCGCGCCGGGGCTGCCCAAGGACGGGTATGCTGGGCCGCTTGAGGATGGGAGTGAGAAAGAGGCCCGCCGCGAACCCGCCCACATGGGCCCACCAGGCTGTTCCGGGCTGCCCCGGATCGGCCAAGGCAGCACTGACGAGCTGCAGGAGAAACCAGAACCCAATAACCCAACCCGCCGCAATGGCAAAGGGATATAGAAGAATCCCGAGCGGCACGATTACCGTCACCCGGGCGCGCGGGTAGAGCAGGACGTATGCTGCCAGCACGCCGGAGATCGCCCCTGATGCTCCGACCATCGGGACCTGGGCTGCACGGTCCAAGTAGGCCATGGTCAGTGCTGCCGCGGCTCCGCAAGCCAAGTAGAAAAATAGGTAACGCGTGTGCCCCAGCGCGTCCTCAACATTGTTCCCGAATATCCACAGATACAGCATATTTCCCGCCAGATGCAGAAACCCACCATGCAGGAACATGGAGGTAAAGATGGTTAAAACCGGCGAAATTGCGATTTCCGCGCCTGGCTCTGCGAAGAACTTCGCGGGCATGAAGCCCAACGCATAAAGAGCGGCATTCATATCGCCGCCGAGCGAAAGCTCCCACAGGTAGGCCACAACGGATATGGCGATCAGCGTCCATGTCACGAACGCCGGGCGTTGCGCCGGGTTATCGTCCGAGATCGGGATCATGTTTCGTAAACCCGAGTATACGAACAGGGTGTGACTGTCCCTGACTGAAACAAATCGTCCATTTCACGGCGCGACGGCAATGGCATGCTTCCTGAAATGTCGCCTCCGCCTGTTAAGGATTTGTCAACTCTGCAGTTCCGGCTTTGCCCGGAACCGCTAGCATCGGCGGGACAAGGAGCACGGCATGAATTGGCGATCAGTTATCTGCATCTCTACGGCGGCACTCGGATTCAGTGTGCTGGCGATCACGCCGGGCTTCGCGGGCGGCTCATACTTCCATGGAGGCAATTTCAACTTCAATGGGAGCACCGGCGGCGGCGGATGCCACCATAATCACCCGATCATCAAGATTTGGAACAAAAACATCAACATCAACAAAAACATCAATTGGAACAACAACATCAACATCAACAAGAATCTGAATATCAACAAGAATATCGTGATCGCGAAATCGAATTCGTTCTCCATCGCCGTTTCCGGGGCTTCCTCCGGCGCGGCCGGCTACTCCTCTTCGGGCAGCTATGCCGAAACCACCGTTGTCAATCATGGAGGCGGCGGAGAGGTCACGGCCTCAGCGGAAGAAACCTGCGAAATGCAGGAAGGCAGCGTCGTGAAGGCGATCCACGCTGTCTGCATCAGCTCTGAAGGGCGCGAATTCCCTGCAAGCCATATGACCTCCGATACCTGGATCGACACCGCTTACGAAGGCGAGGTGGCGCGTTGCATTCCTGGCTCGGCGCTTAAGATCATCATCGGAGATGTAAGCGAAACCGACCAGGGCATGGCCGGCGTGTACGAAGGCGGAGAAGTGCTCGCCTGCGGGCGCGGCGAGGCTTTGTGGCACTACAAGAATGGCATGGTGAAATGTGCACCCGCCATGCCGGTCAAGGATTGCACGGAACGCACGAATCTGCGGAAATACGGCACCGGGGACTTCTTTTTCTCTTACCGCAGCAAGGTGTGCGTGAACCGGGTCGCGAGCGCACGCTCCGTCGATCTCTCCCGCACCAACTGGGACGGTGGTGTGGGCGACAGCCAGAGCAACTGACCTCCTTTCCAAAGTCTTAAGTGGTTCCCGTCTACAAGGCCGCGGTCGGAAGGTCGCGGCCTTGAACGCTTTCATGCATCGAATTCTCTGGGCAACCGCCGGAGCGGTCGTCGCGGTCGATGTTCTTTGGGCCCGGGCCGCGCACTTCGAATTTGAATCTCGAGGCTATTTGCTGGTGGCGGAAGCCGCCGCCCTCCTCACGTTGCTCGGGCTCTTCTACGGCCGCATACGCCGGGACGAACGGCTGGCCGCTATGCTGAGCGGCACCGGATTTTTGATCGTATTCTCGTCCGCGTTCAGCGCGCTGAACTACATGCTCCTCACAGTCGCTGGGCCGCGAATTGACGCGCCCTTAGCGGCGATAGATCGAGCCGTAGGGTTCGATTGGCCCGGCGTTATGGCATACATGGCCCTGCATCCGTTTCTCGATCTGGTTTTGCAGTGGTGCTACAATTCAGTGCTCCCCCAAATAGCCCTTGTTGTGCTCACGCTGGGCTGGGCGGGACAGACGGCCAGCATTTTTCGCTTCTGTCTCAGCGTGGCCATCGGGGCCGGTGTAACCGTATTCTTATGGACGCTTTATCCGTCTTTCGGAGCGTTTTCGGTTTACCATCTGCCTGCAGCCATTGCCTCGCATTTGGACCTGGCGCTCGACGGAAAGTATGCGAACGACCTTGTGCATCTGCTTCATGATGGGCCAGGGCTGATCTCTCCGCGCTCCGCGCGTGGGCTCATCGGGTTCCCCTCATTTCATGGCGCCCTGGCAATGCTGACAACCTACTATGGGGCACGCGTCCGCCATCTGAAATGGCCGTTGCTCTGCCTCAATGCATGCGTGCTGGTCGCAACACCGATTCAAGGCGGGCACCACCTCGTAGATGTGCTGGGCGGTATCGGGGTTGCGGCGGCGGCGATTTGGGCATCGATGTGGGTGTGCCGCAGGGCAGCCACGCGCGCGGAGGCCGAAAGCCACATTCAAATGCCCGCAGCGGCACTTTAGCGTCCAGCCCACCGCTTGCCGATCGCTGCGCGATTGATATGTTCCCCGCGATCAAAGCGAAGTTCCCATGAACATCCACGAATACCAAGCCAAGGAGATTCTGCGCGGCTTCGGCGTGCCCGTGCCGAACGGCATTCCGGCGTTCAGCGTCGAGGAAGCAGTAGCGGCTGCCGAACTATTGGGAGGGCATGCCTGGGTCGTGAAGGCACAAATTCACGCGGGAGGCCGCGGAAAGGGCGGCGGCGTTAAAGTTGTCAAAGCCATCGACGAGGTGCGTAAGGAAGCGAAGCGCATGCTCGGCATGACTCTGGTCACGCACCAGACGGGCCCGCATGGGCGCGTGGTGCGCCGCCTCTACATTGAGGAAGGCTCCGCGATCGAGCGTGAGTTGTATCTTTCCGCACTGGTGGATCGCGGCTCGTCGCGCGTGGCCTTCATCGCCTCCACTGAAGGCGGCATGGATATCGAAGCCGTCGCCAAGAACACACCGGAGAAGATTCAGACCTTCGCGATTGAACCGGCCGCCGGCTACTCGCCCTATGTGGGGCTGGAGATTGCGTCCGCCCTCGACTTGCACGGCGATCAGATCAAACAGTGCGGCGCGCTGATTCGTACGCTCTATGACGCGTTTCTCACCAAAGATATGAGCCTGCTCGAGATCAATCCGCTGGTGGTGACAAAGGAAGGCCGCGTCGTCTGCCTGGATGCCAAGATCAATTTCGACGACAATGCCCTATTCCGTCACAAGGACGTGCAGGCGCTTCGCGATCCGGACGAAGAAGACCCGATGGAGCGCGAGGCTGCCAAATACGATCTCTCCTATGTGAAGCTGGATGGTTCGATTGGCTGCATGGTGAACGGCGCTGGCCTGGCCATGGCGACGATGGACATTATCAAGCTTTACGGCGAGGAGCCGGCGAACTTTCTCGATGTCGGCGGTGGCGCTTCGAAGGAAAAGGTGACAGCTGCTTTCAAGATCATTCTTTCCGATCCGAACGTGAAAGGAATTCTGGTCAATATCTTCGGCGGCATCATGCGGTGCGATATCATCGCAGAAGGAATCATCACCGCAGCACATGACGTGAAGCTTGCCGTACCGCTGGTGGTGCGGCTCGAGGGCACAAATGTCGAGCAGGGAAAGGCGGTGCTCGCCGAGTCTGGCTTGCCGGTCGTGTCCGCGTCCGACCTCGCCGACGCCGCGCAAAAAATTGTTGCAGCTGTGAAAAGCAGATGAGGCGGATTCTCGCATCGCTGTTCTTGATCTGCAATGTCACGGCAACACCAGCAGCCGGAGCAAACCCACAGCTACATTGTATCGTCGGTCCAGCCGTGAAAACCTATGGTGGCACGAAGTGGCTGGTGCATAGCTGCGACGACGGAAAAAGCCTGGTGTTCACTGCGCAAGCCGGCCCCGCTGCACCGTTCGAATTCGATCTGACTTACACGGGCAAGGGCTATGATCTAGACGGCCGTGGGAAGTCACAAAACAAGGCTACGGACGCTGCCTACGCAGATCTGCAGAAACTCCGCGTCGCCGACATTCTCAAGTTGATTCAGGAAACGCAGCGCGTGAAGCGGGATTGACGCATGGCCATTCTCGTCGACAAGAATACCCGCGTCATCTGCCAAGGGTTCACCGGTAACCAGGGCACGTTTCACTCCGAAGCCGCGATCGCTTACGGCACAAAAATGGTGGGCGGCACATCGCCCGGCAAAGGCGGCACAACGCACCTTGGCCTGCCGGTATTCGACACGGTGAGGCAAGCAAAAGCGGCGACCGATTGCGATGCGAGCGTCATCTATGTGCCACCGGCGTTCGCAGCCGATGCCATTCTCGAAGCCATCGATGCGCAAATCCCGCTGGTCGTCTGCATCACGGAAGGCATTCCGGTTCTGGACATGGTCAGGGTAAAGCGCGCGCTGTGCGGCTCGCGCTCCCGCCTCATCGGCCCAAACTGCCCTGGCGTCATCACGCCCGGTGAATGCAAAATCGGAATCATGCCCGGGCACATTCACAAGCGCGGCAAGGTGGGCATTCTCTCGCGTTCCGGCACGCTCACCTACGAAGCGGTATGGCAAACCACAGCTGTGGGTCTCGGGCAAACGACCTGCGTCGGCATCGGAGGCGATCCGGTAAAGGGTACGGAGTTCATTGATGTGCTGGGGATGTTCCTCGCTGATCCGGAAACCGAGGCCATCATCATGATAGGTGAGATTGGCGGTAGCGCGGAAGAGGATGCCGCCGAATTCCTTAAGCAGTCGAAGGCCAAGAAGCCCACCGTGGGCTTTATTGCCGGGCTCACCGCCCCTCCGGGGCGCCGTATGGGGCATGCCGGAGCCATCATCGCCGGCGGCAAGGGCGGCGCCGCCTCGAAAATCGAGGCTATGCGCTCGGCCGGCATCCGGGTATCGCCCAATCCCGCAGCATTGGGGTCGACATTGCTCGACCTGGTCGGTGGGAAATAACACGTTTCCGTAACCACGTTCCGAGCATGAATCCTGTAGTGCGGAGGGGTTCATGCCAAAATTTGGCGTCTTGCTGTTTCTGGCGCTCGCCGGTTGCACCTCCATGCCCAACCCCTCGCAGCGGCCGCCACCGGCCTATGTGATCTTCTTCCAGGATGACAGCACCGCCATTTCTCGGCAGGCAGCGTTCATCATCAACCGCGCCGCGGTGGACGCCAACCACCATGCCAACAAGGTCGTTGAGGTGACGGGACCCTCGACGACGAAAACGAAACACTACAATCCTAGCCTCGCCGGGCCTCGAATTGTCGCGGTAGAGCATGCGCTCGCTGCCGCGGGCGTGGAGGAGAGGCGGATCGTTGAGGCCTCACTTCCGCCGCCGTCGCTCAAGCTTAAGGAAGATGCGACCAGCGCGCAGAGGGTGGAAATACGCATGGTCGATAGGGCCGGTTCTTAGCGCTCGAAAAATCGGCTGGACCGCACCATATGGAACATGGAGGCCCTCGAATTACCGCTTTGGCGGGTGCATTCACGCGCCAGATGAGTTAAAGCCCTGCGCCCGCACCACGCACCGCCTTCCGGCGGCACGACAACAGGAACATGACCGAACAACCCCGCTCCATACAACTCAACCGACACTCGAACGAGTTGCTTAAGGCCACCTCCTTTCTGTCTGCTGCGAATGCCGCATTTATTGAAAGCCTTTATGCCCAGTGGCTGGAGCATCCCGAAGCGATTGACCGGTCGTGGGCGGAGTGGTTTAGGGAACTTGGGCAAAATGGGATCCCGGCGGAGCAATTTACCGGCCGCACGGAGTGGCCCGCTGCAGCGGCATCGCAGGCTGACGGAGACCTGATTGGTGCGCTCACGGGCCTATGGCCGCCGCGCAAGGGCGAAGTATCGCTGGCCGACGCGCGCAACGCGGCAAAGGACTCCGTGCGCGCCATTCACATGGTGCGAGCCTACCGGGTTATCGGACATCTCGCTGCCGATCTCGACCCGCTGCATCTGAACCCGAAGCCGCAGCTCGCCCAACTCGATCCCAATTTCTACGGCTTTCATGAAGGCGATCTCGACCGGCCCATTTTCATCGATGGCGTACTGGGGCTAGAAGCCGCGACGCCGCGGCAGATAGTGACTATCCTTCAGCGCACCTACTGCGGCCGCATCGGCTACGAGTTCATGCACATCAACGATCCCGAGCAGAAGGATTGGCTGCAGCGCCGGATCGAAGGCCCGGACAAGGAGATTTCCTTCACGCCGGAAGGCAAGCGGGCCATCCTCAACAAGCTGATCGAGGCGGAGGGCTTTGAGAAGTTCTGCGCGGTGCGCTTCCTCGGCACCAAACGCTTCGGGCTAGATGGCGGCGAAGCGTTGGTTCCGGCGCTGGAGCAGATCATCAAGCGCGGCGGGCAGTTGGGTGTGAAGGAGATCGTGATGGGAATGGCCCATCGCGGACGTCTCAATGTGCTCGCCAACGTCATGGGTAAGCCGTATCGCCAGATATTCCACGAGTTCCAGGGGGGCGGCGCCCTGCCAAGCGACGTGCAGGGCTCTGGCGACGTGAAATATCATCTTGGCGCTTCGTCGGATCGCGAGTTCGATGGCGTACACGTGCATTTGTCGCTCACGCCGAACCCGTCACATCTGGAAGCGGAAGATCCGGTGGTGCTTGGCAAGGCACGCGCCAAGCAGTTCCAGCTTGGCGACACCGATACGCATGCGAGCGTATTGCCCCTGCTGTTGCACGGGGACGCGGCCTTCGCGGGCCAGGGCGTCGTGGCTGAATGCTTCGCGATGAGCGGCACCAAGGGGTACAAGACCGGCGGGACCGTCCATTTTATCGTCAACAACCAGATCGGTTTCACCACCAGCCCGGCTTACGCGCGCTCCTCACCTTATCCTTCCGACGTGGCCTTGATGGTGCAGGCGCCAATCTTCCATGTGAACGGCGATGATCCAGAAGCGGTGGTGCATTGCGCGCGGGTGGCGAGCGAATTCCGCCAGTTGTTCCACAAGGACGTGGTGGTGGACATGTTCTGCTACCGCCGCTTCGGCCATAACGAGACTGACGAGCCGGCGTTCACCCAGCCGTTGATGTACCGCGCTATACGCCAGCATCCCACCACGCTCGAGCTCTATTCGAGGAAATTGATCGCAGAGAGCACGGTCACGGAAGCCGATGTGCGCGAGATGGTTGCCGCCTTCAACGCAAAGCTGAATGCGGAATTCGAGGCAGCCAAATCCCACCGTCCCAACCGGGCCGATTGGCTGGACGGCCGCTGGACGGGATTCGAGAAAGCACCGGAAGGTGACCGCCGCGGCGACACCGCCGCAAGCACGGAGTCCTTGCAGCGCGTCGGCCGCGCGATCTCGACCGCGCCGGAAGGATTCCACGTTCATCGCACCATCGCCCGGCAGCTACAGGCCAAGGCAACGATGCTGCAGACCGGGCAGGCGATCGACTGGGCGACTGGGGAAGCGCTCGCCTTCGGTACCTTGCTGGATGAAGGTTATCCTGTCCGCCTTTCCGGGCAGGACTCGTCGCGGGGCACCTTCAGCCAGCGCCACGCCGTACTGATCGATCAGGAAAATGAGGCCCGTTATACGCCACTGAAGCATGTCCGTGAGGGCCAAGCGCCGTTCGAGGTGAATGACACGCTCCTTTCAGAGGAGGCCGTGCTGGGCTTCGAGTACGGCTACTCCTCCGCCGAACCGAAGGCACTGGTGTTGTGGGAGGCGCAGTTCGGCGATTTCGCCAATGGCGCGCAGGTGATGATCGACCAGTTCATCGCTTCGGGCGAAATGAAGTGGCTGCGCATGTGCGGGTTGGTGATGCTGCTGCCCCATGGCTACGAGGGTCAGGGACCGGAGCATTCCTCCGCGCGGCTCGAGCGCTACCTTCAGCTTTGCGCGCAGGATAATATCCAGGTCTGCTACCCCACCACACCGGCGAACTACTTCCATGTGTTGCGGCGGCAAATCCATCGCCTGTTTCGCAAGCCGCTGATCCTGATGACGCCGAAATCACTCTTGCGCAACCGCCGCTGCATCTCGTTCCTAGAAGACATGGGACCGGGCTCCTCCTTCCATCGTGTGTTCCGCGACCAGGCGGAATGCGTACCGGGTGCTACGACCGTGAAGCTGGCACCGGACAATCAGATAAAGCGGATCATCCTCTGCACCGGCAAAGTGTATTTCGACCTGATGGATGAGCGCGAGAAGCGCAATGAGACTCGCATCCAGATGCTGCGGATCGAGCAGCTCTATCCCTTCCCGGAGAAAGCGCTGGCGGAAGAACTTGCGCGATTTCCGAACGCGCAGATCGTCTGGGTGCAGGAGGAGCCGAAGAATCAGGGCGCCTGGACCTTCATTGCGCCCCGAATAGAAGGCACGCTCGAAAACATGGGCAGGGCCGCTGCGGTGCCGTACATTGGCCGGCCGGAATACGCTTCCACAGCCGCTGGCCTTATGAGCCAGTACACCACCGAACTCCACGCCTTTTTGGATGAAGCGCTGAGCCTATGAGCATTCAGATCAAGGTGCCCGCGATGGGCGAAAGCGTCACCGAAGCCACGGTGGCCCGCTGGTTCAAGAAGGAAGGCGACGCGGTTGCGCGCGACGAGCCGGTGCTGGAACTCGAGACCGACAAGGTGACGGTGGAAGTGCCGGCGCCTGCCGACGGAGCGCTGGAATCCATCTCTGTTCAGAGCGGCGCGACCGTTCAGGTGGGCGCGGTGCTCGGCGCCATCGCGGAAGGCAAAGCGGGTACGCCGACAGCCACGGCTGCGACCGGAAATTATGACGCGGTGCAGCCGAAGTCCGAACCAGCTGCGAAGAACGCCGGGCAGGCTCCCGCCCCGCCAGCGAAGACGCCAGCGCAGGCGCAAGCAAACGCGCCGGTGATGCCGAGCGTGCGGCGCATCGCGGAGGAAAGCGCACTCAATCCGTCACAAGTGAGCGGCACCGGCAAGGACGGCCGCGTCACCAAGGGCGACATGCTGGTGGCACTGGAAGCGCGCGCGGCGCAACGCGCCACGCAACCGGCGCCCGTGCAGATTCCGTCCGGCCCTCGCCCGCGCGCGGATCGCGAAGAGCGCGTGACCATGAGCCGCCTGCGCCGCACCATTGCGCTGCGCCTGAAGGAATCCCAGAACACCGCCGCGCAGCTCACCACTTTCAACGAGGTGGACATGAGCGACGTTATGCGGCTGCGTAGCGAATACAAGGACAGCTTCGAGAAGAAGC
>JAFAVP010000237.1 GCA_019242395.1 Alphaproteobacteria bacterium | reverse complement strand
CATAGGCAACGCCCTGCCCGGCATTGCCTGCGCTGATCGTCCACACCCCGCGCCTGCGCTCCGCATCCGGCAGCATCGCCACCGCATTTGTTGCACCTCGCAACTTGTAGGCATTGATAGGCTGCAGGTTCTCAAGTTTGAGGCGGATGTCAGGATAGCCGTCCCCCAACTGCAGCTTTACGAGAGGTGTGCGGAGGATGGTCCCGCGAATGCGCTCGCGCGCTGTTTCGATTTCGGCGAGTGTAATGTGGCGAACCGGCTCAAGCATTGCAGTGACCAAGGCTCTCGGAAGCTGCTATTAACAGCGCTGGCAGCTTTCACCAACGGGAATAATCATGCGAGCAAAATGCGCGGTGGCTTTGATGAGCTTGGGGGTGACTGTTGCCATTGCAGTTGGAGCTTGGGCCGCAAACGATCCGATGATGTCGGCAGCGCAGGATGTTCGGGGTGAGCAGATCGATCTGCTGCGCGGCATCGTCAACATCGATTCCGGCACAGGGGATGTGGAAGGCGGCCGCCGGGTCGCCGCCGCGCTTATGTCCAATCTGAAAGCGGTCGGGGTTCAGGTCGAGACTGTGCCGGCCGAAGTACCGGACCTGCCGGAAAACATCGTGGCGACGGTGAACGGCTCCGGGAAGGGGCGCATCCTGATGATCGGGCATATCGATACCGTGTTCGGCCCCGGCACAGTGGATACGCGCCCGTTCACCGTTGAAGGCGACCGGGCTCAGGGCCCGGGCGTGGCCGACGAGAAGGGCGGCGTGGTCGAGGGTATCTATGCACTCAAGCTCATCCACGATCTGGGCTTCACAGATTTCGGCCGGATTACGTTTCTCATCGAGACGAGCGAAGAGCGCGGCTCACCCGGGACCAAGCAGCTCATTTCCCGGCTGCTGGCAGGCAGCGATGTGGAGTTGAACCTCGAGCCCGGCGATCCGCCGGATGTGATCACAGTCTGGCGCAAGGGCTCGGCTACCTTCCACATCGACGTGAAAGGCAAAGCAGCGCACGCCGGCGTCAATCCGCAGGACGGGCGTAATGCGGCGGTCGAACTGATTCATCAATTGCTGAAGCTGGAACCACTGCCGCATTCCGGGCCGGGGTTGACTGTGAACGTGACCATGATCAGTGCTGGCACGCGCTCCAACATCATCCCGGATGCCGCGTCAGCGCAGGTGAACGTCCGCGTTCGCAATGCCACCGATTTCGACCGGGTGGAGAAGATGCTGCAGCGGAATGCGCAGCAGATCACCGTCGCCGGAACCAGCGTCTCCATCTCGCGCGAACCTGCCTTTCCGCCGTTGCCCGACAATCCCGGCACGACGGCCTTAGCCGCGCGTGCGCAGGCGATCTACGCCGGGATTAGCAAGAGGCTCGGCACGGGGGGCAATGGGGGTGCCTCGGAATCCGCACTGGCGGCTGCAGCGGGCGTTCCGGCGCTGGATGGCTTGGGGCCGGTAGGCGGCGGGTTTCATTCCGATAGAGAGTACCTCGATCTGAATTCCCTCACGCCACGGTTATACCTGCTAACCAAGCTGCTCATGAATCTCGGTCAGCAACCGCCCAAGCATTAGCTTCTCTGGAGCGCCTTTCGAAGCTCGGCCTTCTTCATCCGTGAGGCGCCGCGGATGTGTTTGCGCTTTGCGCGCTGGTAGAGCTCGGCTCGGGTCGGCCCAGTGTTGCTGCGGCCTGAAGTCCTACGCCGCGAGGCCGTACGTGTGGCATTCTTGCCGCCCATCGCGCGGCTGCTCTCGCGACGTCCCCGCGCGCCGATCCGGCTCTTGCCTTCGCGCGCCTGCTGGCCGGTTTCTCCGCGCCGCTCCTTCCGCTTGGTTCGCTCGAAGTCGCGCTTGTTTTCGCTCTTGCTCTCGTATTTCGAAGCACCGGCTTCGCCCAACGCAATCGCAATCGCCTGCCGCCGGTTCTTCACCTTGCCACCTTTGCCACTGCGGCTCCGTTTGAGCTCGCCGTGCTTGTACTCATGCATGACGCGGCCAATCGTTTTGCGCTGGCGTGGAGATGTCTTGGCCATCGTAAGAAACACCTCATTTGCTACACCGATTTCCAACGCGAGATTTTCCGTGAAGTTCCAGCGATGAGACGCAACGAAGCGCATGAAGGCGGCGTTGTCAGGGCAGCGCGCGAAGCCACCCGCCCGCGCTTTGCACAACATGGAGATAACAATGGCCGGACTGAGTTCCCCCGAAGACGTCCTCATCACTGAACTGAAGGAAATTCATAGCGCCGAAAAACAGCTGAGCCGTGTGCTGCCGCGGCTTTCGAAGAAGATTACATCCGACAGCCTGAAGGAGATGCTGGACCAGCGCCTCGAACAGGGCGAGTCACTGATTGGAAACATCGAAGAGGCGCTGGAAGAGCTTGAAGCGCCGAAGGCAAAGATCAAGAACATCGCTGCTGAAGGCCTGATTGAAGACACGACGAACCACCTCGATGAAATCGAGGACGAACGCCTGATCGATCCCGTGCTGCTCGCCTCGGTGCAGAAGATCGAGCACTACTGCATCGCCTCCTGGGGCACTGCCGCCGCGCTTGGCCGGCTCCTCGGGAATGACAAGGTTGTGGAGACCATGGAGCAGGTGCTGGAAGAAGGAAAACAATTCGACGAGGAAATGACGAAGCTCGCCGAGGAAGAGATCAATCCCGCCATCCTCTCCGGCGAAGAAGAAGAGGAAGATGGGGACGAAGGCGGAGAGGAAGAGGAGCAGAGCAGCCGCTCGCGTTCGGGCCGCGGAAAAAGCAGCAGAAACGGTAGACGCTAATCGTCAGAAAAATGTCGTCAACAGCGGCTGGACCAAACGGTCCGGCCGCTATTCTTTTTCAACCTCCCGATTTGTGAAGCGCGCATTGCCCAAGCCAGTGCCGAGTGTCAGCACGCCCCAGTGCTTCACGTCACTCATGAAGGGCACTTCGCTCAAGCCCTGCACCACGGCATCGTTGTGCATCACCACAACGGTTTCGTGCTCGCCAATACGAGGAATGGCCGCGGTGATGCAGTTGGATAGATTGAACCGTGAGCTTTCCCAATTCCCCGGCAGGTTTTGCGCGCCACGCTCGATGGAGCCGTCTGCCTCGATCCGCCCCGGGCAGCCCACGCCGATAAAAGGCGCTAGGTCCATGCCTTCCTTTTCGGCTCGCCGGATGAGCTTGAGCAGCATGTCGGTTAGTTCGTCGACCGCCTCATCGCGTTTCGGCTGATCGTCCACATGACGCCAGATTTCGCGCTCATGCACCGCCGCCTTCGCGAAATCCGATGCGCGTTTCAGGTTCAGGGTGACGATGCCTGCGCGCATGTTGGTGCCGCCGATGTCCACGGCGAGGATGCTGTCATGCCCCTTCAGAATCCACGGCGGCACAAGCTGCACAGCACCGATCAGGCCCGCATCCGTGGGATCGTTGCTGATGGGAACGAGATCGATGGCGACTTCGTCTGCCTTCAGCAAGATAGCCGCGCGGCCGATCGCCAGCTCTCCGACCCGATGCTCGCGCATCCCGCCGCCGATGACGAAGCGCGCCGTATCGCGCCAGCTCTTTTCCTTCAGGAACTTGCGGATGATGAAGGCAAGTTCCTGCGCGAAATCCTCGATAACAGCGTGCACGACGCCGGCCGCCGCGGAATCCCCATTGGCGAGCGCCTCATCCAGTTCCTTCTTGCCGATGTCGCGGCTCGGCCGCTCGCCGAAAGGGTCCTTCCCCTCCTTCGCCAGAGGCTTGCGCCATTTGTCCAGCAAGCCATAGAGCGCCTTTTTGCTGGCGCGATCGCCGATGAAGCCGTTCTCGTCCTTCAGCTCAAGATTATAGCCATCCACATCACGCGCGGCAGCCGCGCGGCGCCATGCACGCCGACCATCGCGATCGGCGGCGTGCTCTCCGGCTCTTTTTTCTTCGCCATGCGGGCATCAGCTCCAGCCTTCGCAGCCAAAACGCACGGGAACGGCCTTTCGCGCAAGGCTCTTTTTTTAGATCAGACGGAGGCTCCGTGCGCGCGCAGCGAGGCCTTCGCCATTGCGACAGTTTCGCGAACGCCCTGCTGCCTGCTACCAACGGTGATCACTGTCTTCACATTGCGCGCGTATTCGCCGGGCAGTGCTCTGCGGATCGAGGCAACCTTACTGCCATCGATCCACACCGGCTTGCCGTTCGGGCGCGTAAGCTTGACGGTGCTTCCAGTGCTGGCCGTAGTCGCCGTTCCAGCGGCCACGCCGAGCATGGCGCAGATCTTAGAGATGTAGTTGCGTGTTTCCTGGGGCAGCACGCGGCCGTGTCCCTGATGCGCCTCGAGATTGCCCGGCCCGTCATTGTAGGCCACGAACATGGCGGGAAAACCGTACTTGGCGCGCAGCCACCGCAAGTAAGCGGCGCCTGCCATGATGTTGTCATGCGGATCGAACGCGTTGGGGCTCAATTTGTACTGCTGGCGCATCTCGTCATAGGTGCCGGGCATCAGCTGCATCAAGCCCACAGCGCCGACTGGCGAGGTAATCGGCTTGTCCGGCGTAGTCATGGTGCGGCCGCCACTTTCCATCTGCATCACGGCGCGGATCCAGCTAGCGGGAACGTGGAAGCGTGCGGACGCTTCCTCGATGGCCGGCTGCCAACGGTTCATGAGTTGCGAGAAGCTCATGTGCTGTTCCTGGAAATAGGCGAGGTGTGCTCTCTGCTGGTTGAACCACGCCTTGTCGCGCACCAGAGCCGACGAGAACGCCTGGGTGAACGTTTCCCGCTGCCCGGCAAAGGGAAACGCATGAAGGCTATAACGGCCATGCCCGAGCGGACTCTGGATCGCGAAGATCGCGCCAGCGGTGGCCACGATCAAAAGCATCAGCATGGCAATTTCACTGAAAAGAGCCCCGAAATAGCTTTCGCTAGGGCGATTGCGGCGGAAGGCGCCGATATTCTGTGTGGAAGCAGGAACATGTGACAAAGATCGATCGTTTGCTTTACGGTCGTGCATCAGCATCCTCAAAAGAGTTGCGCTTTGACGTTGCGGTGCAGGCGGGGAACGCGTCCTAGAGACGCGGATCGATCCGTGACCGATCCCAGAAAGTCCTTCGGCTTGGGCCGAAGATCGCCTGCGTATTGAGGGGTAGGTATGCGGCGGCGGTCTGCCGCGCAACCTCATATGACAGCGATTCGGAAAACCCCTACCGGAGTTCCCGGAACCGTGTTCACGAAACCGACAGAAACCCGGGCACGCTTAGCAATTGATGTAGCGCTCAGAAACGCTGCGAGAACGTCAGCGCCACCGTCCGCGGCCTCGACGGCAAAATGTAGGTCTGAGATCCACACGTCCCTGGTGCGCATTCTCCATACCTGCCGAGCTCTGCCCGCGTATCGAATGCATTGAGCAGGGACAGATCGAGAACCCAGTTGTCACGGCTTATGCCTGCCACGAGATCCACCGTGGTGAACGCTGGTGATTTGCCGAGAATTTGACGTTCCGCGATCCGGAGGTCCTGCCACCGCCCACTTTCATGCACGAGGGACGCCTGAACATGTGCTCCAAGGTTCTCCCACAAATTCCATTCATAGCGCCCCGTCGCGTTCAGCTTCCACTTTGGTGTGATCGGCAATTGCGTGCCCGCTGGTGACTGGACGGGGTGGGTGGCACAATCCCCGTTGCAGTAAGTGGTTGTGAGTTCGGCATCGGTGTACGCGGCCGAGCCAGTTAGCGTCAGGTTATCAATAGGCAGCCAGGACACTTCTGTTTCGACACCTTTAACCCGCGCCTGGCCAGCGTTGGCGATGATGGTGATCGAGTTTGGCCCGAGGAATGGGAACTGGAACTTGTTCCAATCCTCCCAGAAGAAATCGCCATTAAAACGTAGACGATTATCGTCCCAACTCGTCTTCCACCCGAGTTCATAATTGTCGAGCGTGTCCGGTGCGTATGGCCCTACCCCAGGAATATCCGTACGCCGGTTAACGCCGCCAGGCCGGAACCCGGTTGAATATGTGGCATAGACCATGTGGTCATCGTCAAGCTGCCAGGTGAGATTGATCCGGTGGGTCTCACCATGATCTTTGACCTCAGCATTCAAGTTCGTGCAGGGTTCATGGTCCACCGTCGGCGGCGCGAAGCACCGTGACTCGTAACTTTGAAACCCAAAGAACCCTTCCAGAGAATTGTCTGCTCTGAAGAAACGAATGCCAGCAGTGGCCGTCAATCCCGGAAGGATGTCGAAGGAAGCTTCTCCGAAAGCCGCATAATCGCGATCCACGCGGAGCTCGTCGGCGAGATAAACGGTGCTGGGCCATCCATCGACATGCCCACCATATCCGTTCACAATGTAGTCCTGAAGTATATGGTGCGACTGTCGCTCGTAGAAAAGACCTGCAACAAAACGCAGTCGATCTTCAGAGGGCGACGAAACCCGCAATTCCTCGCTATGCTTTGTGAACCGATCCTTGCCGATGATGTATTGCGAGGGGTCGCTGAGTAGATGGCCGTTCGAGTCGACCAGGTATTGATCATAACTGGGAAATACCGTCTCGTACCAGAACGTATAATCCGTGTAGTCGGCTTCCGCGTTGATAGTGCGGTTCATGTAAGCGCCGGCATAAGTCACGTTCAAATCGCCAATCTTGCCCTGCACCGTCAATGCTGCCTGGTACCAATTGTCTTTGGAGAATTCCGGTAGGAAATGGCTCACCTTCAGATCGCCCAGAGGCCGACTGTAGCCATAGTTGCCGTTTTCGTTATAGCCGAAGACGCCGTTCGTTTGCTCGCGTTGCAGCATCACGCTGGGCGTGATGGTCCAGTTATCGTCCAGATCGATGCCCAGCGCGGCGCGAGCGCCATATTTATCTACAGTGTTGTAGTTGCTTTTGACCCTGTTCGCGTTGTTGATCATGATGGGCGGTATCGGGAACGGATTGTAGAGCGCGTTCGGGTCTCCGGGATAGGTGCGTGTGTTGAAGACATTATCGATGTAGCCGGCATCGTGCTCGTCCCAAGCAACCAGGCGTACTGCTATCTTATCCGTGATCGGCTCGTTGACGAATCCATTCAGCGTGTACCCAAAGCCGCCATGATCCACCTTGTTGCCTTCAACAGAATAACCGGCCTCGAACTCGCTGGGGTCGGGCTTATTGGTAATAATGCGGATGACGCCAGATTCGGCGCTGGCGCCGTACAGGGTGCCCTGCGGACCGGATAGCGCTTCAACACGCGCTATATCGTAAGTGGGGATGTCCAGTGTTCCGCCAATGGTCGTGATCGGCTGCTCATCGAGGTAAATGCCGACAGTCGGAAGTGGCCCGGAATGGTTACCATTCTGATCGCTGGCAATGCCTCGCATCGTGACATTCGCAAAGCCGGGGCCGCCATTGCTACCCTGCCCGCTCACTGCGAATGTGACGCTCGGCATGAACATCTGGAAATCGGTGAAGTTTGTTAGGTGAAGGTCTTGCAGCTTTTGGGTGGTAATCGCCTGCACGTTCATGGGAACCTTTTGCAGGTTCTCCGACCGCTTTTGTGCCGTGACCACCACCGTCTCCAACCCGCCACTTGGCGGCGCATCCGCGGCCACCGCCGCCGGGATGCCGGATAGCATGCTGGATGCGAGCAGCATCGGCCCGAGCAGTGGCCGTGCCTGGCGGATGTGTGCCGAACGCCCCATGAGCAGCCCCCTTCGCGCGTCTTCTACGCGCGCTGATTCCCTCGACAGGCTAAGTCAATCCGCTGCCCCACCCGCCCGTCAATGACAGATTCGCCACAGGCGAGTGGAATTCACGTTGGGGGCGCCACAGGATAGCTCTCGACAACCGGTCCAAGCGCCGCTTTCAGCTCCCCCAGCCATGGTTCGAAGTGCCGCCACTGCTCAAGGCCAGCGGTGGAGATGGGTTGGCGCACCTGCTCCGAGCTAGCGGTGCGCACCGCACGCTCGTTTTCATAGAAGCGCAAGCACTGGTCCTCGAACTCCAGGCCGCAATAGCCCAGCAGCCGGCGGATCTCCCGCTCCGGGTTCTCCACCATCTGCTCATAGATGACACGGTGAATGCGGCCGGGCAGCACGGCATCGTAATGCGCCATCAGGTCCACATAATCCCTGTAGTATTGGCCGCAATCCCCGAGGCTATAGGAAAACCCCTGCCCGCGCGCGAACAGCTGCTTGAAATTCGAAAAACAGCAGGCAAGCGGATGCCGGCGCGCATCGATAATCTTCGCGTTTGGAAGGATGAGATGAATGAACCCCACATTCCCCCAATTGTTCGGCATCTTGTCGACAAAGAACGGTCGCGCGGTTTTGCGCTGAACTCGGGTGCGCGACAGATACTCTTCGCCCAAAGTCCAGAATTCTTCGTGTACAAGCTCACACAAGCTATCCGGATACGGAACTCCCACACCCTTGGTACTCTTGCGGCCGAAGCGGCGGGCAAGCGCGATAATGTCCGGCAGCTCCATGGTGCCTTCCACTTGCGAATGGCTCGCGAGGATTTGTTCCAGCAACGTGGAGCCGGCACGGGTGAGGCCGACAATAAAGATGGGATCTGGCGCAGGGTTCCCGGCGCCGCGACGCTCCGCAAAAAAAGAGCGCGTGAACAGCCGTTTCGAACGGCCGACAAGTTGCGAAATTTCGTGCGGGTCGTAACGCAAGTGCGCGCGCCGCAAGGCGTTACCCGCTTCGTACTGCGAAAAGGAATACTCATAGTCCTGCGCATCCTCCAGCGCCTTGCCCAGCGCAAAATGAAGGTGAATGCGATCTTCTTCCTCGAGGTCTGCCCGTCCGAGCTGCGCGCGCATGCATTTCACCTCTTCGGCGGCGAACCGGAACGTCTTCAAATTGGCGAGGCTCCAGTACGCTTCCCCCAGCGACGGGAGCAGCGCAATGCTCTTGCGATAGGCGGCAACGGCCTCATCCGTGCGGCCGACCGTCTTCAGCGCGTGGCCGTAACTCATCCAGGCTTTCGGCTGATTGGGAAGCTCCCTCAGCAGCGACCGGTAAGCCGCGATTGCCCCCTCGTAGTCTCCAGTGCGAGCCAGCACGACAGCCTTAAGGCCGCGATAGCGCGGATTGCGCGCGTCGCGGGCGAGCAACGTGTCCACCTCCCCCATCGCTTCCCCAAGCTTATTCTGGCGGTGCAGGATGATGGCGTAGTTATGCCGCGCTTCGACAAAACCGGGCGCGAGTTCCAGGCAGCGCGCCAGCAAAGCTTCGGCATCGTCGAGACGGCCCAGCCGCGCGCCAGTTTCCGCCAGCATGCGAATGGCAGCCACATCCGTCGGATTTTGCTTGAGAAACTCGCGCAACAAGCGTTCGGCGATGGCTAGCTTGTTTTCGCACAAGGCGGCCGCGGCTTCCAGCAATCGCGGATTCGTTGTGGAAGCCTTGATATGGCGCGCATAGGCAACATCGGCAGCCTTGTTGTCGCCGGCCAACATCAACTCGTCGCCCAAGGCGCGCCAGGCCGCGGGGTGCTGCGGCTCGATACGCACCGTCTGGCGGAAAGCTGTGATTGCCTGTTGGCATTGGCCGGCATCGCTGAAGGCCATTGCCAGTTCCAATTGGGCGCGCGCAAATTGCGGCTGCGCTTCCGCAACCATTTTCAGGGGATCAATCGCCTCCGCAAACCGGCCTTGTGCCCGCAGCGCCAGACCCAGCAGACGTAGGCCGCCGGGATGACCCTTCGCCACTGAAAGGATTTCGCGGGCCTGGGCTTCCGCCAATGTTGGCCGCGTCTCCAGCAACCGCGTTGCATGCGCAAGAGCGGTTTCGAGAGAGCCGGTCGGTTGCGGAGCGCTCATGCGAACACCTTAGTCGACACGGCGGCGGGGTTTCGCTTTTTTCTGCAGCTCGGTCTGCTTCTCGCGCGTGCGCTCCGCTTCACGATAAGCCTGCACCATGCCGGAGAGATACTGCGGCGGCACCGTTTGCGTCTTCACGCCGTACCAGGCCGCGGCTCTGCGGGTGAAATAGGGATCGATCAGGTGCGGCCGGGCCAATGCGACAAGGTCCGCGCGGCGGCAGGCGATGATGGTATTGATCTGCGCGGGCTCCGTGATGGCGCCGACTGCCATAGTCTTTATGCACGCCACATTGCGGATCGCTTCGGCGAACTGCACCTGGTACATACGGCCGTAGACCGGCTTCTGTTCCGGCACAGTTTGTCCGGATGAGGTGCTGATGAGATCGCAGCCCGCGGCTTCGAAGGCGCGCACAATGGCGAGCACGTCCTCTTCGGTGATGCCGCCGGGCGCCCAGTCGCTCGCGGAAATGCGCGCCGACATAGGCTTGTCTTCCGGCCACACCGCGCGCATGGCCTCGAACACCTCCAGCGGATAGCGCAGGCGATTCTCGATGCTGCCGCCGTATTCATCGGTGCGCTTGTTGGTAAGCGGCGAAAGGAAGCTCGCGAACAGATAACCGTGGGCGCAATGCAGCTCCAGCAGATCGAAGCCGGCGCGGTTGGTGCGTTCCGCGGCGCGCACAAAATCCCCCTTGATACGCTCCATCGTCGCGCGATCCAGTTCCGCCGGCGTGGGACTGATGCCTTCGAAATAGGGAAGCGGCGAAGCGGAATAGACTGGCCAGTTGTCCTCCCTGTTCGGCAGCGGATGATCCGCCATCTCCCAGCCGAGTTGGGTTGATCCTTTGCGGCCGGCATGCCCCAGCTGCATGGCGATCTTGGTGTCGGAGTATTTGTGCACGAAACCGGCGATGCGCTTGAACTCCCGTTCCTGCTCGTCGTTCCACAATCCGGTGCAGCCGGGCGAAATGCGCGCGTCCGGCGAGGGACACGTCATCTCCACATATATCAGCCCCGCGCCGCCCATGGCGCGGGAAGTGTAATGCGTGAAATGCCAGTCGTTCGGCACGCCGTCGCAAGCGGAATATTGGGCCATGGGCGACACCACCACGCGGTTGGAAAGCGTGAGCCCGCGCAGTCGCAGCGGCGTGAACATGGGAGTGGGCAGTGTTGTGCGGCAATCGAAGCCGCTCTCCTCGAAATACGTCTGGTACCACTCCTCCTCGAAGGCGCGCACGAAGCCCTCGTCGCGCAGCAGCAGATTGTCCCAGGTGATGCTTTTCGCGCGCGACATCACCACCACGGCGAACTGCATCGGCTTCATGTCGGCCGAGCGCTCCATGTGCTCGAACCAGGCGAGGCTGACATCGGCATTATGCTGGGTGATCTGCACTTCTGTGCGCCGCGCCTTATCGTAGGCGCGAAACGCTTCTTCGATCGACTGCTCACCATGCGCGAGCAGTGCGTCCGACAGGGCGATGGCGGATTCCATCGCCAGCTTGGTGCCGGAGCCGATGGAGAAGTGCGCCGTCACCTTGGCATCGCCCAAAAGGACAAGATTGCCGTGCCACCAGCGTTCGCAAAAAATGCGCGGGAAATTGCGCCACAGCGACCGGTTGGTGATGAGCGGATGGCCTTCCAGTTCCTCGGCGAACATGCGCTCCACCAGCCGCGCGCTTGCGTTTTCATCCAGCGTCCCGAAACCGAACGCCGTCCACGCTTGTGGGCTCATTTCGATTACCCAGGTCGAGTGCCCAGGCTCATATTGGTAGGTGTGGGCAACGATCAGCCCATGCTCCGTCTGCTTGAAGAAGAAGGTGAAGCCGTCCAGCGGACGTGTCGATCCAAGCCAGACGAACTTGTTGGTCTGAACGCGAACCTCAGGGAGGAAATGCTCCTTGAATGTCTCGCGTACGCGGCTGTTGATGCCATCGGCGCCCACAATCACATCGCAATCCGCAAAGCGCGAGAGATCGTGAACCGGTGACTGAAAATGCAGGCCGACGCCCAACACGGCGCAGCGCTCCTGCAAAATCTTCAGCAGCGCCAGCCGCGAGCAGCCGGCAAAGCCGTTGCCGCCACAACGAACCTCGCGATCCTTGTAGCGGATGATGATGTCATCCCAGTAGGCAAACGCTTTGGTGATCGCCGCGTACGACTCCGCGTCGCGGCTGAGGAATTCCTCTAAGGTCTCATCGGAAAAGACCACGCCGAAACCGAACGTGTCGTCGGCGCGGTTCTGCTCGTAGACATCGATCTGCCAATCCGGCTGCCCCTTCTTGGTGAGGAGCGCCAGATAGAGCCCACCCGGTCCGCCGCCGACAATGGCAATCTTCAGCGGCTTTCGGATCATCAGCGCGGGATGACGGCTGTGGCTTCGATCTCTATCTTCGCCTCCGGCTCCACGAAGCCGGTGACGATGATCACGGCCATGGCTGGAAAGTTCTTGCCCATCAGCTCCTTCCACGCTTCCCTCAGCTGCGGCCGCGTAGCCACATACTCCTCGCGGCTGGTGACGAACATGGTCATGCGCGCGATGTGTTCTGCGCCTGCCCCCGCCTCCTTCAACACTGCCAGCACATTCTTCAGCGCCTGCCGGAACTGGCCGGCCAACTCATGTTCGTGAAATTCGCAATTTTCATCCCAGCCGATCTGGCCCGCCACAAACACCGCGCGGCCTTCGGCCTCAATGCCGTTGGAGTAGCCGCGCGGCCGCGCCCAGCCTGCCGGTTGCAGAATGCGCATCGCTAGTTCCCTTCGAAGATCGGTGACTGCTTGGCGAGACAGGCATGGTAGGCGCGCTCGAAATCCTTCGTCTGCATGCAGATCGCCTGCGCCTGCGCCTCGGCCTCAATCGCCATGTCGAGGCTCATGCTCCATTCCTGATTGAGCTGGTTCTTGGTCATGCCGTTGGCGAAGGCGGGACCCGCCGCCAACTTCTCCGCCCAGGCTTGCGCCTCGTTGTCGAGATCCTCTTCCGGCACGATGCGGTTGAAGAAGCCCCAGCGCTCGCCCTCCTCCGCGCTCATGCTGCGGCCGTAGAAAAGCAATTCGGAGGCGCGGCCATGCCCGATGATGCGCGGCAGGATCGCGCAGGCGCCCATGTCGCAGCCGGCAAGGCCGACCCGGTTGAAAAGGAATGCCGTCTTGGCATCCGGTCCCGCCAAACGGATATCCGAAGCCATGGCAATGATGGCTCCAGCGCCCGCGCACACCCCCTGCACCGCCGCGATGATGGGTTGTGGACAACCGCGCATCGCCTTCACCAGATCGCCGGTCATGCGCGTAAACGCGATGATGCCCGTCATCTGCATTTCCACCAGCGGCCCGATGATTTCGTGCACATCGCCACCGGAACAGAAATTGCCACCCGCACCGCGGACCACCACCGCCTTCACTTCACTCTGGTAGACGAGCGCGCGGAAGGTGTCGCGCAACTCGGCGTACGATTCGAAGGTGAGCGGATTTTTACGCTCGGGCCGGTTGAGCGTAATGGTGGCGATGCCGTCGGCGTAGGCCCAGAGGAAATGCTCGGGCTCGAAGGTGGCGGGAATCATGGCCTGATTCATTGGCGCGGGACTCGCGGATAGACTAGCGTTGCAGGGAAGGAGACCGCAACTTGGACAAGCACGCGTTCGTCACCGGCGGCGGCAGCGGCATCGGGCTCGCGACGGCCAAGGCGCTGGCCGGAGCGGGCTGGCGCGTCACCATCGCTGGGCGCACGGAAGCCCGGCTGCGCGATGTGGCAAAGAGCATTCCTCACACCGGCATTCAGCCGCTGGATGTCACCGATTCGGCCGCCGTACAGGCTGCCTTCCATGCAGCTGCTGAGGCCGCTGGGCCAGTCGCTTTGCTCGTCAACAATGCGGGTTCGGTCATTTCCGTGCCGTTCGAGCGGACGGACGAGACCGCGTGGCGTGCGATGCTGAATGTGCATGTGATGGGTGCGGTGCATTGCACCCAGGCCGTGCTGCCGCCGATGAAAGCGAATGGTTGGGGACGCATCATCAACATCGCCAGCACGGCCGGGCTGATCGGCTACCGCAACGTCAGCGCTTATGTGGCGGCCAAACACGCACTCACCGGATTGACCAAGGCGCTGGCGCTTGAGGTGGCCAAGACCGGCATCACCGTAAACGCCGTCTGCCCCGGCTACACCGACACGGAAATCATTTCTTCCGCTCTCGCGAAGTTCGCGGCGAAGTCGCAGCAATCGTCGGCAGATGCGCTCGCAAGGTTCACGGCGGTGAACCCGCAAGGGCGGCTGGTGAAAGCGGAAGAAGTTGCCGCCGCGGTGTTGTGGCTCGCTTCCGATGAAGCGGCAGCCGTGAACGGAATCGCGCTGCCCGTCGCCGGTGGGGAAGTGAGTTGAACGCGCGATGACATTCGCACCTCCGCAATTCCCCGACGACTTCAACATGGCGGACTGGTTCGTGTTCTCGAACATTGAGGCGGGACGCGGCGAGAAGACAGCGATTTTTTTTGAAGGACAGAAGATCAGCTACCGCGAACTCGCAGAGAAAGTGACGCGCGTGGCTCGCAACTTGGTTGCGGATGGTCTGCTGGCCGAGCAGCGTGTGCTTGTCTGCATGCAGGACCGGCCGGAATTCGCCTATGCCTGGTTCGGCGCGTTGAAGGCAGGCGCGGTGGTGACGCAGATCAATCCGCTGCTGCCGGCTAAGGACTATGAATACTACCTCTCTTACGTGAAGCCACAGTTCGCCTTTGTCGATGAACAGAGCCTGCCGGAATTCGGGAAGGCCTTGGCGAGCTCGCGGCATTGCGGCGGCGGCAAAGACCTCATTGTGGTGAGCGAGAATTCGCCGGGCGGCAAACCTTTCGGCGCTTGGATCGCTCGTGAAACTGACGCCGAGCCTTGGGCGACAAAAAAGGATGATCCCGCCGTCTGGCTGTTCACCAGCGGCACCACCGGCAAGAGCAAGGGCGCGGTGCACACGCACGGGCATTTCCCGTTCAACACGGAAGTCTATGCCAAGCAGTTCATCGGCATCCGCGAGTCCGAT
>JAFAVP010000201.1 GCA_019242395.1 Alphaproteobacteria bacterium | reverse complement strand
CGCAGCAGCTGTTGTTCTTCGGTGAACGAGAAATCCACTCTACTCCCTCCCGATTGTCATCCCGGACGCGCCGAAGGTGCGATCCGGGACCCACTGAGCAGCAAGCACGATCCGAACACATCGTGAGGGGTCGCTTATCCACATTGTTGCGCTTGTGTCCCAATGGGTCCCGGATCGCTCCGCTCCGCTTCGCGTCCGGGATGACAGGTTGGGGTAAGCAACGCCGGATCAATGACCGCACGCGTGAGGTTTCGCAGTAACTGCGGGTAAAGATCGACCCAATGCGGATTGCTCCCTTGGATTAGAGAGCGCTTCCAATCGCGCCGCCAACGTTTGATTCGCTTTTCACTTACAATCGCGTCGTGAATGCGATCGTGAGTCTCGAACCAGACGAGTTTCTTCACCCCATATGTTCGTGTGAATCCCGGAACAAGGCCGTCTCGATGCTCCTGTACGCGCCTGAGGATGTCGTTTGTGAGACCTGTATAGAGGGTACCCTGCTCTTTGCTGGCCAATATGTACACAAAGTAGGTATGCTCGCGCATGACGGTTCCTGTCAGAGCCCCAGCACCGCTTTGGCGATAATGCCGCGCTGGATTTCGTTCGAACCGCCATAGATCGATGCTTTGCGCATGTTGAAGTAGTGGCCGGCCTGCCCTACGGCGTAATCCGGGCCGACGGGATACTCGTTGTCGCCGAAAGCTCTGGCATCGGGATACGCGTAGTAGCCGATGGCTTCCAGCGTCAGTTCGGTGATGCGCTGCTGGATTTCCGTGCCTTTGATTTTCAGGATCGAGCTTTCCGGCCCGGCCATCTCCCCGCGCGCCTCTTTGGCCAAGGTGCGCAACTCGGTGTATTCCAGCGCCAACAACTCGATCTCCGTCTCCGCCACCTTGCGCGCGAAGTCATCCGTGGACATCAGCGGCCGTCCATCCTCCGTCTCGGCTTCGGCGATCTGCTTGAGCCGGTCGATGGCCTTCTTGGAGCGCGCCACGCCGGCAATACCGGAGCGCTCGTTGACCAGCAGGAATTTTGCATACGTCCAGCCCTTGTTCTCCTCGCCGACGCGGTTTTCCACCGGAACCTTCACATCGTCGAAAAAGACCTCGTTCACCTCGTGCGCGCCGTCGAGCACGATGATGGGCTTCACCGTGATGCCAGGAGTCTTCATGTCGATGAGGAGGAAGGTGATGCCTTCCTGCGGCTTCACATTCGGATCGGTGCGGACGAGGCAGAATATCCAATCGGCGAATTGCGCGAGCGTCGTCCACGTCTTCTGGCCGTTGACGATGTAGTGGTCACCTTCGCGTACCGCGCGCGTTTTCAGGCTGGCGAGATCCGACCCGGCGCCGGGCTCGGAATAGCCCTGGCACCACCAGTCGTCGCCAGACAGAATGCGCGGCAGAAATTTCGCTTTCTGCTCCTCATTCCCGAAGGTGTAGATCACCGGCGCGCACATCAGGAGCCCGAAGGGAATGATCTGCGGTGTTTCCGCCGCCGCGCATTCTTCGTTGAAGATGTAGCGTTGCGTCACCGTCCATCCCGGCCCGCCATACTGCTTCGGCCAGTGCGGCGCGATCCAGCCGCGCTTATAAAGAATCCGATGCCAGGCGAGGTAATCTTCCTTGGCGGTGAAGTCGCCGCGACGCACCTTGCCCTTCAGGTGCGCGGGAAGATTGTCGCGGATAAACGCACGTACCTCCTGCCGGAAGGCTTCTTCTTCGGGCGAAAAGGAGAGGTCCATGCGTGCCCCGACAATTTGTCAGCCAGGGCATGATAGCCGAGCGTCGCCGCACCGCAAGCGGCGTCATTCCGCGTCGTGGAAGATGATTCCGAGCGTGAAGCGCTCGCCAGAGCGCAGGCGGCTGACGCCATGGCGCATCTTCACGCGATAATGCCCTTTGGCGCCTTGCACCGGGCGTTCGTTGACGGCGAAGATGACCGCGTCACCTTGGCTGAGCGGCACCACTTCGGCACGCGACTGCATGCGCGGGCGCTGCTCCGTGAGCACGAATTCGCCGCCGGTGAAATCCTCGCCGGGGCGCGAGAGCAGAACCGCCACCTGCAGTGGAAACACATGCTCGCCGTAGAGGTCCTGATGCAGGCAATTGTAATCGCCCTCGCCATAGCGCAGCAGCAGCGGTGTGGGGCGCGTTTGTCCCGCGGCGTGGCAGCGCTCCAGAAAGCCTGCAAGCGTGGCCGGAAACCGGAAGGAGCTTTTCAAGGGCGCGTTCCAGCGGTTGGCAATTTCGGCGAGCGGCGGATAGAGCGTCTCGCGCAACTTCGCCACAAGCGGCGGCAGCGGATAGGCGAAGTACTTGTACTCCCCACGGCCGAAGCCGTGCTGGGCCATCACCACCCGCTTTCGAAAGCCTCGCTCCTCTGCATACAGCGCAACCAGCAACTGACATTCCTCCGCGTTGAGTAGCCGCTGCACAAAAGCGCAGCCGAACGCATCCAACTCGCCCGCGGCCGCCTGCCAATCGATCTTATCCATGATGCAGACTAGCTGAAGCAGCCTGCATCACGAATGCCGATTCAGCCGATGTATCCCATCAAAAAAAGGTGCGGCACGCATCGCGCACCGCACCTTCCGAGGAGAAACCCGTCCGGCTATGGCCGGACAAGAGTTACATTCAGTCGTCCCGCAAGGAGTCCTTCATCCCGCCGACGGCGTTTTCGACCTTCCCCTTTGCCTTATCCATCTTGCCTTCGGCCTGCAGCTTGGAATCCCCGGTGATCTTCCCGGCGGCGTCCTTCATAGCGCCCTTCGCCTGGTCGCCCATTCCTTTGATGCGGTCGTTATCCATTCTTTACTCCTTTGAGGGGTGCACACGCAGAAGAAAACGGAAAGCGTGGCATGTTCGTTCCCCTCATTTGAGATGAATGGATGTTCAGCTTGACGGAGGCCTACTCCGGTTGCGGCACGATGCGAATGTAGGGGCGCGGCTCCTTCCAGCCCTGCGGATAAATCTTCTTCGCTTCCTCGCTCGAAACGGAGCCCGCGATGATCACGTCCTCGCCGCGTTTCCAGTTCACCGGCGTAGCGACGCGGTGTTTCGCCGTGAGTTGAAGCGAATCGACAATCCGCAGCACCTCATCGAAGTTGCGCCCGGTGGTCATGGGGTACACAAGAATGGTCTTCAGCTTCTTGTCGGGGCCGATGATGAACACGTTGCGTACAGTCTGGTTGTCGGCTGCCGTGCGCTTGCCTGGCTCGCCGGAGACTTCCGCGGGCAGCATGTCGTACAGCTTCGAGACCTTGAAATCCGCATCGCCGATGATGGGGTAGTTGGGCGCGTAGCCTTGCGTCTCCTTGATATCGTTTGACCAGCGCTCGTGGTCCGTCGTGGGATCGACGGATAAGCCGATGATCTTCGTGTTGCGCTTGTCGAACTCGGGCTTGAGCTTGGCCATGTAGCCGAGCTCCGTGGTGCAGACCGGCGTGAAGTCCTTGGGATGCGAGAACAGCACCGCCCAGGAATTGCCGATCCAATCATGGAAGCGAATGCGGCCCTCCGTGGTATCGGCCTCGAAATCCGGCGCGGTGTCGTTGATGCGCAGCGTCATGGTCTTTTCCTTCGCTCGATATCTGTCGCCTATATTGGCACGGCAGCAGCGTAATCCAAGCGTCAGCCGTTCACCGCCTCGTGGTGGCGGATGACCTCGCGCACGATAAAAGCGAGGAACTTCTCGGCGAAATCCGGATCGAGCTTGGCGGTGGCAGCGAGCGCCCGCAGCCGCGCCACCTGCTCGGTCTCACGCGCTGGATCGGCAGCCGGCAATCCCTCCCTGGCTTTGAACTCGCCGACGGCTTTTGTGAACTTGAAGCGCTCGGCCAGGAGATGGACCAGCGCGGCATCGACGTTATCTATGGAATCCCGCAAACGCTGCAGTTCGGGAGGGGTTTGTCCGGCCATGACGACTCGCTCTTCGCGGCAGCAACGCTAGAGTGTGCCGGTCCGAGGCGGCGCAGCAAAGGGGCAAGATGGACTACGAGGCGGCACTTTCCGGCTACACGCCATCCGCATTCCAAAGCGGCGACTGGACCCGGACGGTGTACCGGCGTGGCGAAGGGCCTGCGGTTATCATCATTCACGAAATGCCCGGGCTGCACCCGCTGGTGATCCGCTTCGCCGATCGCGTGGCCGCCGCCGGGATGACGGTGTTCCTGCCAAGCCTGTTCGGCACCCCGGGCAAGCCGGTCAGCATAGGCTATGCCATCGGCACGATGTTGAAGACAATTTGCATCGCGCGCGAATTCAATCTCTGGGCGAACGGCCGCTCCAGTCCGATCGTCGAATGGCTGCGAGCGCTGGCGCGAAGCGCGCATGCCGAGTGCGGCGGCCGCGGCGTGGGAGCCGCGGGCATGTGCTTCACCGGCGGCTATGCGCTGGCGATGATGACCGAGCCCGCGGTGGTCGCGCCGGTGCTGTCGCAACCGTCCAATCCCATTCTCGGGAAAGGCAAGGAACACAAAACCGATGCTTCACCCGCCGAGATCGCCTGTGCAAAGCAGAGGATGGCGAACGAAGACCTCTCCATGATCGGCCTTCGCTTTTTCGGCGACAAGTTCGTGCCGGATGGGCGCTTCGAATTCTACAAGCGAGAATTCGGCCAGCGGTTCGAAGCGATCGAGATCGATCCAAAACACGCGAAGCCGGCGCCGGGCGGCATGGCGCATTCCGTGCTGACGCTCAACCTGAGGGATCAACCCGGCGAGCCAACGAAGCTGGCAGAAGAGCGCGTACTAGCATTCTTCAAAGAACGCACCGGCGCTTGAGCGGGAACTGCGGCCGCTGCGAAGCGATTTGCAGCGTATGGAAGCGGCAGACCGGCGCACACAACTTGCCGCCGACCGGACAGTGCTGGCGGCGGAGCGAACCTATGCTGCCTGGATGCGCACGGGCTTTGCGGCGCTCGCGAGCGGCGTCGGCGCCCGTACGTTGCTGGCAGGCGTACTAGGTCACTGGCTGGTGATGGGCGTTGGAAGCGTGCTCATTCTCTTCAGCGCCTTCTGTTTCGGCGCGGCGGTCTGGCGCGAACTGTTCGCCGGAGCCCCTCCGCCGGGAACAGATGTCAGGCGAATCCCTTCGGGCGTCCTCTACTTCGTCAACGGATTCCTCGCGCTCGTCGCGCTTGCCGCGCTCGCCGGCATCTGGCTCGGCCCATTCCAGAACCGCTGAAGCGGAACGCAAATGGCGGCCGCGCGGTTAGTCTCCCAAAGGAGACTTTGAAATGCCCGACCTCACCAGCCCACAAAACCAGGATCCGGCGGAAGGATCGCGCAAGATCATCGACCGCGAACTCGACAAGATTCCGGATGAAAGCGATGCCAGCCGCGGCCAGAACTCCGGCGTACAAAGCAGAAGCCCGCGGGGCCACGAAGACAAAACTTAGCTCTTAGCCAGACCCTGATCAAGTTTCGCCAAGTGTGCATGGATGGCCGCAACCACCTGGGCGCCCTCTCCTACAGCCGCAGCCACGCGTTTGATGGAGCCCGAGCGAACGTCGCCAATGGCGAACACGCCGTCCATGCTCGTCAGCAGCGAAGGATGATTTTCGCCGGCTTCGAGCCCAGTGCAGACGAACCGGTTCTTATCCAACGTCACGCCAGACGACCGGAGCCAATCCGTGTTCGGCTCGGCGCCGCAGAACAGAAACAGATGGCGGATCGCGTGTTCGGTTTCCTCATCGGTTTGCTTGTTCCGCCACCGTACGCGCTCGAGTTTGGAGCCGGTGCCGCCGAGCATGACGATTTCGGTGTGCGCCATAACCGCAATGTTCTTCTGCGCGGATATGCGCTCCACCAGATATTCCGACATGGTCCTGCCCAACGCTGCTCCGCGCATCAACAGCCACACCTTCTTGACCTTGCTCGCCAGGAAGACAGCTGCCTGCCCGGCGGAGTTGCCCGCGCCCACCAGCGCCACCTCTTCGCCCGCGCACAATTTCGCTTCCAGGGCCGACGCCCAGTAATGCACATGCGCCCCCTCGAACGTTTCGAGGTTTGGGATGATTGGCCGCCGGTAGCGGGCGCCGGTGGCGATCACCACGGCACGCGTGCGCACATGGCCGCCGTCTTTGGCGTCGAGCGCGAGATGGCTGTCCATGCGCCGTAGCGAGACAGCCTCATCCGGAATGTGGAGTTCCGCGCCGAACTTCTGCGCCTGATTGTAGGCGCGCGCCATCAACGCCATCCCGGTTATACCGGTCGGAAAGCCGAGGTAGTTCTCAATGCGCGCCGATGCTCCCGCCTGGCCGCCGAAAGCCCTGCAATCCAGCACCAGAACATCCAGCCCTTCCGACGCCGCATAGACCGCCGCCGCCAAACCGGCCGGGCCCGCACCAACGATTGCAACATCGTAGAGCTTGTTCTCGTCGATCGGGCGCACCATTCCCAAACACCGTGCGAGCTGATCCTCGCTTGGGTTCTTCAGATGCTGCCCCGTGGGACAAATCACCAATGGCAGATCGGATGCTGCGAGATTCAGCTGTTCGAGGAGCCTCCGGGCATCGGCATCTGAGCCAGGATCGCGAATTTGATGCGGGTGGCCATTGCGATCGAGGAAGCTGCCCAGCCGCAGCACATCGCCATGCCCAGGGTCGCCGAGGATGATGGGCCCGGAGTGACCGCTTTCCAGCAGGCCAACGCGGCGCAAGATGAGCGCACGCATGATGCGCTCGCCCAACTCGGCCTCCTCCACCATTAGGGATCGCAGCTTCTCCGGCGGGACGACGAGCGCTTCCACCTCCGTCTTGGCGAACGCGTTCACCAGCGCCGGGGCGCCCGAGAGAGACGACAGTTCCGCACTGAACGAACCGGCCGTATGGGTGACAATGTGTTCGTCGTGCCCGAGCGCATCATGCTGCGACGCATCCACCTCGCCTGACAGAATTATCACCAAGCCCGCAGCCGGCCGCCCCACTTCCACCAGATGATCTCCCGGCCGGTAGCGATGCGTCTCCCCGAAATGCCGCAACCGCCCAATTTCTTCAGCCGTCAAGATGGGAAAGGCCTGCTCGCGGCGATTGTCGAGAACAGAGGGGCGATCGGAAGCCATAGGTGGCCTTGTGGTTGGAATTGCCGGCGCAATCGCCTACATCGCGAATGGAACCGCCAACGGATCGTATGCGCAAATGGTTGCGCCGGGCCACAAAATCTGCGTCGCCCCGATGATGGAGTGGACAGACCGGCATTGCCGGTACCTGCACCGCTGCCTCACCGCGGATGCGTTGCTCTACACCGAGATGGTGACGGCCGAGGCAGCGATCCGCGGCGACCGCGAACGTCTGCTGGCCTTCGACGCTTTCGAAAAGCCCGTAGCGCTGCAGCTCGGTGGCGCGGATCCCACACGTCTCGCTGAAGCCGCCAAAATTGGCGAAGGCTTCGGTTATGACGAGATCAACCTCAATGTCGGCTGCCCGTCCGACCGGGTGCAATCGGGGCGCTTCGGCGCCTGCCTCATGCTGGAGCCGGAGCTGGTGGCGGATTGCATGGCGGCGATGCGCGAGGCGGTGTCGCTTCCAGTGACCGTAAAGTGCCGTATCGGCGTGGACGAGCAGGATCCGCAAACGGCGGCGCGCCGCCTCATCGCGCTCTCAAAGGCAGCCGGTGTAAGCACCTTTGTCGTGCACGCGCGCAAGGCATGGCTCAGCGGGCTGTCGCCGAGAGAGAACCGCGAAGTGCCGCCGCTCGACTACGATTTGGTTCATGCGCTGAAGCAGGAGAACCCCGAACTCACCATCATCCTCAATGGCGGCATCGAAACGCTGGATGACGCGGCACGGGAGCTTGCGCATGTGGATGGCGTGATGATCGGCCGCGCCGCTTATCAGACTCCCGCCATTCTCGCGGACGTCGATGCACGTTTCTTCGGCGGCGAGACCGGGGATCTCGATGCAGCAGTGCGCGCGTACCTCGCATATGTAGAGCGCGAGCTTGCACGCGGCGTGCCGTTGAACGCCATGACAAAGCACATGCTGGGCCTGTTCAACGGCCGCCCCGGCGCCCGTCTGTTTCGCCGTCACTTGAGCGAGAATGCCACGAAGCACGGCGCAGGCATTGCAGTGCTGCGCGAGGCGCTGCAGCACATCCATCATCCGCACGAAGCTGCCGCCGCCTGATGGCGTTCTTCGCGGGCAACAGCGAAATCGGCACGCTGGCGCTTGGCCTCGTCATCTCCGGCGTGGTCGGAGGCCTCGTTGCGGGGATGCTCGGAGTCGGCGGCGGCATCGTGGTGGTGCCGATTCTCTACCATGTGCTGGCGGCGCTCGGCGTCGATCCTTCTGTGCGGATGCATGTGGCGGTGGGCACCTCGCTCGCCACCATCATCCCCACATCCTTCTCGTCGGTCACGGCGCACAACAAAAAAGGCGCGGTCGATTGGGATCTGCTGCGGCGATGGTGGCTGCCGATGCTGGTGGGCGTACTCGGAGGCAGCGCGCTCGCCGCTTACGTCCGCGGGCAAACGCTTTCGCTGATCTTCGCTGGCGTGGCGCTGCCGGTGGCGCTGCACTTCGCCGTGTGGGGCGATAAGAAAAGGCTTGCCGATCACCTGCCGCGCGGGATTGCCGGCCTGGTGCTGCCGTTCGGCATTGGCGGCGTGTCAACCATGATGGGTATCGGCGGCGGCA
>JAFAVP010000126.1 GCA_019242395.1 Alphaproteobacteria bacterium | reverse complement strand
GATGAAAGACTGCACAAGCCAGCCGGTCAGCGCGGGCGCTCGCGCTTCCCCACCCCGGAATGGTTCCGCTGCCGGAACGCCGGAGACTGCCGATCGGAACGAGAAAAGCGGACCTACCCCCACGGAAACCGGTTTGCTAGAAGCCTCGCGCGTTCACATCACGCCTGATACGCAGGCCGGTCCCGAAGACCCAGTTATGACCCAAAACGGCAAGCCTGTCCTGCGCTTTGCGCCTTCGCCCACCGGTTATCTGCACATCGGCGGCGCCCGCACGGCGCTTTTCAACTGGCTCTATGCGCGGCACACCGGAGGAAAGTTCCTGCTGCGCGTCGAGGATACGGACCGCCAGCGCTCCACGCCGGAAGCCATCGCCGCCATTCTCGACGGACTGAGGTGGCTGGAGCTCACGTCGGATGGCGAACCGGTGTTTCAGTTTGCGCGCGCCCCACGGCACCGGGAAATCGCGGAACAGCTGCTCGCGGAAGACAAAGCCTATCGCTGCTATGCCACGCCGGGAGAGCTGGAAGAGATGCGGGCCAAGCAGCGCGCCGAAGGCAAGCCGATGCGCTACGACGGCCGCTGGCGTGATCGGGACCCGTCGGATGCGCCGCCTGGAGCGCCGTTCGTCATACGCCTGAAAGCTCCGCAGAGCGGCGAGACCATTGTTCATGACGTCGTGCAAGGCGATGTGCGCTTCGCCAATGGGAACCTCGACGACATGGTGCTCGTGCGCTCCGACGGCACCCCCACCTATATGTTGGCCGTCGTGGTGGACGACTACGATATGGGTGTCACGCACATCATCCGCGGCGACGACCACCTCAACAACGCAGCGCGGCAGCTGCAGCTCATTCGGGCGCTCGGCTGGCCAATTCCGACGTATGGACATCTACCACTGATCCATGGGCCGGACGGCGCGAAACTTTCCAAGCGTCACGGCGCGCTGGCGGTCGATGCCTATCGCGAGATGGGGTATTTGCCGGAAGCGATGCGCAACTATCTGCTGCGGCTGGGGTGGAGCCACGGCAACGATGAGATCATCTCCACAGACCAGGCAATAGATTGGTTTAACCTGGAGAATATCGGCCGTAGCCCTGCGCGCTTCGATTTCAAAAAGCTGGACAATGTCAACGCGCATTACATCCGCGCCAGTGGGGATTCGGCGCTGGTTGACGAGGTCGTGGCGCTGCTTGGCCGCAAACAGCCGCCCGTGACCTTGTCCGATCGCGCGAAACAGCGGCTGATGGCCTTAATGCCTGCCCTGAAGGAGCGCGCGAAGACGTTGGTAGAACTCGCTGGGAGCGCGGAGTTCCTGTTTGTGGAGGGCCCACGCGAACTGGATGACAAAGCGGCGAAAGCTCTCTCCGGACCCGGGCGGGGTGTGCTTCGTCAAATGCTGCCCCGCCTGGAACAGACGGATTGGACCGCTGGGCCGCTGGAAACAGCTGCGCGCGCGTTCTCCGAGAACCAGAAGATCAAGCTTGCGGAGGTGGCCCAACCAATCCGCGCAGCGGTCACGGGCACTACCAACTCTCCCCCGATCTTTGCAGTCCTGGAAGTACTCGGCCGCGCCGAGGCGCTCGCACGGTTAAAGGCTGTGACGGAGTGAGGGCGAAACAGCAGAAATGGGATGACGCAGCGCAGCAAAAGGGGTAGATTTTGTTGCACTGCACCGTAGGCGCTGCCCTGCATCCAGAAAGGACTTTCCGATGAATATGAGAAAAGCCGTGGCCGCTGGCTCAGCGACGCTCTCCTACCAAGGAAAGTCTTACGAGCTTCCGACCTACGCCGGCACGGAGGGCCCCCACGTCCTGGATATTCGCAAACTTTACGGCGAAGCGGACGTGTTCACCTACGATCCCGGCTTCACCTCAACGGCGAGTTGCGAGAGCGACATCACCTTTATCGATGGCGAGCGGGGTGTCCTGCTCTACCGCGGCTACTCCATCGACGACCTGGCCGAGCACTCGAATTTCCTCGAAGTCTGTTATCTGCTGCTGTACGGGAAGCTGCCGGACCGGGCGCAGATGGATTGTTTCGACAAATCCATAACGCGCCACACCATGGTGCATGAGCAGCTGGCCTCGTTCTTTCACGGCTTCCGCCGGGACGCGCATCCCATGGCGATCATGTGCGGCGTCGTTGGCGCACTGTCCGCCTTCTACCATGACTCGACCGACATCAACGATCCCCGCCAGCGGGAGATCGCCAGTCACCGGCTGATCGCAAAAATCCCGACGATTGCGGCGATGGCTTACAAGTATTCGATGGGCCAGCCCTTCGTGTATCCGCTGAACAATCTTGGCTACACGGAGAATTTCCTCCGGATGACCTTCGCCGTTCCCGCGGAGGACTACAAGGTCAATCCGGTTCTGGCGAAGGCGCTGGACACGATCTTCACCCTGCATGCCGATCACGAGCAAAACGCGTCGACTTCTACGGTGCGGCTGGCGGGCTCTTCCGGCGCCAATCCTTTCGCCTGCATCGCGGCCGGCATTGCCTGCCTGTGGGGACCGGCGCACGGGGGTGCCAACGAAGCCGCGCTCAAGATGCTGGAGGAGATCGGCACGACCGGTCGCATTCCGGAGTATATAAAGCGTGCCAAGGATCCGAACGACAATTTCCGCCTGATGGGCTTCGGTCATCGCGTCTACAAGAACTACGACCCTCGCGCCAAAGCCATGCAGGCGCAGGCGCATGCGGTGTTCGACGAACTCGGCATCCATGACGAGCCGCTGTTAAAGGTGGCCTTGGAACTGGAACGCATTGCGCTGCAAGACGATTATTTCGTCTCCAAAAAGCTATATCCGAATATCGACTTCTACTCCGGCATCACGCTGCGCGCCTTGGGCTTCCCCACCAGCATGTTCACGGCACTGTTCGCACTGGCCCGGACGGTGGGCTGGATCGCGCAGTGGATGGAGATGATCGAGGATCCCGATCAGAAGATCGGGCGGCCGCGGCAACTGTATACGGGAGCCAAGCGGCGCGATTACCTGCCGATCGAGGCTCGCTGAGCGGACACCCGGCTCCGCTCTCTCACGAAGTCCAGCAATGCGCGTGCCGCGCGAATGCTGGGCGGCTCGTCATCGAAGCCGAGTAGATGCACGGCCTCGCGCAGGTCACGCTTCTGTTGCTCTCGCACGCCCTTGTCTTCAAACAGGCGGACTAGACTAGGCGCAATCACATCGGCACGGCAGCGCTCCTGCAAGAACTCGGGAACCGCCTCACGGCCTAGCAGCAGGTTGACGATTGTCACGTGAGGAACGCGGACGATCGCGCGCGCGACTGCCGAACTGAGCCAGCCAAGCTTGTAAGCAACGGCCATCGGAACGCCTGCGAGCGCAAGTTCGCTTGTTACCGTTCCGGAAGCCGCGAGCGCCGCGTCTGCCGTTGCGAAGGCTGCATACTTGTCAACGTCATCATCAAGAATGTGAAGGGGGGTCGGCCAATCCTGGGTCCGAGCCCGTACGGCCGCTGCGACATGCGAAACTGTCGGCATAACGCAGACAAGATCAGGAATCACCGCCCGCACCGCCGCGACGGTTTCGCGGAACACAGGCAACAGGGAATGGACTTCTCCGCTCCGGCTTCCGGGCAACAGAACAAGCAGCGTTGCTGTTGCCGGGATTGCCAGCCTCTGCCGAAGCGCCGTGCCGCCTGTCATGCGGGCGGCGCGCTCCACCACGGGGTGTCCGACGAAGCGCGCATGCAGCCCGTGGGTTTCCAGAAACGACGCCTCGAAGGGCAATAGTGCCAGCACCAGATCGAAGTACCGCGACATCTTCTTCGCGCGATACTGCCGCGCCGCCCACACTTGCGGCGCCACATAGTTCACCGTTGCGATCGACGGATCGTGACGGCGCACGCGCTGAGCGATGCGGTGCGTGAATTCCGGACTGTCTATGCAGACAATTGCATCCGGCCGAGTGGAGAGCGCGTGATCGGAAGCCATACGTATGCGCTGCAGGATTTTCAGCAGGCGCGGCAGAATAGAGTCGACACCCATCACCGATGTGACATCTATCGGAAAGAGCGAACGGAACCCCAGCCCCTCCATCGCCGGCCCGCCGATGCCGTCGAATTCCACGCGGCTCTCCAGCGCCCTCACTGCGGACATCAGCTGCGCACCAAGCTGGTCACCGGACGGCTCTCCGCAAACCAGCATCAGGCGCAACGGTCTGCAATCGCGCATGCTAGGCCGCTTGCGGAAAGCCAAGCAGGAAAATGCCCTCGGCGTTCGCCTTTTCAACCACCACTTCCCTGCCCACAATAATCGCGGCCCCAGCTTCCACCGCAATACCGGCGAGACCTGCCGCGGCCGCATTCTCGACCGTCTGGATGCCAATCACCGGCAAGTCCGTGCGGCCGTCCTGCGTTGCCTTGCGGGCCTTCACGAGCACACCTTTGCGCTTCTCTGGTGTGCCGCGAATCTTGTCCGGTAATGTGATGATCCGCCCGATCATGGCATCGGTCCCTTCGGCCGCTTCAACCGCCAGTGCCAATCCAGCGCAGACAACGGCAGCCTGCCCGACGTCGAGGCTACCGAGCGCGCGCACGATCTGGATCGCTCGCGCGATATCCATTTCGTCCTGCTGAGATGGGCGATGCGGGCCCAAATATCCTTCCGGCGCCAGCAGGGCCGGCGCAGCTTCAGCCACACCGACCACTCGGAAACCCTCCCCTTCCAGAATCTCGACGAAGCTGCGCAGCAAGGCATCGTCGCCTTTACGCGCAGCCGAGATCACTTTGGGCAGTTTCAGGACGGCCGTTGCATCGAGCTTGATGTCCGTCCATCGCGGCCGCGCCACTTTGCCGACGAGCACGATCTCTCGACAGTCATGCTGCCGGAAGAACGATAAGGTTCGGCCGGTTTCGCCCAGCGACACCCATGCATGGCTAAAGCGCGCTACGTCTTCCCTTGCGATCCCTTGGAGCGCGGCGACGAAGACGGAGCGCCCCATGTCCGAAGCGCATTGCGCCACCGCGAGCGGAAGCTCACCCCCACCTGCAATGATCCCTAGTGCGCTCACGGAGCTTCGTCCTGCCCCTCGGCTCGGACACGGGCCGGCGCAATCGGCCGCTTGGAGTCGCTGAGGATGAAATCCGTCACATGCTGCACTTCCGGAACATCCGGCCAAGTTTCTGCTGCATGGCGGGCCCGTTCATGAAGGGTCCCCTCCTGCTCCAGAAAAATGGCGCGAAATGCCGCGCGAAGAGAATGGATATTGGACCGCGCGATGCCCCGCCGGCGAAGCCCGACAAGGTTCAGCCCGCCGAGCCGCACATGCAGTCCCACGGCCATCCCATATGGGATCACATCCGCGCTCACGCCCGAAAGACCGCTAATGAAGGCATATTGGCCAATACGGGAGAACTGCTGCACGGCGGCAAGGCCGCCCAAAATCACACCGTCCGCGATTTCCACATGCCCGCCGATCTGGACACCGTTGGATAAGGTTACCCCGTTTCCGATCCGGCAATCATGGCCCACATGGCTGTACGCCATGAAATAGTTACCGTCGCCGATCTGGGTGAGTCCTCCACCTTTGCGGCTTCCCGCGCTGATCGTGACACCTTCGCGGAACACGTTGTGGGCGCCGATAACGAGCTTGGCTTCCGGCGCGGAGACGTTGCGTATCTGTCCCTCTCCGCCCAGCACGGTATGCGCGTGCACGACGGTGCCGCTACCGATCTCCGTATTGCCCCGGATCACTACATGGGAGTGCAGGCGAACGTTCGAACCGATCCTCGCGCCGGTTTCGACCACGCAGTAGGGCCCGATTTCGACATCTGACCCAAGCACCGCGCCGTCTTCGACTATGGCGGTAGGGTGACGGCCCATCGCTACTGTTCTTTGCTGGCGATCATGGCGCTGTATTCCGCCTCGGCGCAGAGCTGTTCGCCGACGTAGGCTTCCCCTTTGAACCGCCAGACCGGGCCGCGCTTCTGCAAAGCGGTCACGGGCATCCGCAGCATGTCGCCGGGGCGGACTGGTTTGCGGAAGCGCGCCTTGTCAATGGTCATAAAGTAGACGAGACGCTCCTTCTGCTCCAATCCGAGGCTGTGCATCACCAGCGCACCCGCCGTCTGGGCCAGCGCCTCGATAATCAGCACCCCTGGCATGACGGGATAGCCAGGAAAATGCCCCTGGAAATGCGGCTCGTTGAACGAAACCGCCTTGTGGCCGATAGCACGTTCGCCAGGAACAATATCGCTCACCCGCTCCAGGAACAGAAAAGGCGCGCGGTGGGGCAGCAGCCGCGCGATTTGATCCGTATCCAGAGAGACTGCGCTATCCATTGGCGTCGGGCTTCCGCCGCCGGCCCAGCATAGCAAAAGCGGCCATCTGACGCCGCCACTCCCGGACCGGTATTGCGGGGGCACCACCGTAGTCTTGGCCCCCCGGCAATTTGCCCGGAGCCATGGCTGAGCGCGCGGCCAGCCGCGCACCGTCGCCGATCGTGACATGGTCAGCCAAACCCACCTGCCCACCGAGAACGACAAAATCACCCAACTCGCAGCTCCCGGACATCCCCACTTGCCCGACAATGACACAGTGCCGCCCGATCCGGGAATTGTGGCCGATCTGAACCAAGTTATCGATCTTGGTGCCCTCCCCAATCACAGTATCCCCGAGCGCTCCGCGGTCGACGGTCGTGCATGCGCCGATTTCAACATCGTCTTGAACGATGACCCGTCCGAGCTGAGGAATCTTCTTGTGTCCCAAGGCACCCGAAGCAAAACCGAAACCCGCCTGTCCGATTTGCGCGCCGGGAAGAATCGTTACGCGGTCGCCGATGTACGCATGCGTCAGCGTAACATGGCTTCCGATGTCGCAATCACGCCCGATCGATACTCCAGGGCCTATCACGGCGTGGGGGCCAATCCGTGTCCGGCCCCCAATATCAGCCCCTGCGCCTATGATCGCACCGGGCGACACGCAGGCGTCCCTCGCAATAGTAGCAGTGGGGCTGATCGGTTCCCTCTCCCAATCAATGCGCGCGTGCTCAGGATACAGCATCTCGGCGACCGTCCCGAACGCGGCGGATGCCGAAGTAACGCGCAGGAGGATGCTGCAAGCAGATGTTCGCATATTCAGCGCGCTATCGACGAGCACGTACCCGGCTCCGGTGTGAGGAAGCTGAGCAGCGGCCGCCTTGCCTGCAGCGAACGTCAAGTCCGCCGGTCCAGCGCTTCCGAGAGCGGCGACATCAGCGATCGCAGCTCCCGGAGCGGCGCCTTCTGGCACCTCCAGCCCAAGCCGCGCACAGACCTCGCCGAGCCCTAACGGTCCACGATTGGTAAAGAATCGAGGATCAGCCACTGACGTGGCCGCGCATCAGCGGCGTTGCTGAGCAAGCTGCGCCTGCATCGAGCTGGGGAGCGCCGTGAGCTGCACTTTCACGGACGGCATCCTTTGATCCAGGCGTTGCACGGCAACTGGCGTGATGTCGAAATTGCCCGTCCCGTACACAACGGCGCCGCGATCGAGGAGGAGGTTCGCACCACGCTCCTGCATGATTCCCTGCAGTATCGGGGCTAAGGCCTGCTCGACCTGCTGGCGGGCCTTGAAGACTCCACCCTGGATCAGCCCCTGGCGAGCCTCCACCTTCCGCTGGAAGGCGGCCTGCTTCGATTGAAAGTCCCGGATCTTCTTGGCCTTTACGTCAGGCGCGAGAATTGCGACTTGCTGCTGGAGCGCGGTACCTTCCTTGCGGAGCGCATCCCCTTGCGAGCGGAACTCCGACTCGGCGCTCTGCGTCAGCCCGTTGACTTGGCGGACGATGTCCTGCCCTACCTTGGACGCACGCAAAATGGCGTTGCGGTCAATGACCAAAATCTTGGGCGGAGGTGCCGCGCCATTCGAAGGCGCGCCAGGCTTCGGCTGAGCCAGCCCCGCCGGAGCAAAGGCGCACATGGTGGCGAGAGCCACGGAGGCGGCGCCGCCGCGGGATAAAATTTTGTCTATTTTCATCGATTTAGAGTCCTGTTCCTGCGCTGAAACGAATGACTTGGGTCTTGTCGTAACTCTGCTTGATGTACGGCACTGCGAAATCGATTTCTACCGGCCCGAACGGCGACTTCCAGCCGATGGCGATACCAGCGGAGGCCCGAAGAGCCAGGTCATCGACCACGCATGGGACATTCCGCCCGGCACGTCCACATGTTTGTAGCCCGGGTTGCGAGGCAATGTGACCAAGAGTGCCAAAGTCGGTAAACAGGGAAGCGCTGATACCATAGTCGGCGGGCAGTATATCGGGCAACCGCAAATCCAAGGTACCTACCGCCATGGTTTCGCCCCCAAGAGCGGAGTTGTGGCCGGCGAAAAGCTCACGGGGGCCAATGCCGGCAATATCGAACCCGCGGAACGTGTCGCCCCCTTCGAAGAAGCGTTCATTCAGCCGCACAGGCTGCCCACCATAGCCGTTGATGTAGCCGGCATTGGCCGAGAACGTGGCGACGAACTGGTCCCACAAGACGGGTCTGCGATAGCTGAAGGCCGCACGCGAGCGCAAATACTTCAAGCTGCCGCCCAAGCCCGCGAAATCTTGGCTAATTTGGAACGTCAGTCCATGGCGAGGCTTCAATGGGTCGTCCAAGGTGTTGTAAGAGTATGTATAACCTAGCGAGGACGTGCTTTCCGTGCCGGACGCGAGCAGGATCGCCGAGGGAGCATTGGCGAACGGATTGACGCTATCGATCCTGTATGTGTACCGCAGGCCCACGCTACCATATTCCGAAGTGGGGAAGCCCAGCCTTAACCCGATTGCGTCCGTGTCGCTTTGGTAATCCGCCTGATCGAATTGAACGATCGTCTTGTAGACATCGAAGCCTGCCGAGATTGGGCGGTCCAAGAAATACGGCTCCGTAAAGCTCAACACAGCTTCCTTGCTGATCGACGAAAGCGAGATGCTGGCACGGAGGAATTGACCGCGGCCAAACAAGTTGCGTTCCGTATAGCTGAACTGGCCCACGATACTGCTGGTGGATGAATAACCGACACCGAGCTGGAGTTCGCCGGTCGACTGTTCCGTAACATTAACATTTAGAACCGTGCGGTCCGGCTGGGAGCCAGGCGCAGGCTTGATGTCGACGTCCTTGAAGAATCCGAGAGACCGGATACGGGTTCGGGAGCGGTCCACCAGCACGCGGTTGAATGCGTCCCCTTCCACCAGCCGGAATTCGCGGCGGATCACTTTGTCCAAGGTTCTTGTGTTGCCGGCAATGTTGATCTTCTCAATGTAAACACGCGGCCCCTGCTCAATGTCGAACACGACATCGATTGTGTGCTTCGCCTTGTTTCGCGCGATACGCGGGTGAATCTCAGCGAAAGCAAACCCTTTGGTACCTGCAGCGTTGGTAAGAGCGTCGATCGATTTGTCGACCAGTTCGGCATTGTACGTCCTGCCGGATATAATTGGGACAAGGGGCCGAAGGCCGGCCGGATAGAGTTCGCGAATCTTTGAATTGATAACGACCTTGCCGAATTTATAGATCGGCCCCTCGTCGACGGTGAATGTGATATAAAAATCCCGCCGGTCGGGCGAAAGCTCGGCGATCGCAGACAGGACGCGAAAATCGGCATAGCCATTCTTTAGATAGAATCGGCGCAGCTGCTCACGGTCGAAGGTCAGCCGATCAGGATCGTAGTTGTCGTTGGTAGACAGGAACTTCCACCACTCCGACTCCTCGGTAGCAATCTGCTCCTTCAATGTGCTGTCGTCGAAAACCTTGTTTCCAATGAAGGAAATCCGCGCCACGCCCGTGGTAGGCCCCTCGACTATTGAAAAGATCAGGTCGACACGGTTCTGCGGACGTTGGATGAGCTCCGGATCGACTGTCGCCGCGAATTTGCCGTTGCGCCGGTAAAGCTCGATGATGCGCTGGACGTCAGCCTGCGCCTTTGCTCGCGTGAACACCATGCGCGGTTTCAGCTGAACTTCCTTAGTGAGGTCTTTCTCGGAAACCTTGCTCTCGCCCTCGAATACCACCCTGTTGATGATGGGATTCTCCACCACGCTAACCGTGAGAAGCGAGCCATCCCAGTTGATTTTCACATCCGCGAATAGACCGGTGGCGAAGAGCGTCTTCAGAGACGCGTCGACCGTCTGCGGGTTGTAGGGATCGCCCGGCCGGATCGACATGTATGACAGGACGGTCCCGGGCTCGATTCGCTGCGTCCCGCGCACCCGAATGTCGCGCACGGGGGGGCCAGGTTGTGAGGGCTGCTCTGCAGTTGGATTGTTCTTATCCCCTTGGACCGGCGGCGCAGGGCTCTGCGCCATCGCCTGGACCGAAGCGAAAAGCAGGGCTCCCGCCACCGCCAAGCCGGCCGCGCGCCCGTACCGGTCAGAAAGCAGGAGGATCAGATTCATACCCACGTCTCAGGTCGCAGCGCAGGCGCGCGACAGGGTTTCAGAACAGACTTGGTCGAACGAGGTCGTTCCAGGTTGCCAGAACGAAGATACCCAGCACCACCGCCAAACCCAGCCGAAATCCGAGTTCCTGAGCCTGCGCGCCGAGCGGCCGGCCCAGGATAGCCTCACATCCATAGTATAGAAGATGGCCGCCGTCGAGCACGGGGATTGGAAAAAGATTGATAAGTCCGATGCTTACAGAAATGAGAGCTGCCAGACCGATCAGGTTCAGAAATCCCTGGGAGGCCGCCTTTTGCGAAATTCTCGCAATCCCCACAGGACCGCTCAGCTGGTTTGTGTCCGAACGGCCGCTGACGATGCGCCACATATAGGTCAACGTGGTGTCCACGATGAACCAGGTCTGCTCTGCCGCGGCCCCCACCGCCTGAACGGGGCCCAACCGCTCGGTCTTTACCGCCGAGGGATCGATAAGGGGGGAAACCCCTATGCCGAAAAGCTTTCCCTTGCTGCCGTACATGTCGGTGATGACGATCCATTGCGGGGTAACCTGAATGGTCAAAGGCTCACGATTTCGCGTGACACGGAACTTCAGCGGCTTGCCTCCGCTTCCGCGGATAGCCTTCTGAAGCTGCTCGAACCGGCTCACTGGCACGTTGCCGATCGCACGCACGAAATCGCCGGGCCGTAGACCGGCCTGCGCCGCCGGACTATGCGGCGTGACGGTTCCAATCCTGGCCGGAATGGCGTGGGTGGAAACCTCCGCTTTCCCCACCACAGCGAAGATGCCGGTGAAGATCGCGATGGCGAGGATGAAATTGGCCACCGGACCGGCAAGCACGACAAGCGCGCGCTGGTACAGCGGCTTACAAGGGAACGCATGTTGCTGCTCGGCAGGTGCCATCGCGTCCACCCGTGCACGGTCCGGTGTACTTGTGGCATCGGCATCGCCAAAGAACTTCACGTAGCCCCCAAGCGGGATGCAGGAGACCTTCCACACGGTGTCCTTGCGATCGCGCCATTTCAGGATGGCGGGGCCGAAGCCGATCGAAAAAGTGTCCACCTTCACGCCGCACCAGCGGCCGACGAGGAAGTGCCCAAGCTCGTGAAAGAACACCACCACGGTGATGACGAACAAGAACGCGGGAAGCCCCAAGGGGACCCAGCCTAGAATGCCATGCAGTATTCCGAGCATTGCCACTCCTACCGCCGCCTCACGCCGCCAGCCGCAAGATTGCGGCGGAGGCTAGCTCCCGGGCGGCGCGGTCTACAGCCATAACTGCCTCCAAATTCGCAGCTGCTTCTTCCGTATCAGAGCGCTGCAAGGCGGTCTCAACCACACCGCAGATGTCGCCAAAACCGATTTGCCCCCCCAGAAAGGCCTCCACCGCAACCTCATTGGCCGCGTTCAGAACCGTAGGCGCGCTGCCGCCCGCCTTCAAGCAATCTTCCGCAAGGGCGAGGCACGGGAACTTCTGCCGGTCAGCTGGTTCGAAGCTCAATTCGGCGCCTGCGGCCAAATTCAGCCGCGGCGAAGGGGAGTGAATTCTTCTCGGCCACCCCAACGCCACCGCGATCGGCGTGCGCATGTCAGGCGCGGAAAGATGCGCAAGCACCGAGCCGTCTGCATACGATACGAGACAATGCACGATCGATTGGGGATGTACCACAACGTCCAGCTTTGCGGCAGGAAGGCCGAAGAGGTGATGAGCCTCGATCAGTTCGAGACCTTTGTTCATCAAGGTGGCGCTATCCACCGAGATTTTAGCTCCCATTGACCAGTTGGGATGAGCGACGGCTTCCTTCGGTGTCGCCCGTGAAATGCGCTCGCGCGGCCAAGTGCGGAAGGGGCCGCCGGATGCAGTCAACGTCAGGCACTCCACGGCATCCGCATTGGAGAAATCCAGCACCTGGAAAGCGGCGTTGTGTTCGGAGTCCACGGGAATGATGGTGGCCCGGGACGCTTCCATCGCATCCCGAAACACGCGGCCCGCAGCAACCACGCACTCCTTGTTAGCGAGAGCAACCATCCCGCCGCGTTCCACGGACGCGAGCGCCGGTGCTAGGCCGGCAGCGCCGACGATTGAAACCATTGTCACATGAGCGGGCGCCGCCGCAGCTTCGGTAACAGCGTGCATTCCGGCCGCAACATCGATGCCGGTACCAGCAAGAGCTTCGCGTAATGCATGATACCGTGTTTCGTCGCCGATTACGGCGCGTGCCGGCCGGAATTCCAGGGCTTGTTTGGCCAGCGCGTCGACATTCCGCTGCGCCGTCAACGCTTCTATGGGAAACGCATCCGCACCAAAATCATCGCGGGCGTGCTCGATGACGCTGAGCGTGCTTGTTCCGACCGATCCTGTGCTGCCAAGAATTGTCACACGTCGGCATGCCACATGCTCAAGTGCTGACAGGTTCATGGCTGCAGTCCCGCAACCGGGTCGAAACCAATCGCCAGGACGAGAAAGGCGGCAACAGGCGCAGCGAACAGTATGGAATCGATGCGATCCAGCACGCCGCCGTGCCCCGGAATGAGTCCGCCGCTGTCCTTTCGGCCGACCCGGCGCTTAATCAAGGACTCAAAGAGATCCCCCATTTGCGCGGCAAGCGAGGTGACACAGCCGAACGCAACGGCCGGCAAGATTTGGACCCTCCAGATGAGAGCAAGACCCGCCGCCACGACCGCCGCGCAAATCAATCCTCCGATGCTTCCGGCCCAGGTCTTCTTTGGGGACAGAGCTGGCGCAAGCTTTGGCCCCCCAATCAGATTGCCGCTCAGCAATGCGCCGGTGTCTGTCGCCCACACGGCCAAGAACAGCAGGACCACAAGCCAGGTCGGATGCGGCATAGACTGCCGGAGCATCAGCAGAGTCACGGCAGGAAGGCCGATGTAGAACGCGCCTGCAGCATGCGAGAGCGGCGTTTCCTGCCGCCATAGCCCCAACGCCAAGTTCGCGAGGCATCCGGTGAGCAAGCAAGCAAGCGAAATCACTTGCGAAAAGGGTCCGGCCATCGGCACCGCGTAAAGCTGCCAGAGCAGCGCCGCGATCATCGCTATCATCGTGAGTGCGGCAGGAAACATGTATCGCTCTGAAAACAGCCGATGCCATTCCCGCAGGCCCGCGGCACTTCCCACCGCAATGAAGAGGACAAAGGGCATCCCGCCAAGGAGCGTTACCCAAAGGGCCGCACCAGCCAGCAGAATTCCAAATAGCGGACGAGTTATCCAATCTGTCGAGATTGGAGATCGTTTGACAGTCCGTCCGCTCTCTGCTGTTGGAGGCGCACTCACCGCCAGGTCGGGCACGCTGCTCATGCCACCGCTTCCGTTGCGACGGAACCGAAGCGCCGTTCGCGCCCCGCAAAATGCTCCAGCGCCGCAAGGAACTCGGCGCGCCCGAAATCCGGCCACATCGTCTCAATAAAGAGGAACTCCGAGTAGGCCGATTGGAACAGGAGGAAGTTGCTTATCCGCCGCTCTCCGCTTGTCCGTATGACAAAATCCGGATCGGGCATGCCGTCGGTTTGCAGCTGCTGCGAAAACGATTCGACCGTGATCGAATCTGGCTCCATCTTCCCCTGCTTGACTGCCTCCGCGAACTTGCGGGCGGCCGCCACAATCTCCTCCTGCGCGCCGTAATCGAAAGCGAACGCCAAATTGAGGCCGGTATTGTCTGCCGTCAGACTTTCGCCTTCCTCAATCATCGACAAGATATCGTTAGCTGCGCGGGCGCGATTGCCGATAATCCGCATCCGGACATTCATGTCACGGAGTTCACGCACGTCCTTCCGGAAATAGCCGCGGAACAACGCCATGAGGTGATTGACCTCGATCAGCGGCCGCTTCCAGTTCTCGGTGGAGAAGGCATACAACGTCAGATTCGCGAGGCCAATGTGGACTGCAGTCCTGACCACTTCCCGGACAGATTCTACTCCCGCGACGTGACCGGCGGACCGGGGCAGCCCCCGCTTGCGCGCCCAGCGGCCATTCCCGTCCATGATGATCGCAACATGGCGTGGAAGGCTGGCCTGCGCGGCGCTGTTACTCGGCATTTCGCTCCCTTATCCGTCGCGGGGACAGCTCAGACCTGCATAATCTCATGTTCTTTGGTTTGCATGGCCTGATCGATTTCGTGGATGTGCGCGTCGGTCAGCTTCTGCAGCTCGTCGGTGTGCTTTCGATGTTCGTCCTGGCCAATCTTGTGATCCTTTTCCGCCTTTTTGAGGGCTTCCATGCCATCGCGCCGAATGTTGCGCACGGCCACCCGGCCTTGCTCGGCATATTTATGCGCTAGTTTTACCAATTCCTTGCGCCGCTCTTCATTCAACTCGGGAATAGGAATGCGCAGCAACTGGCCATCGACCTGCGGGTTAAGCCCGATGCCCGCATCGCGAATGGCCTTATCTGTCGCCTTCACCAGGCTCTTGTCATAAACTTGGACCGTTAACAGCCTGGGCTCGGGCGTACTCACCGTCCCGACCTGGTTGATCGGCATCTGGCCGCCGTATGCCTCGACTTTCACGGGATCGAGAAGGTGCGGACTGGCGCGGCCCGTTCTCAAACCCGCAAGCTCCGCCTTGAGCGCCGCGACAGCTCCGTTCATCCGCCGATTGAGTTCGTCCTTGTTGTAGGTGTCCATGGGAACCCCTTACGTCCGTTCCTCGATGATCGTACTGCGGCCCTGTCCGGCCAAAACTGCCGGCAGGGACCCCTGATCATGAATCGAAAACACGATGATGGGAATCCTGTTTTCGCGGGCCAGGCTGACGGCCGAGGCATCCATCACCTTGAGGTCCCGCGCCAGCACATCGTGATAGCTCAAGGCCTCGAAACGCTCGGCGGAGGTCACCTTCTTCGGGTCGGCGCTGTAGACCCCATCCACCTGGGTACCCTTTAGCATTGCCTGGCAGTTCATCTCGACCGCCCTCAATGCCGCCGCCGTATCGGTCGTGAAAAATGGATTGCCGGTACCGGCGGCGAAAATGACGACGCGGCCCTTCTCCATGTGCCGGATCGCCCGCCGGCGGATGTACGGCTCGCACACGGTTTCCATCGGAATGGCAGATTGCACGCGCGTGGGAACGCCCATGCGCTCCAGGACGGCCTGCACCGCCAGTGCATTCATAACTGTAGCGAGCATACCCATGTAGTCGGCAGTGGCGCGCTCGATGCCCTTGGCCGCGCCGGCAAGACCCCGGAAGATGTTGCCACCGCCAATCACGAGGCACATCTGAGTTCCCCGGCGCACGGCATCGACCACATCCGCCGCCATGCGTTCGACCGTTTCAATGTCGATGCCATAGCTCTGCGGCCCCATCAGAGCCTCGCCGGACAATTTCAGCAGGACGCGGGCGTATCTCGGCCTTCGGTCGTCAGCCATCCCGCATCCCGCCTCAGCGTCCCGCCATCTGTTTCACTTCGTCGGCGAAATCGCCAGTGGGGCCTTTGTCCAAACCCTCGCCCACCGCGTACCGCATAAATCCAACGATCTCGATCGGTGTCCCGAGACTTTTAGCCTCGTTTTCCACCAGCTTTGCAACGGTGACATCGCCTTCAGCGCCAGGGCCCAAATACTTCTGCGCCAGCAGCACAGTATCTTCATAGAACTTGCGCATGCGACCTTCCATCATCTTCTCGATGACGGCTTCGGGCTTACCAGACTGGCGCGCGAGGTCGCGCTGCACTTCGCGCTCCCGCTCAACCACGTCGTGGGGCAGATGGTCCGGCGAGAGGGCCAGTGGCGATGCTGCAGCAACATGCATCGCAATCTGACGCCCGAGCTGCGCTAACTTGGCCTGATCTGCCGTGGACTTGAGGCCTACCAGCACGCCGATCTTGCCAAGCTCCGGAGAGGCTGCATTGTGGACATAGGTGGCGACAACGCCGGGTGATACAGCCAGCGCGGTGGCGCGGCGCACGCTCATGTTCTCGCCGATTTTGGCGATCAGCTCCTTGAGCACAGCATCAACCGAAGCGCCGCTCTTCATGTTGGAGGCCAGAAGCCTCTCGACATCGCCTTCCGCTTCCAGGCCGAGATGGCTGGCTTCCTTGACGAATTCCTTGAACTCGTCGTTACGGGCAACGAAGTCGGTTTCGGAATTCACTTCTACCAGCGCTCCGGCATCGGCGCGGACCGCCACTCCGATCAGTCCCTCGGCTGCCACGCGGCTTGCCTTCTTTGCCGCCTTGGAGATGCCCTTCTTGCGCAACCAGTCGATGGCGGCTTCCATATCGCCATTGGTTTCGGCCAACGCGGCCTTGCAATCCATCATGCCCGCGCCGGTTTTGTCGCGCAGATCTTTCACCATGCTCGCGGTGACAGTCGCCATTTCGAATATTCCTTACGCGGTTGCAGCCTGAGCTTCGCCCTGGGGCGCCGAAGCAGGCGTGAGGTCGGGGAGAACTTCTGCCTCACCCACATCTTCGCCCGACGCAATCTGACCTTCAGAGAGGCCATCGATGATGGCACGCGCCGCGAGGTCGCAGTAGAGCGCGAGCGCGCGCGCTGCGTCGTCGTTCCCCGGGATTGGATAGGCGATGCCGTCCGGATTGGAATTGGAATCCAAGATGGCTGTCACCGGAATCCCGAGCTTCTGGGCTTCCTCCACCGCAATCTGCTCCTTGTTCGTGTCGATGACGAACAGCATGTTCGGCAAGCCGCCCATTTCCTTGATGCCGCCGAGCGACCGCTCCAGCTTGTCACGCTCGCGCAAGAGGCCCAGCAACTCCTTCTTCTTCAGACCGGAGGTCTGCGCCGAGCTCAGGGTCTCCTCGATGGTGCGCATGCGCTTGATGGAATTCGAAATCGTCTGCCAGTTGGTAAGCGTGCCGCCGAGCCATCGATGGTTCACGTAATACTGCGCGCAGCGTTTCGCCGCGGCCGCGACCGGTTCCGAGGCTTGCCGCTTGGTCCCGACAAACAGGATGCGGCCGCCGCCGGCCGCCACATCGCGCAATGCGACCAGGGCCTGGTGCAGCAGCGGCACTGTCTGAGTGAGATCAATGATGTGGATGTCATTGCGGCTGCCGTAGATGTACGGGGCCATCTTGGGATTCCAGCGCTGGGTGCGATGGCCGAAATGCGCGCCCGACTCCAACAGCTGGCGCATGGAAAATTCTGGCAATGCCATATGAAACGTCTCCTTCTCCGGTTAGCCTGACGCGGAGGTTATGCCCTGACGGGACCGGACGGGCCGGAGCAACTCGCTCCTTCAAGCCCACCTGCGCGTGCGGAATGGTGGGGGTTATACGGAGACGCCTTGACGGACGCAAGGCGCTGCCCGAAACCCTCCCGCATGGACCGGATTCCCCAGACAGTATCGCCGGTTAGGCCAGCGATCGTTTCCATCCAGCCCAACGATATCGGCCGGGTTTCGTACCTTGCGCTTGGCGAACCAGACATGCTGCCGCTGTGGTTCGGAGAGACGGACCTGAAGACCCCCGATTTCATCTGCGACGCGGCCAAGAAGGCGCTTGACGACGGCTACACCTTCTACACCCATGCCCGCGGCATCGCACCGTTGCGGGAGGCCATTCGCGGCTTCCACCGCCGCACGTTGCAAACGGAAATTGCACTTGAGCGGATCACCGTGCCGGGCGCGGCGATGCTGTCAGTGGTGCTGGCGCTGCAGACGGTGATCGAAACCGGCGACAATGTGGTGTGCGTTTCGCCGGTTTGGCCTAACATTTTCCAGGCGGCGGAGATCACCGGCGCCGAGGTGAAGTTCTGCCGCCTACAGGAGGACTGGACGCGCTCTCGCTGGACGCTCGATCTTGAAAGGCTTTTCGCCACCTGCGATGCGCGCACGAAAGCGATCTTTATCGCATCGCCCGGCAATCCCACGGGCTGGATCATGTCGCCCGCCGAGCAGCGCGCGGTGCTGGAGTTCTGCCGCGCGCGCGGCATCGCCATCATCAGCGACGAAGTGTATGGCACGCTTGTGTATGACGGCAGTCCGCACGCGCCGTCGTTCCTGCAGGTGGCGGAGCCGGACGACGCAGTTTTCGTGATCAACAGCTTCTCGAAACCCTGGGCGATGACCGGCTGGCGCATCGGCTGGCTCACCCATCCCGCATATCTGTCCGATCAGATGAATGTCCTGTCGATGGCGAACAACACCGGCGCCACCACCTTTGCGCAATGGGGCGCCGTAGCCGCGCTTTCCCCGCAAGGGGATGCGTTCCGCAGGTCCCTGCTCGAGCGTTGCCGCACCGGTTACGAAGTGACCCGGCGTTTTGTGGACTCGCAAAACCGCATCCGCTGGATGCCGCCGGAAGGTGCGTTCTACGGCTTCCTGCATGTGGATGGGATGCGCGACAGCTTCAATTTCGCCTGCAATCTGGTGCGCAACGCACGCGTTGGCGTCGCGCCGGGCTCCGCCTTTGCGCCGCCTGATGACACTGCGACAGACTCCTACATCCGCATCTGCTTCGCGCAGAATTCGGAACGCGTGCAAACCGGCCTCGCCCGCCTCGGGGCTGCGGTTGCCGCACTCTAGTTCAGCGTTTTGGCTTCGCCTTGGTAGTGTTATGCGCCACCGCGGCGCGGATGAGCCCCTTGAACGCCTTCTCGTCGATCTTGCCGCCTTCATGAAAATCGATGGCGCGTCTCACGTTGCCGTCGAGGCTGGAGTTGAACAGACCCGCTGGGTCCGGCAGCGCCGCCCCGTACGCGAAGGTGAGCTTCACTTTGTATTTATAGATCTCGCCGGTGCACAGGATGCCGCCGTGCTCGAACACCGGCACGCCAAGCGGGTTCGCTGCCTTCGCCCATTTCAACGTCTCGACGACTTGCGGATCGGCCTGGTGAATGAGCGCGCGCAGCCGCTTGAACGTCTCGCCCCGCCAATCCCCCAACTCCGCGATCTTCGCATCGATCGCCTGCGACGCTGATTTGCCCGAAGCCGCTTTGTGTTTCTGCATGTGCATCTGCCGCAGGACTCCCCCCAGAGTAGCTGGTGGCGCGTTCCGCCGCTACTCGCCGCTTTCGACCGAGCCGTCGCCATGCGTGGACGAATTCACTGCCGGATGCCCCCAGTAGTGCACGTCGCCGCCGCCATGCACGTCGGCGGTGAGCATGCGTTCGGCACGCACTCTGGCATCCCCGCCGCCATGCACGGCAACGGAAACATTCTCCGCCGGAATGGCGCGCACATCCGCATCGCCCCCGCCATGCACCGAAAGGTAGAGGCTGGGCTGCCGCGGGAAGCGGCCTTCCGCCTTCAGGTCGCCGCCGCCGTGGACGGAAATGGCCGCCACCGCCGGCGTCGTCACCTCGACTTCCAGTTCGTGCTCACCCCAGCACCAATGGTGGTCGCTGTCACAAGGCGACAACAGCAGCGTGCCGTCGCGGGTGACGCGGATTTCCGCAACCGACGGATCGCCCTTGATGAGCACCACGCGCTGGCGCTCGCCATGGCGCAAGGTTGCCTCGCCGCCGCCGTGCAGCTCAATGCTCTTGAACGGCGGCACCTTGATGACCTGCTCGGCCATCGCGGCGGAGGACGATACGGCGCCAAGGGCAAGAGCAAGCAGAAGGATGCGAATCATGTGTGTCTCCCGGATAATTGCGCCAAAG
>JAFAVP010000149.1 GCA_019242395.1 Alphaproteobacteria bacterium | reverse complement strand
AGCGTCCGGTCAATTTGTTGTACTTCACGCTATTGAGCTGCCACACATCCTCCGGGCCTAGTGGCGGAACTGAGCCATCGGGCCTCGGGCATTGAGATTGCGTCGGGGGTTGCGTCCCATTCGAGCAATCGAAGTCACGCTGTAATTGCTCTACCAGCGCTTGCATGGCTGCCTTCTCATCGGTCGAACCGATCGGAACCAGGCCGCTGTAGATTTCGATCCTGCCTCGCTGGAACTTTTCGTCCTCTGTCCAGCGCAATCCGCCGGTGAGCTTCAGCGTGTCGGGGATGACGTCGTAGTACACCTCGCCGAACACCGCCTTGGAGGTGAGCGTGTCGAGATCACCAACATTGTGATAGAAGCTCGGGCCCACGATGCAGCCGGTGGCGCCACAGAGGCCGGGCGCCGAAAGCCCGAACAGGCTTCCAAGGACAAGCCCGGGATAATCCAGCGAGTTAGAATTCACATAGTAGTCGCCGTGGGTGACGGTGTGCAGGTAATAGCCTGCCAGCAAGAAGTTGAGCGGGCCCTGGAAGTCAGTGGCGAGCCGCAGTTCGAAAGAATACTGAGAAGAATCTCCATTGGATTGATCATAGGCACTGACGTTCGGGAGAAAGGCTTTGATGTTGCTGCCGGTGATGCCGAGGTTTTGGATGCCCGATTCCGGCAGCGATCCAGGCACCGTGGTGAAGTACGGCGCGTAGATGTTCGCGTAATTCGCCCCCCCGAACGTCGCCAGGAGGTAGTGCAACGTACCTTCCGCACCGGTGAAGGCATTCCAGTCGCCGAGCCGCGCCTGATCGAGCGGTTCGCCCGCAATGTTATTATAGCTCTCCTGCGACCAGACATTGTTCTTGTCCCATCCCGCGACGAGGGTCGCATCGAGCCAATCCGCAAGCTTTTGTTTCCAGTTCAGACCGTACAACAGATCGTTGGCTTTGTACTGCGGATTGAAATCCGAATAGACTTTGCGGGGATCGGATGGATTGCAGGGATTTCCCGGCTGCAGGCAAAGCGCCGGCAGGCCTGGTGTCTGCGTGAGGTCGAAGAGGCCAAGTTCATATCCGAGGCCGGCCAGCGGGGTTCCGGCAAACGCCGTGTTGAGGCCCTGTATGCTCGAAGCGATGGTTGATAGATTCGAGTTCAGATTGACCAAACCGTTCGAGATCGTGTCGGGCAAGCAACCCAGAGTTCCGGTGGGGTCCGTCGAGCAATACTGCTTCTGCGAACGCATCCGGTTATCGCCTTCGTGCGACACCTGCGTAACCAAATCGATGGTCGTTGCAGATGTCGGTTCCCACCGGACGCTGCCGCGGAACGAATACTGATCCCGTCCGTCGATATCGCTACCGTTAAAAACATTGGTGACGAAGCCATCCCGGCGCAGCCAATCGCCGGCGGCCCGGATGCCAAGCTGTCCGTCCACAATGGGCACATTCACCATGCCGCGGACTTCTTCGTAGTTGTAGTTTCCGAGGGTGCCTTCCAGATCAGCATGGAATTGGTCGAGGACAGGTTTCGCCGTGATGATATTCACGGTGCCGCCGGTGGCGCCGCGCCCGTAGAGCGTGCTCTGCGGTCCGCGCAGCACCTCGATGCGATCGAGGTCGTAGAAAGTGCCTTCCGCCAACGGTGGATTGGCCAGATAGACATCGTCCAGGTGCACGGCGACGCCGGACTCCTGATCGTACCCGATGGCGGTGACGCCGATGCCCCGAATCTGGAAATTAGAGCCCGTGAACTGGCTCTTCGTGTAACTCACGTTTGGCGTGTTGAAGACGAGGTCCTTGAACTGGACGATTTGGTGGGCCGCAAGATCCTGGCTCGTGAAGGCGGTGATGGCGATCGGAACGGTCTGGATGTCTTCAGCCCGCTTTTGGGCCGTGACCACCACCTCTTCGATTTCGGCAAAGGCCGGCGCGGCAAGCGCGCTTGAAAGCATGAGGGCGCCCACAAGCGTTAGGGCGCGCCGATTGCGACGCTGTACAGCCATCTGATGCTCCCCTTCGCGGCAGGGACGCTACCCAGCCGCCTTCTTTGCGTGACGCGCCGCATCCGGCGCGCTCACGTCAATTGTTCTCGCGGCGGAATGTTGACGCAAGGATTAGGTGGGGGACAAGGGCGTCCCGGCCGATCTCGTACTGGGGCGGCTTTTGGTTTGGGATTTGTCGCCGGAATGCAACAGTGGCCGGTCCAAGGGTCGAGTTATAGCACTTGGACAACTGGTTGAGAGACACCGCATTCACGCAACATCGCGGCACAACGCCGGTAATCCGAGAGCTCATTGTAAATCTGCGCCGAGACCCGGACGTACACATGCCCGGCGAGGCCACCTGCTGCGATCACCGTGCCGGAGGCTCGCAGCGCTTCACGAATCCGGAGGCCTTCCTCGGCGGCATCTGACTTGGCCCTGAAGCAGAGAGACGCCATCGCCCCTTGCATGCCGCTCGGCGCCGCAATCTCGCCCCCTACTGCTTCTTGAAGGACCTTCGCGGCCTCGGTTGCCAGCAGTTGATTCCGCGTTCGCAGCGTATTGCCGCCCAACCGCGCGAAGGCCTCCCACGCTGCATCGAGGCAGAGCCACGGCGAAACATCCCTGGTGCCGATCCAGTCGAACGCCTCGGTGTAACCCTGCTCAGTCCCATGCGAGAGAACGGCCGGGCGCGTGATGTCCTGCCACTTCGGTGCAGTCCACAGCAGGCCACAGCCGCGCGGCGCAAAAAACCATTTGTGTGCGTTGCCAGTGTACCAATCGGCCCCAATTGATGGCACATCGAGGGGTACATGCCCCGGCGCGTGGGCCCCATCCACGAAAACCGGTACTCCGGCCTCATGCGCGGCAGCAACGATGCTTGCGACGGGAAACACGATGGCTGTCGGCGACGTGATGTGATCGATAACCAGCAGCCGCGTTCGTCCGGTCAAGGATGAGGCAATGGCGTCCACCACCTGGTCACCGCACTCGACCACAACAGGAATTTCGGCCATGCGCACAGTGGCGCCTTTGCGCTGCGCCCACAGCCGCATGGCTTTCAGGACCGCACCATATGCATGGGAGGTGGTGAGGAACTCGTCCCCCGGCCGGAGCGGAAGGGATGCCAGGACCGAATTCACCGCCGCAGTCGCATTCTCACAGAAGACCCAATCAGAAGCTTTGCCTCCGAACGACATTGCCGCCACGTGGGCGGACTGCCTCACGGCCGCCGGATAAACGTTCTGGAAAAAGCCGGTGGGATCGCGCTCGATCGCGGCGCGCCACCGCTCCTGCTCCGCTTGGACGGTCTTCGGCACGGCGCCGTACGAGCCGTGATTCAGGTGAATCAACTCCGGCGCAAGGGTAAACGCGCCAAGCGCGGCGCAGCCCTCAACCGGCAGGATATCTGGGGAATTGACCGATGGGGAACGGCTGTTCATCGCGCACGAAGGTGATATAGGCAAGCAATTCCCATAGATACCGCACCAGATTGACGCAGAAGTGGCGAAGCTCTTCGTTCACCCGGCCGTTGATCGCCAGCATGATGAATTGCACGAGCCCCAACAGCAGCGTGATCCAGAAGACGAACCAGGCAAGGATCGCGTAGGCAAAGGCATATAGTAACCTAACGCCGGGAAATGGGGGGTGCGCCTCGCGTGGCGGGATGGTCTGTGCACCAGTTGCGGGATCGCTCATCTCGGACTCCCTTCGGCTTCATAAACTTAGGCACAGCACGATGGGGTTCAAGCCGCCTCTTCCGGATACTTACGGCGCGCATGGCTGACACGATCGAAAGGCCCTGCCAGCAGCAGTCCCGCGAAATAGCCACCGATGTGAGCCTCCCATGCCACCAGATGCACCCCGGGACCGGCGCCAAACCCAGTCATCCCCGCCACGGCGTTGATCAATATCCAGACCAGCGAGAACATCACAACGGGCCGGGAAAATAGCGGATGCAACGGTGCCTCAGGAGCGTTTGGCGTGACGCGGAAAGCAACGCCCATCATGCCCGATATGGCGGCCGAGGCGCCGATCACAGGCGAGGTGGAGCCCCAGTTGAGAGCCAAATGGATTGCGGCGCCGGCAATTCCGCAAATCAGAAAAAACAGGAGAAAAAGCCCTCCGCCGTAGCGGCGGGCAACCATGCTGCCGAAAGGCAGGAGCCAGATGCTGTTCATGCCCACGTGGGTCCAGTCGGCATGCAGGAACATGTAGCTGGCGAAGGGGATCGCCCGCTCCAGGAGGCTCCCGCCTCTAACGAAGTGCGAGCTCAGATACTGATGCGAGTACCGGGCAGGAATGAACCCGTACTGGTAAACGATCTGCGGCATCGCCTCCGGATAAAACACCACGCGCGTTGCATGGATGGCCAGCAGCGCAGCGATGAGCAGAAGCACAATTGCCGGAGCCCGCAGGAAGGGCTGGCGCCGTGCGGGCTGATGGAAAAAGGCCATTCGTGGGCTTGTCCGCCAAAGGGCTACGCGCGCTCCGAATAATCACATCGGGGCACAAATCTCCATCCATTAACCCTCCCACCCGTACGGCGTGCCGGGTTGGAACACTCGGGATGGTTAATCTCTGTTGAGGGCTGGCATGCCCATTGCTCCTTCGGGCCGAGACCCAGAGGGATCGGTCATGCCGGCTTACGCCAAACTCTCGCTTGCTGCGCTTTGCCTCTCCAGCGTCGCAGTATTGAGCAATCTCGCCATGGCCGACGGCTATGGCAACGCCGGCGATTACAACAATCCATACGGCATGAGCTCCGGCCAGGAGAACCAGGCCGTCGATCCATCTCTGCGCGACGCCAACGGCAATCTGACGGTGGTCAATGGCGTGTTCACCAGCGCCAACATGGGCCAGGGAAGCGTGCAGCAGATGAGCTCGCTCGGCGCCTACAACACCGGCACCACCTTGATGAGCGGCGGCGTTGGGTTCGGCGGGGGCAACATCCTTCAGGCGCAGGCCATCGGCAATCAGCTGAACGTGGTCACGATCGGCACGGGCAACACCGTGATCGTCAACTCGCATCAGGACAACAATGGCGACCAGAACGCCACGGTGAATGAAGATCACTGATTTTCGAAGAGGAAGGGAGCCCCTCCCATGACACTGCGCGGACGTCAACACCTAACGAGGCCGCTATGCTTCGTGATCGCGATGATCGCGTTGTCGGGCTGCATCAGCAACACGCCGGACGAAACCGGCCGCTACACGGCGCCGATCGGCGGCTCGCCGGTCATCGCCAACGAAACGCCGTACTCGGATGCGCTTCGCTGCATGATCAACTACACGGCGCGCAAACCCATCCGCGTCGCCGTGGGCCAGATCGCCGATTACACCGGCAAGGTGGAATCCGACAGCAGCGGCCGGAAGATCACGCAAGGCGGCGCGCTGATGGCGATGTCGGCGCTTGCCAAGGCGGGCGTTCCGCTGGTTGAGCGTTTCGACACGTCCGTCGCCGAGCTGGAGTTGAAGTACGCCAACAACAAGCTGATCGGCAGCGAGGCCGGGCCCCATGGCGATTACCGCAAGATCTTCGCCGGCTCGATTCCAGGCTCCGACTACTATCTTGTTGGCGGCATCACCGAACTGAATTTCAACATCCGCTCTGAAGGGGCCAACGCCGATGGCGGACAGACTTCGACAGACGGTGTGAAGGGCCTCGGCGGCATCAACGCCTATGTGATGAACATCGGCCTGGACCTGCGCCTGGTGGATACCAACAGCCTGGAAGTCGTGGACGTGATTTCCTACCAGAAGCAGATCATCGGCCGGCAAATTCAGGCGGGCGTGTTCGACTTCCTGGGCCACAGCTTCCTCGACGTCAGCGCGGGGGACAGCGCGCTGGAGCCAATCCAGCTGGCGGTGCGCTCCGTCATCGAACGCGCGGTGCTCGAGATGACATCGCGGCTCTACAAGGTTCCCGGCGGCGGGTGCGCGGCGGCCATCGGCACCTCCGCCGACCCGTTGGCGGGCCCTGGCGACGGTCCTCGTCCGGCGATGGCCGCGGAGCCTCGCATCAACACGGCCGCGGCCCGTCCCCAAAGCTACGAAACCTATGCCGCGGCCACGCCGGCCAACGATCCTCCGGCTGCACCGCAGCCTCGCCGCACTCGCGTTACCACAGCCTCATCCTCACGGGAGAACCGCTATGACTCGTACCGCTCAGACCCTTATCGCTTCTACAGCTCTGGCGATCCTTCCGCTGAGCCAAGCCTGCGCAGACGGGTCGACTGACGACGGCAGCAACATCGTCAACAACCAGGTCACGTTTTCCGATTCGATCTCGCACGTCACGGTCGACATCGGGAACATGTGGGGCGATTACAGCGCCTCATCGGTTGCGGGCGGCAACTCGCTCGATGTCACCACCATGCAGGACACCAGCGTGACCAACACGCAGTACACGCAGGCAGGCGCGATCGCGGCCGATCTCGACGCCAACGCCCGCCAGGTGAGCGGCGACGTCGACCTCTCGGCGCAGGCGTTCTGCAATTCTGCGAGCATCTCGACGGATCCGACATCGACGCAGGTCTACAGCGCGCAGGAATGCCACGCCTCCGATCCCTCCACGCTGGTGAATGCCACGGTGCAGGACGTGGGCGGCAACGTGAACATCGCCGCCAGCAGCATCGGCAACAGCTTCGAGGAAGACACCAACGCCCCGCAAGCGCCGGTGCAGAACTACCAGCTGAACGACTCCAACCTCGCTGCAACGGTGAATTCCAGCGTCTGGAATGTGAAGGGCAGCGTCAGCGTACAGGGCGCGGCGATCGGCAACTCCGCGCAGATCATCCACTACAACACCGGCAGCTGATCCAGCCGCCAGCACCATCCGCGCCGGCATCTTCCGGGGCACAAGGAAGATGCCGACTGAGAGGGAGGGCTTAACGCCCTCCCTCTTTTTTGCGCGAAGATGCTACTGCGGTGGGTTGTTGCGGAGATAGGGATAGCCGTTGTTGATAGTCGGATCGCTGCCCCAAATCTTCGGATCGAAGCCTTTCGGCAATCCGGATTTCAGCTGCGCGTCCGAAAGCCCTTTGATGCCTGTGCAATCGCCGCTGCCGCAGCCTTGGCTCTGGCCGGAGGTGTCGATATCCCAGTAGGCGTTCTGCACGGCGTTGCTGTTTACCACACCGGCAAAGCCACCGGCATTGGTAACAGTGTCCACCGCGCCACGGCTGTATGACGATGTCACTGTCACATTGCCTGAGCCAATCAACCCGCCAAAGCCGGAAATGATATGACCCGATGCATAGGAGTTCGAGATAATGCCGCCATCGCTCTGTACCGCAACCAGTCCGCCACCGCCGGCCACGTTGCCGCAGGCAAAGCTTTGTTCGATTGAGCCAATATTCCAACCCACAAGGCCGCCATCAGTTGCACCGCTGACATGTACGTTTGCGCTCGATTTTAGGATTTGCCCTTGTTGCCGGTTCCAGCCCACGAGCCCACCCGCAAATTGATGCCCCCCCGATACATCACCGCTGGCCTTCGCATGCAGGATCGATCCCGCATTGATTCCAGCAATGGCGCCTCCGAAATTCCCCTTGTTGATGTGAAGCTCGATGTTTTGAACAAACAGGTCTCGAACGACGCCCCCCAGGTCGCCAAGCAGGCCGACCTCGCCATTGCGTACAACGCGTTCGCTAATATTCAGATTTGAAATACGGTGCCCAAGCCCTTCGACGGTGCCGAACAAACTGGGAATAGGCGCATCGTCATAAGCCTCGTTCCCCGCATCGTAGTCGTTGGCGAGGGCAAAATTGCCGGATGTATCGCTGGCGATGTCTGCAGCAAGTGACGCGAGATCGCTTTCCAGCGTGTATGGCTGCCCATTGATTGTCAGGCCGTTGCTCGTATGAGCGAAATCAATCCTGCCCCTTCCCAAGAA
>JAFAVP010000129.1 GCA_019242395.1 Alphaproteobacteria bacterium | reverse complement strand
AGGCGAAGGCGTGCTGTTCAAATAAAGAGAGAGAGTCGATTGGTAACAACAGATCCTCCCTCGGGCCGCGAACGCAGCGGCGTGCGGCGGCATGCACCTTCAGGTCGGCAGCGTGCGGACTTGCTACTTGGCGAACGACGCCTTCGTCTCTTGCCACAGGTCAAGATAGGTCTGGCGCTGGTCATCGCTCAGTGGGCCCTTGAAGTTGATCCGCTTGATCCCGTCCGGCGTAGCAAGGATTGTGCGTGTCAATGAGGTGACCGGGATCCACTCCGTGGCCTTAGCATTTGCGGTGATTGGTGCTCCGCCGGCTTTTGTCCATCCCTGGTAGAATTCGGGACTGAGCAGGTAATCGATGAAGGCGCTGGCGAGATCTTTGTGTGGGGCACCTGCCGGCATGACTAGCGAATCGCGGAAGGCGATCGCACCTTCCTTTGGAAGGAAATAGCTGACCGGCACTTTGTCCAACACGGCCTTTTCCGCGCTGCTGGTCCAGAAGATCGAGAGATCGCATTCCTTTGCCGCTACAAGTTTTCGCCATTCGTCCTCGGATTTCCAAAATGCCTTGACCTGCGGCTTGAGCGCCTTCAGTTTTTCGCCGATCGCAGCCATGTCTTGTGGCTTGTCGGGATTTTGTCCCAGAGCGAGCGCCGAGAAGCGGACCGAATCCTCCGGATCGTCACGCCAGCACACCCTGTTTGCATATTTCGGGTCCCACAACACCGAAAGTGAATCGGGCGCTGTCTTGAATACATTGGTATCGTACGTGACGGACGTCACACCCCAAATCCATGCTGCGCCGTAGGTTTTGCCATCGATGACAAGCTGCGGTGAATCGCGCATTTCGGGAAATAGGTCGGCGTAGTTCTTTAATGCTGCCTTATCGAGTGGCTGGATCAGTCCCTCAGCCGCCGCCTGGCCAACAAATGCGGCATTGAGAATGACGACGTCGTAATAGCCGGGATTGGTACGGAGTTTCGTGAACACTTCCGGATACGAGCTGATGTAATCGTGTACGATCTTGGCTCCGGTGCGCTTCTCGAACTCCGCGATGGCCCACGGCTCGTCGGTGCCCCAACCCTTCCAATTCATGACATGGAGCTCAGTCGCGCGCACGCTTGAAAACGTGAATGCCGTCGCCAAAGCGAGCACCGCTAGGGCCAAACTCAAACCGGGGCCGCGCCTTTTCAGTGACCCGGGATTGCTGATCATCGCATGTCCTCCCTTTGCATAACCTGCGGTAGCTTACATTAGGAATGGCGGTGCAGGATGCAACGTGGTTTTTTCTTCGCCCGGCCGTGCCTTTTGAAACGCCGACTGTCATTCCAGATGTTCTCGTGTCTATGAGGAGCGCAACTGTGGCCACGCGACCGCTGATCATCGACACCGACCCCGGCAAGGATGATGCCGTCGCGATCCTCACCGCACTCGGTCTAAGGGAATCTATCAACGTAATCCTGCTGTCGACTGTGGCCGGCAATGTCTCGCTCGCACAAACCACGGCCAATGCGCTGCGGCTCTGCCACGTCAAGGCGCGGACAGACATCCCCGTCCATGCGGGGTGTCCCCGCGCTCTGCTCCAGTCTGGTAACACAGTACCTGACATCCACGGCGAGGACGGATTGGGTGGTGCCATTCTGCCCCCGCCAACCACTAGGCCGGCGGACGGTCACGCGGTGCCAGCAATAATCGAGGCTATCCGAAATGCGTCGGAGCCGGTGACAATTGCTGCGCTTGCACCGATGACCAACCTCGCACTGGCGTTAGTGATGGCACCAGACATCGTTGCCAACATCGCCGAGATCGCCGTGATGGGCGGCTCTTTCAGCGGTGGCAACATAACGCCCTACGCCAGCTACAACATGCATAGTGACCCGCATGCGGCGCGCATCGTTTTCAGCAGCGGTGCGTCCGTCACGATGGTGGGCCTCGACGTCACGCGGAAGACAATGCCCACACCGCGATGGCTCGCCGAACTCAAAGCAACGAACAAGCCCGCAGCAAAGGTCGTCGCCGAGCTTTGGGATGACCCGACGCTCTGCTTCAATGACGCCTGCGTGATAGCCCACATCATGCAGCCGGACATATTTCGAAGCGACAGACGCTGCATCGAGATTGAGCTTAACGACCCTATACGTATTGGGGAGACGCGCGTAATCGCTGGCGAGGCCAGAACAACGACGCTGCTGGACATCGATCGCGAGGCGTTCTTTTCATTCGTATATGGCGCATTGACTACGTCACAATAATTAGAGCATGTAATTGTTTGTGGAATCGGGATTCGCGAATCAGGTTTTCTGTGATTCAAGGTCCATGCTGGAGAAGTGAGGCCAGCATGGATGACACGACCCTATCCTGAAGAGCTTCGAGAACGAGCGCTTATGCGCTTGAGCCCGGCGAGACGATCCGCTCTTGCGGCAAAGAGTGCAGTAAGCGCTCCAGAACGATCGAGCAGATTCCTTTTATGCATTGCATAGCTGCCAAATTGCGTGCTGTTGACGATCCCCGACGTGCTTGGCCTTGCCAGTTCGATGATCACTTCCTCAAGGATGCGCCCAGGCCGAGCCGACATGACGATCACGCGGTTACTCAACAAGATGGCT
>JAFAVP010000205.1 GCA_019242395.1 Alphaproteobacteria bacterium | reverse complement strand
GCTGGGGATCGAATGGTTTCAGCTTGCCCTTCGACGTGCGCAGGTAGCCGAACAGAAAGCTGAGACTCGACGAGAAGTAGCCGCCAGCCACCACGCCCTTGTCGTTCAGCGCGTTGCCTTCGGTCTGCGCGCCCTGGACAACGAAGGTTTGATAGCTGCCGTCCGGCGCACGGAGGAAGCCGTTGTAGTTTTTCTTCCTGTCCAGGAACCAGCCGGTCACCGTGCCGGAGGCATTCACATCGAGCGCCAAGGTGGTGTTCTTGGCTCCCGGCGCATCGATGACGGTGTATTCGGCCGCGCGCGCCGCCGGCACGAAGAAAGTCGCAAGTAACGCTCCCAGCACGCTTCCCAATGCTGCCCTGCACGGCATCCCTTCCTCCCTCCTCGCAGGGGCCCAGGAAGCAGTCGAACGCTGGGCCCTCAATACCGGTAGGTGTCCGGCTTGAAGGGGCCGTTTTCCCCCACGCCGATGTAGTCGGCCTGCTGCTTCGACAGCTTGGTCAATTTCACCCCGATCTTGTCGAGGTGTAGACGCGCGACCTTCTCGTCCAATTCCTTCGGCAAAGTATAAACCTTTTTCTCGTACTTGCCGGGATTCTGGAACAGCTCCATCTGCGCCAGCGTCTGATTGGTGAAGGACGACGACATCACGAAGCTGGGATGGCCCATGGCGTTGCCCAGGTTCACCAGGCGGCCCTCCGACAGCAGGATGATGCGCTTGCCGTCCGGGAATTCGATCTCGTCCACCTGCGGCTTCACATTGCGCCACTTGTAGTTCTTCAGCGCCGACACCTGAATCTCGGAATCGAAATGGCCGATGTTGGCGACGATGGCGCGGTGTTTCATCGCCCGCATGTGCTCGATGGTGATGACATCCACATTGCCCGTGGCCGTGACGAAGATATCGGCGCGTGGGGCGGCATCTTCCATCGTCACCACCTCGTAGCCTTCCATCGCCGCCTGCAGCGCGCAGATGGGGTCGACTTCGCTCACCATGACGCGGCAACCGGCCTGGCGTAGCGACGCGGCGGAGCCTTTGCCGACGTCCCCGAAGCCCGCCACCATGGCGACCTTGCCCGCCATCATCACGTCGGTACCGCGGCGGATGCCGTCCACCAGCGACTCCCGGCAGCCATAGAGGTTGTCGAACTTCGATTTCGTGACGCTGTCGTTTACGTTGATCGCAGGAAACAGCAGCGTGCCTTTCTTCGCCATCTCGTAGAGGCGGTGCACGCCGGTCGTCGTTTCTTCCGTCACGCCACGGATGTTGCGCGCGAGCTGACCATACCATCCGTGCTTATGCTTCAGGCGCCTCTTGATGGCGCTGAACAGCACCTCCTCTTCCTCATTGGAGGGTTCTTCAAGGAATTTCGTGTCGCCCTGCTCCGCGCGGTAGCCGAGATGCACCAGCAAGGTGGCATCGCCGCCGTCATCCAAAATCATGTTGGGCGTGCCGCCATCCGCCCACTCGAGGATGCGATGGGTGTATTCCCAATAGTCCTCCAGGCTCTCGCCCTTGACGGCGAACACGGGGGTACCCCCTGCGGCGATCGCTGCCGCCGCGTGATCCTGCGTTGAATAGATGTTGCAGGACGCCCAACGCACATCCGCCCCAAGCGCCTTCAGCGTCTCGATGAGCACCGCCGTTTGGATGGTCATGTGGAGCGAGCCAGCGATGCGCGCGCCGTTCAGCGGTTTGGAAGCGCCGAACTCCTCCCGCGTCGCCATCAACCCCGGCATCTCGGTTTCGGCGATATCGATTTCCTTGCGGCCCCAGTCGGCAAGGTTGATGTCTCTCACGGCATAATCGTGGCTCACGGAGGGCTCCTTGGCTGACGGAGAGGGGCTATAGCAGCGCAGTCCCTTCGCTGCAATAACACATAAAGAAATGTTTATGTCTTTATCTTCGTAGCTTTGGAATGTAGCACGTAGCGTGCTACATTAGGCTCATGAAAGAACTCACGCTCCGAGACGCCAACCAGCAATTCTCTAAGCTCGTCCGCCAGGTGGCGGAAACACGTGAAGAAATTGTCGTGACTCGCAACGGCAAGGCGGCCGTGAAGATCGTGCCCGCAGAGCAGCAAGGCAAACGTAAGCTTACTCCGGCGCAGGAAGCCGCGCTGAATTCATTTTTGGAGTTCGCGCGCAATAGCACGGCCAAATCCGATGGTCCCTGGACGCGCGAAGAATTGTACGAGCGCTGATTGCTGACGCTCGACGCGAATGTACGCGTTTATGCGGCGGACACGCGCGATCCTCTCAAGCACCGTGCCGCTATCGAAATCATTGCGTTGGCTGTGAATGCGCGCTCCAAGCTGGGCCTTCAGGCGATCGGGGAGTTCTTTGTCGTGTGCACACGCAAATTGCGGTTTCCACCCACGATGATTGATAGACGTGTGCAAGACCTTCTCGCCACCTTCGAAACGTTCTCGTATACGCGCACGGGGCTCGCGCAAGCGGCAGCCTTGGCAGCCGGCCGCTACTTTTTCTGGGATGCCGTGCTGATTGCTTCGGCCGAGGAGGCAGGCTGCACCGTAATGCTCTCCGAAGACATGGGCGACGGCGCCAGGTTTGGCAACCTGATGGTCATAAACCCGTTCGGTCCCGATGGCATGTCGCAACGCGCCAAGGAAGCTCTCGCTCTCTGACGCCAAATTGCTGCAACAAGAATGCTCGCCTTGCGTTCTCCTATTGCAGCAGGAGGAGCAGCGTTCCGTCCGTCACCATGGAAGATCCGACCAAGAAATATCCGCGGCCGCCATTCAAGAAACAGGAGCAACCCTGGCCGGGCCTCGCGCGCGAAATGGACCCGAAGCCGGATCACGGCGAGAAGAGTTACAAAGGCTCGGGCCGCCTTGCGGGCCGGAAGGCACTGGTCACCGGCGGCGACTCCGGCATCGGCCGCGCCGCTGCGATTGCCTACGCGCGCGAAGGCGCCGATGTCGCCATCAACTATTTCCCTAGCGAAGAACCGGACGCACGCGAAGTCATCGCGCTGATCAGGCAAGCCGAGCGGAAAGGCGTGCCGATCCCCGGCGATCTGCGCGATGAAAATTTCTGCAAAGAACTGGTGGCGCGGGCCGTGGAAGCACTCGGCGGGCTCGACATCCTCGTTTGCAACGCTGGCCGCCAGCAATCATGCGAGTCCATCCTCGAACTCACGAGCGAAGATTTCGACGCCACAATGAAAACCAACATCTATGCGCCGTTCTGGATCATTAAGGCGGCGCTCCCGCACCTGAAGCCTGGAGCCGTGATTATCGGCACCACCTCCGAACAGGCCTACGATCCCTCGCCCGATCTGTACGACTATGCGCAAACCAAAGCCGCGACCATGAACTACGTGAAATCGTTGGCAAAGCAGTTCGGTCCAAAAGGCATCCGGGTGAACGGCGTGGCCCCGGGACCGATCTGGACACCACTACAGATTTCCGGTGGCGCACCGCAGGAAAAGGTGGAGAAATTCGGCGGCCAAAGCGCGCTCGGCCGTCCTGGCCAGCCCGCGGAGCTTGCATCGATCTTTGTGCAGCTCGCGGCATCGGATGCGACCTACACCACTGGGAATGTCTATGGCGCCGGCGGCGGTCTGGGGCAGCCCTAGCGCTCAGAGGCGCGCTTCTCCCCGTTACGCGGAATTCACTCGCTCAGCGCTTCTATACACATCATTTTTAACCTTTCAGGATAGGCTCCGAAGAGGATTGCTGCCAAACTTTGCTTTCCATGCGGCTGGGCAACCTAAAACCCTTATGGGGCCGTATGCGAAGGGGAGTCGCGCCATTCCCCCGGTAGCGGCTCCCCGCCCTCTTCCTCCTATCAACTTGCTGCCGCTGAGAGCAGGCGCCTCGAACTTCTGGTGTAACCGGAACCGAACACCCGAATGAGGACCATTTCAACTGGCTCGCGGCTCTATATTCAGATGCCTACCCGGGAACGCCTCGCCTTGGCTGGGCCAGAAAGCTGTAGATTTGACGCGAAGAACCTGTCTGGTATCTTCGGTTCTCCTGGGGAGGACGGTGGCCAAGGATTGCTCCGTACTCACTCGCCCAATGAAGGGGGAAATCATGAGAGTTGCGGCGATTCTGGTGGCGGGTGCCGCTTTGGTCTGTGTCTCGACGACGGGCGCGGACGCTCAGCTGGTCACCCTGTGGAACGAATTGGGCGGGTACAACGGGAACGTCATGGCGTCGAACAACTTCGGTCCCGGGAACGCCTTCAACAGCGATGTGGCGGACGATTTCGTCGTTCCTGCGGGTGTTACTTGGCACATACGGCGGGTGCTCGTGCGCGGTCAGTACTCCTCAGGTGGCAGCGCAGCCAGTTCCGTGAACGTGTTTTTCTACAACGACGCAGGGGGCCAGCCGGGAAGCCTGGCGAGCCAGTGCCTAAACTTAACCGGGCTAGGCTTCGCGGTAGGGAATTTCAATGTACCGCTGACGGTCTGTACCCCTGTGATGCCGGACTTGACGGGCGGCACGTCTGGCACCCATTACTGGGTCGAAGTTCAGGCCAATATTACGACCCCGAACAGTGGGTTTTGGTTGTGGGACAACAGAAACACCACCCTAGGCTATGTGCCTGAGTTTCAGAACCCGGGCGGTGGCTTTGGAACCGGTTGCACGGTCTGGATGTCTGAGCTGTTGTGCGGTGGTGGAGGCACCGATCATCGCTTCCGGCTGCGGGGGTACTGACACTCGCTAAGGTACTGCTAGCCGGCTCGCCTCCGCGACGCGCCGCGCTTCGCCTCTGCGCCGCTGCCGCTTGGCGTACCAGAAGGTCCAGAGGAACAGCGCACCCATCGTGCTGTAGCCGAGCACGGGCCCCGCGATGAGGTAATTTCGTATCGACAGGGTGTAGATCAACAGCGCGGAAACAGCGGCATCCGCCAGCAATCCGAAGCCCCACACCAGTGTCATAATGGTCATGGTGCGGCGGAAATATTTGTTCTCGCGCAGGCTTTCAAAGCGCTCCAGCTCGGCAGATGCATTGCGCTTCATGCTGGCGCGCGCGAACTCATATATGAGGGGCCGCCCGATGGCGGCGGATCCCAGGAAAATGCAAGCGATAGCGACAGTGACGAGCTTCTCCCGCAGTTGTAGAAGCCGCACGGAACCGCCGCCCGCGAATGCCAGCAGCGAGAGCACAATTCCGATGAGGACGAAGAGTGAGAGCGCATCAACCCGCCGGTGCCGCAGGAATTCGGCGAGGCTCCACAGAATAAGTGGCGCGGAGGACGCCATCAGCGCCTTCACGTCCCCGAATTGCTTCTGCATCAATGTGTAGATCAGATAGGGCAGCACGAAATTGACAAGAATCTCCCCGCCCCATCGCCAGCCGCGCTGCCGCAGAAAGGCTCGTGCCTTTTCGAATGCGTGAGAATCCATAACTCGGTGCCGGCCTTTGCCATTCGACTGTGTGATTTGGCTGAATAGCTGGTTTGGCGCTACCATACAGCATGTCGAACGACTCACCGGAAGAGCGCGTCGCCTCCCGGCTCCGTGGCTTTCCGCAGGTGCAAAAGGTCATTCTGTTCGGTTCCCGCGCGCGCGGCGACGCAGGATTCCGGGCCGACATCGATCTTGCCGTGGATTGTCCCACGGCCGATGCCCGGGTGTGGTCCGATATTGTTGAGGCGGCGGAAGAGGCGCCGACCCTGCTCAAGCTGGACCTGGTCAGACTCGATCGCGCGCCAAAGGAGCTGGCGGACGCCATTCGCAACGAAGGCCGGGTGCTCTATGAACGCGCAGAACGCCAAGCGGAGGTTTGACGATCTCGATCGCGCGCTGGCGTGGCTCGAGGAAGCGCTGGCAATTCCCGCCGACGCGCCGCTCGCCATCGATGGCACGATCCAGCGCTATGAGTTCGTCTTCGAATTATGCTGGAAGGCCATGAAGGCGCTGTTCGAATTGGAAGCGCCTGCGGCGGAACTGGGTACGCCCCGCGCCGTGATCAAGGCCGCCTTTGCCGCGGGTTGGATCGATGATGAGACGGCATGGCTCGATCTGCTCGACATGCGCAACGCCACCTCGCATACCTACCGCGAAGCTTTGGCGCGGGATGTGTATCGTAGGATCGCGCTGCATTTCCCGATGTTGAAGGCCGCCACGCAGCAGCTGAAACTGCGCCTGCCCCGATGAGGTTGTGTGCCGTCAAAGGCCACGCGATGAACTTTCCTCTGCTACCTCACCCGGACTCTCCGCGCGGAGGCGTAGATGCCATTGCTGTTCATGCTGCCCGCGGTTCGACTTTGACTTTGCGATACGTCTCAACGGGTGATCTCGAACGGCTTACAATTCCAGAGCCACAGGCCGCCCAGCGCGCGGATGAATTGTGGAACAGCACCTGTTTCGAGGCCTTTCTGCGCGCGACGGGCGAGAATGGCTATCTGGAGTTCAACGTCGCGCCGTCCCGACTATGGGCGGCTTACAGCTTTGCAGGCTATCGCGAAGGCATGCACGACCTGACGATCCCAGCACCCGCAATCAGCGTCACCTGCAACGAACGCGAACTGGTTCTGCAGGCACACATTGTCCTGGAGAACATCTCCTGCCTGCCGCGCAATTCGGTTTGGCAAGTGGGCCTTTCGGCGATCATCGAAGAACCAAACGGCCGCAAGTCGTACTGGGCGCTTAGGCACCCGCCCGGTAAGCCGGACTTCCATCATCCGGATTGCTTTGCGCTGGAACTTCCCCCACCGTAACGGCGCATGAAATTCGGCATCGATCGTCTTCTCAGCGGGCCAGCCTTGCGCGCGCCGCTCAAGGGCAAGCGCGTGGCGCTGCTCGCGCATCCTGCATCGGTTACCGCGAACCTCACCCACTCGCTGGATGCGCTGGCCTTGCTCGGCGAGCTCAACATCACCGCCGCCTTCGGCCCGCAGCACGGCATGCGCGGCGACAAGCAGGACAACATGGTGGAGTCGCCGGACTTCCACGATCCGGTGCACGGCATTCCCGTGTTCAGCCTCTACGGCGCCACGCGGCGGCCCACGGCTGCCATGATGGACACCTTCGATGTGGTGCTGGTCGATATGCAGGATCTCGGCTGCCGCATCTACACCTTCATCACCACCTTGCGGTACATGCTGGAAGCCGCCGCGCAGCACGGCAAGGCGGTGTGGGTGCTGGACCGCCCCAATCCTGCCGGCCGTCCGGTAGAGGGTTTACGGCTGCGCGAAGGCTGGGAGAGTTTCGTGGGTGCCGGCGCGCTGCCGATGCGGCACGGGCTGACGCTGGGCGAGCTGGGCCTGTGGTTCATCGATCAGCTGAAGCTCGAGGTCGAATACCGGCTGATCGAAATGGAAGGGTGGCAACCGAATGAGGGGCCCGGCTACGGCTGGCCCCTCGGCGAACGCACTTGGGTCAATCCCAGCCCCAATGCGCCAAACGTGTTCATGGCGCGTGCCTATGCCGGAACGGTGATGGTGGAAGGCACGACCCTGTCGGAAGGGCGCGGCACCACGCGGCCGCTGGAGCTGTTCGGGGCGCCGGACATCGAAGCGCGCGCACTGATCGCTGAGATGCGGACACTGGCGCCGGAATGGCTCAACGGCTGCACCTTGCGCGATTGCTGGTTCGAGCCGACCTTCCACAAGCATGCCGGCCAGCTCTGCAACGGCGTGCAGATTCACACCGAGGCACCGGATTACGATCATGCCGCCTTCCGGCCGTGGCGCATTCAGGCGCTTGCCTTCAAGGCGATCCGCAAGCTGTATCCCGAATATCCGCTGTGGCGCGATTTTCCTTACGAGTACGAGCGCAACCGCCTCGCCATGGACGTGATCAACGGCTCACCACTGCTGCGCGAATGGGTGGATGATGCAAGCGCCAGTCCGCGCGATCTAGACGCCCTGACCTTTCCGGATGAGCGAACATGGGTTTCC
>JAFAVP010000116.1 GCA_019242395.1 Alphaproteobacteria bacterium | reverse complement strand
GGCGCTCTCTCGCGTGTGCAGGTGCTCTTTCAGAATTCCGGCAGGATAGTGCACGGGCATGTCGTAACCCGCGAAGGGAACCATTTTAGCGCCAAGCTCCACATGCAGTGCATGGAGCGGCGTTCGGTGCAACTTTTCTGCTGTGTGTGTCACCGGCCCGTCACCAAAGATGGCGCGGCACCCGAACGCCGGATTACGCGCGCCCCTCTGTCATCAGACCTGAGAGATTTCCCCGGATGGCCGAGACACCCGGATTACCCCTTCGGTAAGGCGGACGAACGGCCAGCCTGTTTTCCAGAAGTTCATCTCCCGCGCGGTCCTTTTGCCTGAGAGTTTCCGGGGCGGTTGCTCCTTCGGCCTTTGCACCTGGCTGCCGCCGACAAGCCGGCATATCCAGACGACAAACGTCTCCCGCGAGGGATCGCATGTATTGCCACTCACGCGTGCCTCACGGCAGGCCGGAGCGTTGTCGCGTATCATAGGGAGCAAAGATAGCGAGTCAACGAACCTGTGGCGGCGACTTACATCCGGTCAGGAACTTCGATTCCGAGCAGGTTTAGTCCCTTCGTCAGGACAGACAGGGTGAGACGGACGAGTGCAAGGCGGCTTGAACGCACGCCCTCATCCTTCTCAGACATAATGTGGTGCTCGGTGTAAAAGCGGTTGAATATCTGCGCCAGAGTAAAGACATAGTCGCAAAGGATGTTCGGCGCGCGATTGTGCTCTGCTCCTGCCATGGCGCTGGGCAGCATCAGCAATTGCAAGATAAGTGCGCGCTCCGCCGGCGTGCTCAATATCACCCGCATCTCCGGCGCGGGCCCCGCTTCTGCAGCTTTCGCTAGAATAGAGCGCATACGCACGCACGCGTATTGCAAGTAGGGCCCCGTTTTGCCCTCAAACCGGGTGAACCGGGTCAGATCGAAAACATAGTCCGACACCCGATGGTTGGACAGGTCGGCAAACTTGAGCGCCGCGATTCCCACCTTCCGAGCGATCTCCTTGCCTTCGTCTTCCGGGTAATCCCGCGCGAAGCCCGCTTCGCTGAGCCGCTTCTCCGCCTCTTCAGTTGCCATAGTGATGAGGTCATAAAGCTTCATCACACCGCCGGCGCGAGTTTTGAACGGCTTGCCGTCCGGCCCGTTCATGGTCCCGAAGCCAGCATGCTCCAGCTCTGTAATGTTCCCGGTGTAGCTCGCTTTGCGGGCGGCACGAAAGACCTGCTCGAAATGCGTATGCTGCCGCTGATCCACAACGTAGAGGATCAGCTCTGGATGATATGAGCGCACGCGATCCATGATCGTGGCAAGATCAGTTGTTCCATAGAGCACTGCTCCGTCCGACTTCAGCAGGATCAGGGGCGGCAGTTCCTTCCTGTCACCGGGCTCGTCGATCGGAAGAATCAGCGCACCTTCGCTCTCGGTGGCAAGCCCGCGAGCTTTCAGATCCGCAATCATCGGCCCAATCAAGGGCTCGACACTCGCTTCGCCTTTCCAAAGATCGAAGCAAATCCCGAGGCTGCCATATTCGCGGGTCAAGCCCTGTTCGGAGACGTTGACGAAGTGCTGCCACAGCGCACGATAACCCGCTCTGCCTGCCTGTAATTCCGCTGTCGCCAACCGGGCCTCTTCGAGCCGGCTCGGGTCGGATTTGCAGGCGGCCGAGGCGGCTGGATATATGTCCTCGAGGTCGCTCATGCTCACGGGAGACTCTGCGGGGTAAGGTCCGCTGAAGTCCCGATCGAAATAAACAGAGGCAAGACCGCGGTGCCCAATTTCGGAGATCAGCTGGCCCATCTGAAGACCCCAATCTCCCAGATGGACATCACTAATGACGGTCCAGCCATTTGCGCGAAAAATCCGCTGCAACGAATCGCCGATAATGGCGGAGCGAAGATGGCCCACATGCATCGGCTTTGCGACGTTCGGCCCGCCGAAATCGAGTATTGCTGTTTTCGACTCGCCTGTGCGGGGAGCGCCAAGATTTTTATCGGCTGTAAAAGCAAGGAGGCGAGCCAAAAGGACTTCGTCCCTGACGTCCAGGTTGATGAACCCCGGGCCGGCTATTTCCACCTTAGAAAATATGGAGACGGCTCGCAGACGGCTCGCGATCCTGTCGGCCACCGCTCGAGGGCTCAATCGAGCCGGTTTCGCCGCCGAAAGCGCGCCATTGCACTGAAATTGCGCGAGATCAGGGCGATCTGAGCGCTGAACAAACCCTAGAGTCTCCAGGAATCCCTCTGCCACGAATGCCTTCGCCGCAATTGCGGATAGCTCCGCAAGCAGCGGTGTCACTTGGCATAGCGGCCGGCCCGCCTGTTGTAATTCAGTTGTTCCTTAGTCAACTGGAAGCCGACCAGAATTCCATAATCCGCGGGTTTTTTGTCACGTCCAACGGCAAGCTGAATTGAGTTAACCGCGTCGCTAAATTCGACCACCTTTTGGTTCTGCTGGAAGGTAAAAGGCAAAGAAAAGGCCTGCTTCGCTAGCAGGTGGCCTTCTGAACTGACAGCTACGAAGTATGGTGCCACGTAGTTCGCCGCAGGGCCATCCTCACTTCTTATGGCACGAAAGTTAATGTCAACACTTGCGCCGACATCCTTTTTCAGTCTGTCAACATCGCAATCCCTGCTGGCGCTTGTCATCCGCACGAGATAGGCCACGCTCTTTCCGTCAGCCGAAAAGACAGGCAACGTGGCCGTATCGACCAGCACGGATACGGAGGGGCACTGTGCCAGCCGATCTGAAGCGCAACCTATCATGGTGATTGCGGCGGCCGCTGTGGCGATAAAACAAGCCATGTGTTTCATGTTTGGACCTAGGGCATGCGGCATGCTTGACAGGCGCCGTGTAGATGATGAGTCGTCGGGCAGCTGCGACGCTCTAAGGCAGTTTTCGCCTAGAATCCGCTGCCGCGCCATCGACACTCTGTACTCCTCGACTCGGGTCAATTCTTGAAAAAGCTTCTGATAGACATCTTCACCGATGGGGCTTGTTCAGGCAATCCCGGGCCCGGAGGGTGGGCCGCGATCTTGCGCTGCGGTCCTCACGAGAAGGAGATTTCCGGCGGTGAGTTAGCTACGACAAACAACCGAATGGAGCTCACTGCCGCCATCCGGGCGCTCGAAGCCCTTGCGCGCCCGTCGAAAGTCACAATTCACACGGACTCCCGCTATCTGATAGACGGCCTCCGCCTCTGGCTGCCGCGCTGGAAAGAGAATGGCTGGAAAACCGCAAGCGGAAAATCGGTAAAAAATGCCGATCTCTGGCAAGCACTTGAGGCTGCAATCACGCGGCACGACGTAAGTTGGCGTTGGGTGGCTGGGCACTCTGGCCATTCTGAAAACGACCGCGCAGACGCCCTCGCCCGGGCAGCCATACGAAATGGGCTCAAAGCTGATTGATCACATATTCAGCACTGGAAACAGCGAAGCTTCCGGGCTCCTCGACATTGAGCCGCTTGACCAACCCATTATCGACTAGCATGGAATATCGCTGACTTCGTTGTCCCATCCCAAATCGGGCCGCATCCATTTCCAGCCCCAAGGCACGGGTGAAATCGCCATTGCCATCGGCGAGCATCATCACTTTGTCGGCTGCCCCCTGTTGCTCACCCCAGGCACCCATCACGAATGCATCATTTACCGAGACGCAAGCAATCGCGTCCACGCCCTTCTGCCGGATCTCATCGGCATGCTCGATAAAGCCGGGCAGATGCTTTGCGGAACAGGTCGGCGTGAATGCGCCTGGCAGTGCAAACACCACCACCCGCTTCCCACGGAATAGATCATCGGTTTTCACCGGTTGCGGGGTACCATCCTTCATTTGCATCAGTGTCGCGGATGGGATCGGGTCTCCCACTTTAATGGTCATTAGCATATCTCCTACAGTCTGTGCCGCTCTTAGCCCACCTAGCACCGGCAGGAAACCCTGAGAAGCTCCGTTTGCCGGAGGCTGGCAGATGCCCAGGAGCATGGTATCGTCGCCCTATGACCAGCGCACGACCTCCACAGCCAATTGGAGGCGAAAGTTTTCTTGAGGGAAAACTTCTGATCGCTCTTCCGGGGATGTCCGATCCCCGCTTCGAACGGAGCGTTATTTATATGTGTGCGCATTCGGCAACAGGCGCAATGGGGCTTATCGTAAACAAACCCATCGAAGGTCTCGCTTTCCAGGAGTTGCTCAGGCGCCTCGATCTTCCGTTGTCGGAGAAGACACCCAATTCGCCGATCCTGTTTGGCGGGCCCGTAGAAACCGGACGCGGCTTTGTTCTGCACACTGGGGAGTATGAAGGAGCAGAATCCACTTTACCGATCTCGTCGGACATCTCGCTTACAGCTACAATCGATATCCTGCGCGCTATTTCTGAAGGGTGCGGCCCAAAACGGGCGCTATTCGCACTTGGTTATGCAGGCTGGGGCCCCGGCCAAATTGAGAGCGAAATCCAAGCGAATGGCTGGGTGCATTGCGACCCTGACACAACGCTGATTTTCAGCAACGAGATGGATTCCAAGTGGTCCGTTGCGCTGCGCAAGCTCGGCATCGATCTGTCAGGTCTGTCAGCCCATGCTGGGCGTGCTTAGCCCGGTGGGGTTGTCAGTCTTTGTCCCCCGGCTGGAAGCGTCCATACGGAAATGGCTCGCGATGAATTTCAAGGTGTCATCGGGGGCCAGCGGTGGACTGAAGTAATAACCTTGCGCCAATTCGCAGCCGAGCTGCCGCAACCAGATCGCATCACGCTCGGTCTCGACCCCCTCCACGACTACGGTACGCCTCAGCTCGCGGGCAAGGGTCAGAATAGAATTCATCACTGCAGCCGCGTCCGCATCTTCCTGCGGAGCAGTCCGTCGCGCGAGAAAGCTACGATCAATCTTGATCGTATCGAAGGGTAAGTCCTTGATCTGGCTCAAATTGGAGAGGCCGGTACCAAAATCATCTATGGCCAGTCCCGCCCCAAGAGCGCGTAACCGCTCCAGGATGCTGCGTGCGTCCGAATCCACGTCAAATGCGCTTTCGGTCAATTCGAGGCAAAACGTGCCTTCGCCGAAGTTTCCTGCAGCGAGCAGCTTCTCGATGGAGACGGCAAAGCTTGCGTCCTGCAGTTGCCTGCGCGACACGTTGACGCTGGCGAATAGCGGCGGAGAGATAGGAAAGTACCGATGCCAATCCGCCAGATCGCTTGCCGCCCGCTCCAATGCGAACCGGCCGAGAGCCACAATCAGACCAGTTTCTTCAGAGTGTGCGATGAACTCGGCCGGCGAAACCAACCCTTTCGTTGGGTGCTGCCATCGAAGCAGCGCCTCGAATCCTGCGACCGATCCGTCGCTCAACCGGACAATTGGCTGGTGGTGAAGCGTGAACTCAGTCTCTCCTAATCCTCGGCGTAAATCGGTTTCTAACGCGACCGCATCTTCGCGGACCAGCGCTTCCATATTTGGCACAAACAGCTTCCAGCACCCGCCTCCCTGACGTTTCGCAAACGAGAGCGCAATCTCGGCACGGCGTATCAGTTCCAGCGAGTCTTCCGCATCCGAACCCAAAGCAATGCCGATGCTTGCGGAGGCGAATACGTTGCGATTGTTCACGGAGAAGGGCGTTGAGCAGACATCGCCTAACTCTGCGCCCAAGCGGGCCGCATGATCGGAACCTGTAGGAACAACCACACCGAAGCTATCCCCTCCAATGCGGAAAACGCGAACATCCGACGCGAACTGCTGTCCTATCCGAGAAGCGAAATTCACGAGAAGGCGATCCCCACCCTCGTCACCCAGGCTAGAGTGGATAGCCTTGAAGCGATCAATGTCCACAACCGCAAATGCAATGCGGGGCCAAGCATCTCCGACTTGTTCCAGTTCTTCCAGAAGCGCCACCCGATTTCCCAGCCCCGTTAGCGGATCGCGGAGCAGCCGGTGCGGCGCCTCAACTTCAGACTCCTTGCGGGCCGTGACATCGGCGACTAATCCGAGACAACGGGTACGAAGTGGTCCGGCAAAGATCGTTGCCCTCAACTCGAGCCATCGATAGGTACCGGACTCGTGTCGAATTCGAACTTCCATCCTAAAGGACAGCCCCGGATGAGTCTGATATTCCCGGAAGGCGTCCAGATAGATTTGGCGATCGTCCGGATGGATGCGAGCAATCCATTCATCTCGGGAGAATGCCCTGGCAGCCGTTAGACCGAGAATCGAGGCTCCCTCGTACGACAGCTGTACGCGGTCGGTGGCAAATTCGAGCTCGAACAGGCCTTGGCGCGCCCCACTAATCGCTTGCAATAGAACTGCGCTGGCGCCCGCTTCCGGTACCTTGTTCGCGGCTGCGCCGCGCGCGAGGGGAAGAACCGCCACCACTTCTCCCGCAGCGATGGCTAATGCGAGTAACACCGAACCGGCGGCCGTAAAGCCCCCGACAATGCTGGGGGCCAAGAAGTTTTGGGCAAAGGCCCCGAACACCGTGGCCGCACCGACAGCAACCACAATAGCGAAAATCGCGGCGCT
>JAFAVP010000211.1 GCA_019242395.1 Alphaproteobacteria bacterium | reverse complement strand
GGTGGCGCGCCATCCGCTCATAATTATCGGCCAGCCGCCACAGCATCTGTTTGGTTTCGGACAGGATCACGTCTTCGGCGACGGCGCGCAACTCTTCTGCCTTTTCATGAAATTGGGAAATCCGCGATTGCCGCGTACCCGGCTTTTTGCGGTCCCGGCGCAAGGTGGCGAGCACTGGTTCCTGCCTGATCATGTCGTGGATGTTGTCGTGCACGTGACCCCCGAACCGAAAATAGCTTCACCTACAGTGCCTGATTCCTTGTTGTCCGCAAGCCAACCTAGCTTGCCCGCCGCTCAGGCGCGGGGTCGTCCCAGTGGACCTGTTCGTGCGTCGCTTCCCAGAATTTTTTCTCCGCCTGCTCGGCCAATGCACGCCAGCCCGAGGCAAGGCTTAGGAACCCGAGACGAAAGTACGCAGTGGGGGCCTGCTCTGCGTTTCGGATCGCCTGCCGCGCCAGGCGCCGATACTGCTCAGGTTGCTTGAGTGTCGGAATATCCACATGAATTGTCATGGAGAACCCTCGGAAGCCGCCACTCGCCATCCACAAACGCGCCGTGCGTTAACCGGTTCCAGATTTGTGCGGAGCGGCAGAGGGTTCTGCCAGCCATCCGCGGTTTCCACGGCAAAAGCGATAGTTCATCACCGCGGAGAAGCGGCCGTTCGCCCATGTATGCTGCGCCACAGCAACTCGATCCGGTTCAATTCGCAAGAGATTGAAGCTGTTGGCCTCCTCGCGCGTGCGCGAAGACGATCCGGTTCCCGCCTGAATGAGGAGAGCCCGGCGCGAGCCTCCGTAAACCGCTTCACTGGTGACAGCCTGGGTGACATGCAGATGGCCCGAGAGAACGATATCGACGTCGCACCCGCCGAACGCCGCCATCGCCATCTGTGCGCGGCCCACAACGGTGCGGTGGGTGGAATTCTCCGGCAGGACAAAAGGGTGGTGCGTGACGGCAATGCGCACGCCGCTGCTGCCAGCTGCAAAGCGTGTGCAGGCGCGCGCCACTTGCGCCCGGTTGATGCGGCCGCCCTTGAAGGTGAAAGAGCGGGCCGTGTTGATGCCGACCACGGCAATCTCTTCGTCCTCGTAGAACGGCTGAAGCTCATCGCCAATATATCTACGATAGTTCTTGAAAGGCGTGAGCCAGCGCGCCAGCACATTGTGCAGCGGCACGTCGTGGTTGCCGGGCACGACAATCTGAGGTTTCGGCAACTCTTCCAAAAACGCGCGCGCGGCGGCGAATTCATGGTGGCGGGCGCGCTGCGTCAGATCGCCGGAAACCACGACTACGTCCGGCTTCGCGGCACTTATGGCCGTCTTTAGGCCCCGCAGCACGGCGGCATCCGTACGCCCGAAATGCAGATCGGAGATGTGCGCCACGGTGCGCATGTCAGCTTGCGGTTTTCGGCACCATCACGCGTAGGGCGCGCGGGCGCGAGCGGTACTGCAGGGGAGGCGTCATGCTGACGACCTCGCCGTCCACCGCCACGTCGACCGTCGCCTTGCGCATCTCGACACGAAATTCCCGGCCCGTCAGGACGATCGGCGCCTTGGGCTTCTCCAACCTAAACAGCGCGCGCAGCGCGAGCAGCATCACGGCAAAGCGGCCGGTATGCGGCAATTGCCAAGCCCATAAGGTTCCGGAGTCGAGCACCGTACGGGCCCCCACCTGCGGGATGGTGAGTTCGTACGGATTGTTGCCCACGAAGAGGAAATCGGTTTTGCCGGCAAGGGTGCGGCTCCCGGCATTCAACCGGATCCAAAAGCCGCGTGCCGCCGGGAAGACCGCAACAGCGGCCCGCGCCAGCGCCAGCCATTTGCTCCAGCCGCTGCGCTGCAGGGCCTCCCGTTTGCGCACCATGCGCGGGTAGAGCCCGATGCTGGAATTGTTGATGAAGATACGGCCGTTCACCTCTGCCACGTCGACAGTCCTGATTTCGCCCTCGAACGCGTTCACAACCGCCTTCTCGATTTCCAGAGGAATGCCCAGATCCTTCGCGAAATGGTTCAAGGTACCCAGCGGCAACACCGCAAGCGCCGTATCCGTTCCGGCGAGGGCGTTGGCGGCCGCGCTGATCGTGCCGTCGCCGCCACCGGCGATCACAAGCTTCGCCCTGTTTTGCGCGGCCTCCCGCGCGCGCCGCACCAGCTCATCGCAATTTCCCGGCTGTTCCACCTGCACAGTCGCTCCCGCAGCAACCAAGGCGTCTGCGACCAGCTGGCGTTTGCTGTCGGCGCCGCCGGAATGTGCAGCACCGTTGATCAGGCAGAGAATGTCTGCGGTCGCAGCCGCCGCTTCGTTCAACATTGGTCCGTAGCTCCAGACATAACGGAGGCCATCGGCCATAGGGAAGGCCACTTGGCGGAAACCTCGAAGCACATTAGATCACTTGCGCCAGCCCGCCAGGAGCATCGCCTTGAATCCCATCCGCCTCGACGACGAAGACGACGAAAAGAAAAAAGAAAAGTCCGAGGACAAGGCGGCCGAGCAGCCTATCTCGCCCGTCGCTCAGGCGCTGTTCAAATCGCGCACCGTTCTGATCTTCGGCGAAGTGGACATGAAGATGGCCGAGCGGGTGACCGCGCAGCTGCTCGCGCACGCAGACAGCGAGGGTGACATCCGGGTCATCCTGAATTCGCCGGGCGGCCACGTCGAGTCCGGCGACACCATCCACGACATGATCCGCTTTCTTGGAAACCGGGTGAAGATCATCGGCACCGGGTGGGTGGCGAGCGCCGGCGCGCACATCTATCTCGGCGCACCGCGCGAGAACCGCTACGCGCTGCCCTATACGCGGTTTCTGCTGCACCAGCCCTTGGGCGGCGTGCGCGGGCAGGCCTCCGACATCCACATCGAGGCTGAAGAAATCCTGAAGATGCGCGAGCGGCTGAACCGCGAGATCGCCAAGGAGACGGGGCAGCCCTACGAAAGGATCGTGGCCGACACGGAGCGCAACTACTGGCTCAGCGCCGAGGCGGCGCGCGATTACGGCTTGGTGGGCAAAATCATCTCCCGCGCCGACGAGCTGTAGATCAGACACGTCAGGCCACTGCGCTGTTCGCGATCGAGCATGCTGGCCCAGCGAACGCGATCGGGGAAGGGACCGATTGGGCGTAAGCTGACTTGTGTTATAAGGTCACCAGCCGCTTCTCAGGGGGGAAGGCGATGCTGGCACCGGTCGAACTGAAATCGAACAGTTATTCGCCAGCCGCTCGGGCGAAACATCTGCTTCTGGCCGGCGGCGTGCTTGGCTTGACGATGGCTTCGTGCGGGGGCGCGAGCGCCTACCAGCTGAAAACGCTCTATTCGTTTTGCGCGAAGACGGCCTGCAGCGATGGCAGCATCCCGGTAGGCGGCCTCGTGCGGGATTCCGCCGGTAATCTTTACGGCGTCGCGCAAACCGGTGGAGACCGCAACCAAGGCGTCGTGTTCCGGCTCACATACGATGCCGGCAAGGATGCATGGAAGTACGATCGCATCTACAGCTTCTGCAAGCGGAGCAGCTGCCGCCGGGGAGGGCCGGTGGATCCGCTCATCGTCGACTCCTCTGGCAATCTTTACGGCACCTCCGGTGAGACGGCCTTCGAACTGAGCCCCTCCGGCAGCGGCGATTGGGACTTCAAAGGTTTGCACAAGTTCAACGATCAGGATCACAGCGGGCTGGAGCCCTCCTCGGGGCTCACCTATTCCGGCAGGGATGCGGGCGTGCCTTACGATGGGCAGTCTCCGCTCTACGGCGTGACCCTGTTCGGCGGCACCGGCGACTGGCCGAGCCATTGCACCGGATGTGGCGTCCTATATGCGTTGCAGCCGCACGGGCAGAAGTGGCGCGAAACCGTCCTCTACAATTTCTGCAGTGCTGGAAGCGGCTGCGCCGACGGGGCCTTTCCGGCGCGGATGATCACAATCGGCAATTCGGGGACGGTGTACGGCACAACATTCGAGGGCGGCACGAAAAACAAGGGCATCGTCTACGCCGTGTCCGGCTCTGCCCTCACGGTGCTGCACAGCTTCTGCACGTTGAACCAGTGCCGGGATGGCAGCGAAGGCGAAGGCCTCGTCAAGGATGCACAGGGCAATCTCTATGGCGTTGCCGATTCCAATAAGGGCGGTGCCGCTTTCCAGGTTACGCCAGCGGGGCAATACAATCTGCTCTACGCATTCTGCCAGACCGACGGTTGCGCCGATGGCCAATCGCCCTCCGGACAGTTGCTGCTTGCCGGGGGGGATATTTTCGGTACGACGCTTCTCGGCGGAGCAAACGGGCAGGGCGTGGCGTACAAGCTGAGCGGCGGGGCAGAGAGCGTACTCTACGACTTCTGCGCGCAATCCGGCTGCACGGACGGCCGTGGCCCGGACGCGGCGCTGGTCATGGACGGCGCAGGCGATCTGTTCGGCACGACGCTGTACGGCGGCGCGGCGGGCGAAGGCTCGGTGTTCGAACTGATTCCGTAGACAGGAACTTCGCTGGCGACGCTATTGCGGCGGTGGGTTATCCCGCAGAAAGGGATACCCGCCATTAATAGCGGAATTCTGCCGCCAGTAGCGTTTATCGAAGCCCGCCGGCAGCCCGGATTGTAGCTTGTTGCTCGTCAGACCAGTGATGCCGGGATCGTATTTCGGAAAGCCGGCACCATCCCCCCGGTTGGAAAACCCGCTGGTGTCTGTATCCCAGTATGCGGTGAAGATTGCCTCGTTGGCATCGTAGCCGGCAAACCCGCCCGTGTACTTCTTACTGCCAGTAACTGCCCCGATGCT
>JAFAVP010000136.1 GCA_019242395.1 Alphaproteobacteria bacterium | reverse complement strand
TAGACCGCGAGGTAACCTTCCAGCACCTCCAGCCGCGCGGCGATCTTCTCCAGCCGGTGGCGCGAACGCCGCTCCAGCACATCGCGGCGATGATTGACGAAGGCGGTGAGCGCTTCCTTCAGGCTCATCACGCGGGGAATGAGGCCGCTGTCCAGCACGTTCATGTTGAGCGGAATGCGGGCTTCGAGATCAGTCTGCCGGAACAGCTGCTCCATCAGCAGTGCGGCATCCACCGTGCGGCTCTTCGGCGTGAGCACGATGCGAATGTCTTCCGCCGATTCATCCTGCACATCTTCCAGCAGCGGCAGCTTCTTCTGGTCGAGCAATTCGGCCATGCGCTCGATCAGCTTCGACTTCTGCACGCCATAAGGAATCTGATAGACGATTACCTGGTAGGTGCCGCGCGTACCTTCTTCTTTCTTCCAGCGCGCGCGGAGGCGGAAGGAGCCGCGGCCGGTTCGATAGGCTTCCGCGATGGTGGCGGGATCGTCGACGATCACGCCGCCGGTGGGGAAGTCCGGCCCCTTCACGAATTTGAGCAACGTGGCGTCGCGGGTGTTGGGATTTTCGATCAGCGCAATCACCGCGCTGCACAGCTCGCCAAGATTGTGAGGCGGGATGGAGGTCGCCATGCCGACGGCGATGCCGCTGGCGCCATTCGCCAGCAGGTTGGGGAAGGCGGCGGGCAGCACCACCGGCTCGCGCTCTGCGCCATCGTAGGTGGCGCGGAAATCCACCGCGTCTTCGTCGAGGCCTTCCAGGAGCGCCTGCGCCAGCGCCGTGAGCCGCGCCTCGGTGTAGCGCATGGCGGCGGGGTTATCGCCGTCCACATTGCCGAAATTGCCCTGCCCGTCGATCAGCGGATAGCGAACCGCGAAATCCTGCGCGAGACGCACCAGCGCATCGTAAATCGCCTGGTCGCCGTGCGGGTGGAAGGTGCCCATCACATCGCCGACCACCTTGGCGGATTTCTTCGGCGCCGAGCCGGGGTCTAGCCGCAGGCGCAGCATGCCGTAGAGAATGCGGCGATGGACCGGCTTCAGCCCGTCGCGCGCGTCCGGCAGCGCGCGCTGCGTGATGGTGGAAAGCGCGTAGGCGAGATAGCGCTCGGACAGTGCACTCGCCAGCGGCTCGGGTCGAATGTCGTCAACTGCATCGGGCATCGTTCTTCTTCTTATTCCGATTCGCGGTGCGCGAGTTCAGCCAGCCGGATACGCGCGTGTGGCAGCTCCTTGCCATGCGGCTGAAGCACGCGGTCGAGCAGGAAATAGGCGGTGAGTTTTAGTCCGTTCAGAATGTCCGCCGGGGACGGTTCAGCATTCTGCGATCCCAGCAGGAATGCCGGCAGTTTCAGCAGGCGATCTCCGTACGCGGTGCCGGCGTCGCGTGACACCGCGCGTCCCGAACGCGGCGAAACATAGGTCAGATCCTCTGTCGCGCCGGTGGCCGCGCAACGCGAAAGATCGAGCCCGAAGCCCAGTTCATCGAGCAATCCGGCTTCCCACCGCACATAAAGCGGCGCCCAATGCATGAATTCCTGCTCGGCGATGGCGTCCAGCAGCAGGTCCGCCGCGCCGCACACGCCGGGATGCGCCTCACGCTCAGGCAGCACGGCGGCGGCAATCGCGGTGAAAGCATTAAGACCGGCAAGCGCATCGCGCCGCTCCAGCAGCGCACCGGCCCGCGCGCGCAGCGGCTCCACATGGAAGGACCCGAGCTGTTCGTTCAGCCGCGCCCGCCAGGTGATGTGGAGCGAATTGCCCGGCTGCAGCATCGCTTTTGCTTTGCGCGAGGCGCCGCCATGCACCAGCCCGAGATGCCGGCCATGCAGCTGCGTCAGCGCTTCGACGATGGCTGCGGTTTCGCCATACGGCCGCACCGCCAGCACGATCCCCTCGTCCGCCCATTCCATTTACGTGTCATTCCCGGCCGAACAAAGCGACAGCTTTGCGAGGGGAAGGGAACCCAGGTGGAAAGAGCAAGACGGCTCCCACCGCCTGGGTCCCCTTCCCTCGCATCGCGATGCGATGCTCGCCGGGGATGACAACGGGCTCGGCATCACTCTTCCGGGTACTCCAACCCGATGCTCGTGTAGTGATCGCGCGCGTTCGCCCAGTTCTCGCGCACCTTGACGAACAGGAACAGATGCACGCGGCGCCCGAGCATTTCTTCCAGCTCCTTGCGTGACGCTTCACCGATGGCTTTCACGGCGCGGCCACCCTTGCCGAGCACAATCGCCTTCTGCCCGTCGCGCTCCACATAAATCACCTGATCGATCTTCACCGAGCCGTCCTTCCGCTCCTCCCAGTTCTCCGTCTCCACCATCGTGGCGTAAGGCAGCTCGTCGTGCAGGCGGAGGTACAGCTTTTCGCGGGTGATTTCGGCCGCCAGCAAACGCATGGGAATGTCCGCGGCCTGATCTTCCGGATAGAGCCACGGCCCCTCCGGCATCTTCGCTGCTGTCCAGCGCGCGACATCCTCAACATGGTCTCCGGTCAGCGCGGAGACCATGAACACCTGCTCAAACAGATCAGAGTCGTTGAGCTTTTCTGCAAGTGGCAAGAGATCGGCGCGCGGCATATCATCCACCTTGTTCAGCACCAGCGCGGCACGGCGTTTACTCTGCTTCAACCCTTCGACGATGGACTGGGTGTCGCGCGCGGCAAGCCCATCGGGGTTCGCGGCCACCGCCGGTGCATCCACCAGCAGCAGAATCGCGTCGGCCTCGCCTGCCCCCGCCCAGGCGGCATTGACCATCGCGCGATCCAAGCGCCGCCGAGGCTCGAAAATGCCCGGCGTGTCCACGAACACGATCTGCGTCTCGCCACGCATGGCGACGCCGCGCACGCGCATGCGCGTTGTCTGCACCTTGGGCGAAACAATCGAGACCTTCGAGCCCACCAGCGCGTTCACCAGCGTGGATTTGCCAGCGTTCGGCGCGCCGATCACCGCCGCAAAGCCGCAACGGGTATCAACCGCGCTCACGCCTGACCCACGCGCTGCAGCATGGCGCGCGCAGCGCTCTGCTCCGCTTCCCGTTTGGAACCGCCCTCGCCTTCCTGTGGCGCCTCGCTCGCGACACTTACCTCGACGAGGAATCGCGGCGCATGGTCTGGCCCATCCTGCTTCACCAGCCGGTAAATCGGCGTTGATTTGAACGCGCCCGCTTGCGCCCATTCTTGCAGCACGGTTTTGGGATCGCGCATGTCGGCGCCCAGGGAGGCAAGCATGTCCGCCCAGTATCGCTCGATGAACTGCCGCGCCGTTTCCATTCCGCCATCCAGGTACAGCGCAGCGATCACCGCTTCGCAGGCACCGGCGAGAATGACGGCCTTCTGTCGTCCGCCGCTGCGCACCTCTGAAGTGGCGAGGATGAGATGCTCCGGAAACCCCGCCGCCTCCGCCGCCCTGGCGCAAGCCTCTTTGCGCACCAACGCATTCAGCTTCAGCGCCAGAATGCCTTCCGCCTCGGCCGGATAAAGCGCGAAGAGCTTTTCCGCGACGGCAAGCCCCAGCACGCGATCACCCAGGAACTCCAGGCGCTCGTTGGACGCATCCGCGCTCGCGCTGGCATGCGTCAAAGCGCGAACCAGCAATCCCCTGTTGCGAAAGCGATGGCCGAGGCGGGCTTCGACGCTCTCGAAATCAATCGATGATCGTGCCGAGCCGGTTGTAGCGGACCGTCCACGGCCAGTTCCAGATTTCCCACCAGTGCGCTTTTCCATTCGTCGAGAAGAAAAGGATTTCCGCCTTGCCCACCAGGTTCTCGGCGGGAACGTAACCCACATCGCCGCGGCTGTCGTTCGAATTGTCGCGGTTGTCGCCCATAAAGAAATAATGGCCGGCCGGCACGGTGTAGACCGGCGTGTTGTCGGCGGCGCCGTTCTGAATGCGGTCGAGCACGTAATAGCTCTTGCCGTTCGGCAATGTCTCCTTGAAGCGGGGCACGTGATTGACCATGCCGAACTCGTCGGTTTCGACATAGTCCTCGGAGCGCACCTTCGGCACCGCTTTGCCGTTCAGAAACACTTGCCCGTTCAAAACCTGAATGTGGTCGCCCGGGAGCCCGATCACGCGCTTGATGAAATCTTCGCCGTAATCCGGAGAATCCTTGTTGGGCATCTTGAACACGATCACATCGCCGCGCGTGGGCTGCCGCCCTAGGATGCGCCCCACCGAGGGGAAGATGTTCCCGTAGGGCAGCGAATAGCGGCTGTAGCCGTAAGCGAACTTCTCCACGAAGAGATAGTCTCCGACCAGCAGCGTGTTCTCCATGGAACTTGAGGGGATGTTAAAGGGCTGGAACAGGAGTGTCCGGATCACCAGGGCGATCAGCAGCGCATAAACGACGGTTTTCACCGTCTCCAGCCACGATTCCTCCTTCTTCGGCTTGACGGCGGAGCCTTCGGGGGGCGCCCCAACAGGGCGGGCAGGGTCGGCGGCGTTCTGGGCTTCGCTCATTTCGGGCTGATCCGGCATGGAGGGTCACAAGCACTAATGGGGATGCAAAGGTCAAGCCGCAAGCCGGTCTTGCGGCTTTTTGGGCGTCCCTTACGGCGGCTTTGCCACAGCCGAGATGATGACGATGGCCTGGGCCAAAGGATAGTCATCCGTGATCGTCAGGTCGATGACGGGAACATGGCCCTCAGGCGTGACTTCGTGAAGCCTCCGTAGTGCGCCGCCAGAGAGTTCCATGCTTGGCCTGCCGCCCGGCAGGTTCACCACCCCCATATCCCGCCAGAAGACGCCGCGGCGGAGGCCGGTGCCCAAGGCTTTGGAACAGGCTTCCTTGGCAGCAAAGCGCTTGGCATAGCTGGCCGCCCGCTGTGCCCGCCTATCGGATTTCTCCCGCTCCACCGGGGTGAAGATTCGGTCGAGAAACCGCTCCCCGTGCCGCTCGATGGTTTGTTCGATCCGGCGGAT
>JAFAVP010000087.1 GCA_019242395.1 Alphaproteobacteria bacterium | reverse complement strand
ACAGACGCAAAGCCCCTGCTGTTAGCTGCGGAAATCTAGTCCGGGACCGGGGCTTGCGCCATACAGCGGAACGTCTGCGCCGTGACTCCGCCCTTCCAGTATTTCGCAGTAGTAGTGGCTTGTAGCTTGCGTGCAATAACGTATTGTTCTGCCAGTCCAACTGGGGGGAACTTTATGGACAATACTCGCCGCGAGGTCTTTAGGGCCTCGATTCTATCAGGACTAGGAGCGGTAGGCCTAATATCGCTTGCCAAGGCGGATGTCTCGAGCACCCAGTACGTTCTGGTTCGAGCGGACAACAATAAGAACCTGCTGCTCAAAATTCGCGGTTTTAAAATCATCAAGGTTTGGCTTATGGATGCAAAGCCGCATGGTCCCGCTGTCCCAACCGGGACCTTCGATCTTGAGGACGCGGTGCAGAATGGAACCTATTCTCTCTCACCCATGCAGAACACAACGTTCACTCTTGGTGGAATGCCAATCGCTGTCGACCCGAACGGTACGATAAATGGCTCCGAGGGCGCGAAGCTACCATCGCCGCCGGCTTGGAACGAAATTGGTGCGAAACATGACAAGTGCGGAAAGGGAACCACGCCCGGGCATGAGTCGAGATAAAGCCACCTTTCGGTGTTTGAAGTTGTCTTCGTTGTAAAAGTTTCCAAATTTTGCAATCTGCGGTGCGCGTACTGCTACGAGCATCGCGAGCTACGCGTGCGCGATATGATGCGCGAAGAGGTGCTCGAAGCACTGTTTGCGGATGTGGACCGGTTTGGCGCCTATCTCCGCGCGCAAGGCATAATACCCAAGTTCTCATTTGTCTGGCACGGGGGCGAGCCCTTGCTCCTGCGGCCAGAATACTATCTGCGCATTGCCGAGCTTCAGAAACAGCTGATTTGCAACTTTGCATACCGCAACAGCGTGCAGAGCAATCTTCACGGGGCCAATAAGGAGTCGCTCGCGTTCGTGCTGGAAATGGATTGGGAGCTGGGCGTCTCGATCGATTTCGCCGGCGGCGTGCGCGCCAGCGCCGGGGGTCGCGATTCCAACCGCTCCGTTATTGCCGCTGCCGAACGGCTGCGGAAATCCGGTAGGACCTTCGGCGCAATCTCGGTGCTGGGTAAACATAATCGGCATACTTTGGCCGAAGCTTATGATTGGGTCTCCGAATTCGCGGAGGGCTGGCGCATTCTTCCCGTCTTTGACGGCGGACCGGAACCGGAAATCGCGCGCTTGCGGCTGCCCGAAGAAGAAATCGTCGCAGTCTTTACCGAACTGATGGAGCGGCGGGCCAACGCCCCACGATACATCTCGATCGTACCGCTCGACGACTACATCCGAGCGGCCACTTTGCGCATCGCCGGGCCACGCGCGCTGGTCGATTTAGCCAGCACCCAGCTCGATAACATCTTTATCTTCAACGTGAATGGCGACGTTTACACGCGGCCGTTCGCCTACGAGCCGGCCTTCTGCCTTGGTAATATCGGCAGCGCTTCGCTCGCCGAAATGATCGAGGGGGCCGCTTACCGGTCCTGCCAGGAGGTCATCCACCGGCGTAAGGTTCAGAATTGTGCTAAGTGTGAGTTCAGCGGCTTCTGCACCTCTGCCCCGATGCACGAGCACGGTGCCGTAACCGCCGCGGACGGCGCATCGAAGTGCCACGTGACGCGAATGGCCATCTCGGCGGTCGAGACGCACCTTGTGTCTGCCGGTGTGGATCGGGCTATCGTCGCCGAATGGGCCAGGGAGTGGCTGGCGGCTTGACCCCTGTCCCGCGCAGCCCTAGAGGAAGCGACTTCCGCGGGCTCAGCTTTCGCCGCGCGGGGGCGTAGCTCAGTTGGTTAGAGCGTCGGCCTGTCACGCCGAAGGTCGCGGGTTCGAGCCCCGTCGCTCCCGCCATCCTTGATGGCAGGACATCGTCGCCCTGATCGGCGGAAATACCGCTTGTTCTCTCGCCAAATCATGGCTTAAACCCGCCGCGGCGGATGCTGTCTTGCATCCGCGAAAAAGACGCACCCTGTTTTCCGCAACTCAAGCGTGTTGCCGCGGTTTCAGGGTAAGGGTGTGGAATGAATCAGCTTCTCCTCGAGTATCTGCCGATCTTGATTTTTATCGGTGTCGCGGGCGCGCTTAGCCTCGTATTCCTGATCGTGCCTTTCGTGATCGCCCCTTCGAATCCGGACCCGGAGAAGCTCTCGGCCTATGAGTGCGGCTTCAACCCCTTTGGCGATTCGCGGATGAAATTCGATGTGCGGTTTTATCTGGTGACGCTGCTCTTCATCATCTTCGATCTGGAGGTGGCGTTCCTGTTTCCCTGGGCGGTCACGCTGAGCAAGACGGGCGCATATGCCTTTTGGTCTATGATGGTTTTCCTGGGTGTGCTGACCATCGGCTTCATTTACGAATGGCGGAAGGGGGCCCTCGAATGGGAGTGATTCTCCCGGCTGGCATGGCGGCTCGTGCAGGCGTGGAGGGGGGAGCACCTCTTCCTGATAACGACCCGTATTTCCGCGAAGTCCAGCAGAACATGCAGGACAAGGGCTTTCTGGTGGCGAGCGCCGACGCACTCATCAACTGGGCCCGCACCGGCTCGCTGATGTGGATGACCTTCGGGCTCGCCTGCTGCGCGGTGGAGATGATGCAGGCCTCTATGCCGCGCTACGATCTCGAGCGGTTCGGGTTTGCCCCCCGCGGGTCGCCTCGCCAGTCGGACGTGATGATCGTGGCAGGCACGCTGTGCAACAAAATGGCCCCGGCGCTGCGCAAGGTTTACGACCAGATGCCGGATCCGAAATACGTCATCAGCATGGGCTCCTGCGCCAACGGCGGCGGCTACTATCACTACTCCTATTCCGTGGTGCGCGGCTGCGACCGCATCGTGCCGGTGGATATCTATGTGCCCGGCTGCCCGCCAACGGCAGAGGCGCTGGTTTACGGGATCATGCTGCTGCAGCGGAAAATCCGCCGCACCGGCACCATCGAGCGCTGAACCGCCGCATGCCGCTCGACCTCACCGCTCTCGGCAACCATGTCGCGCAGGCGCTGGCCGGCGCGGTGCTGGATCAGAGTCTCGATCGCGGCGAGCTGACGTTGACGATTGCAGCCGATACGCTCCCACGCGCGGCGGAGTTTCTGCGGGAAGATCCGCAATGCGAATTCCGCCTGCTGATGGATATCTGCGGCGTGGACTGGCCGAAGCGCGAAAAGCGTTTTGACGTGGTGTATCATCTGCTCTCCATGAGCCGGAACCAGCGCATCCGGCTGAAGGTGATGACGGACGAGCAAACGCCGGTGCCGTCCATCGCGCAGGTCTATCCCACCGCCAACTGGTTTGAGCGCGAAACGTACGACATGTATGGCGTGGTTTTCTCCGACCACCCAGACCTGCGCCGCATCCTCACGGATTATGGCTTCGAAGGTCATCCGCTGCGCAAGGACTTCCCGCTCACCGGCTTTGTTGAGATGCGATACGACGACGACCTGAAGCGGGTGGTGTACCAGCCGGTGCAGCTGGTGCAGGAGTTCCGCGACTTTGAGTTTTCGAGTCCGTGGGAAGGCTTACGACACGGCGCGCCCGGTGAGCCGCCCGTCTCTACCGACAGGAGCGGCTGATGAGCGACGCACCTGCCGGCGCGCCGGTCAACGAGAACACCATTACGCTCAATTTCGGCCCGCAGCATCCGGCCGCGCACGGAGTGCTCCGCCTGGTGCTGGAGATGGACGGGGAAGTGATCACTCGGGTGGATCCGCACATCGGGCTGCTGCATCGCGGCACCGAAAAGTTCATCGAATACAAAACGTACATGCAGGTGCTGCCGTATTTCGACCGGCTCGATTACGTTTGCCCTATGAACCAGGAGCACGGCTTTTCCCTCGCGGTGGAGAAGCTGCTGGGGCTCGAAGTGCCGCGCCGTGGTCAGTACATCCGCGTCCTGTATGCCGAGGTCGGTCGCATCCTGAACCATCTTCTGAATGTCACCACGCAGGCGATGGATGTCGGCGCGCTTACCCCTCCGCTGTGGGGCTTTGAAGAGCGCGAGAAGCTGATGATATTTTACGAGCGCGCTTCGGGCTCCCGGCTGCACGCCAATTACTTCCGCACCGGTGGCGTGCATCAGGATCTGCCGCCGGAATTGATCGAGGACATCTACAACTGGACGTCCGCCTTCCCGAAGGTGCTCGACGATCTCGAAACGCTGCTGACCGAGAACCGCATCTTCAAGCAGCGCAACGTGGATATCGGCAAGATCAATCGCGCGGAAGCGGAAAGCTGGGGCATGAGTGGCCCGATGATCCGCTCTGTCGGGGTGCCGTGGGATTTGCGACGCTCCCAACCATATGAGTGCTACAGCGAACTCGAATTCCAGATTCCAATCGGCAAGAACGGCGACAACTACGACCGCTACCTCATCCGCATGGAGGAGATGCGGCAATCCACGAAGATCATGCGTCAGTGCGTCGAGCGCATGCCGGATGGCCCGGTCTTGAACGAAGACAAGAAGATCACGCCGCCCAAGCGCGCCGAGATGAAGCGCTCCATGGAGGGCCTCATCCACCACTTCAAGCTGTTCACCGAGGGCTATCGCGTGCCGGAAGGCGAGGTCTACGCCGCCGTGGAAGCTCCCAAGGGGGAGTTCGGGATTTACCTGGTGTCGGAAGGCTCGAACAAGCCCTATCGCTGCAAGGTGCGCGCGCCATCCTTCGCGCATCTCGAAGCCATGGACTACATGTGCAAGGGCCACA
>JAFAVP010000075.1 GCA_019242395.1 Alphaproteobacteria bacterium | reverse complement strand
ACCGAAGCCACGGTGGCCCGCTGGTTCAAGAAGGAAGGCGACGCGGTTGCGCGCGACGAGCCGGTGCTGGAACTCGAGACCGACAAGGTGACGGTGGAAGTGCCGGCGCCTGCCGACGGAGCGCTGGAATCCATCTCCGTTCAGAGCGGCGCGACCGTTCAGGTGGGCGCGGTGCTCGGCGCCATCGCGGAAGGCAAAGCGGGTACGCCGACCGCCACGCGCAACTACGATGCGGTCACCGCGAGGGCCGAGGCTCCGCCCGCAAAAGCTGCACCCCAGCCGGCGAAGGCCAGCCGAGCGAGCGAGCCCCTGATGCCCAGTGTGCGGAGAATTGCGGGCGAGAGCGGATTGGAGCCGGCGCAAGTGAGCGGCACTGGCAAGGACGGCCGCATCACCAAGGGCGACATGCTGGCGGCGCTGGAAGCGCGCGTGGCGCAAAGGGCTACTCAATCTGCTGCCGTTGAAATTCCTGCAGGCCCGCGCCCGCGTGCTGGTCGCGAGGAACGCGTCACGATGAGTCGCCTCCGGCGCACCATCGCGCTGCGCCTGAAGGAATCGCAGAACACCGCCGCGCAGCTCACCACTTTCAACGAGGTGGACATGAGCGACGTTATGCGGCTGCGTAGCGAATACAAGGACAGCTTCGAGAAGAAGCATGGCGTGCGGCTCGGCTTCATGGGTTTCTTCGTGAAGGCCTGCATCGCGGCGCTCAAGGAAATCCCGAATGTGAACGCCGAGATCGAAGGCGACGATATCGTTTATAAGAACTACTATGACATCGGAGTGGCGGTTTCGACGGAGCGCGGGCTGGTGGTCCCCGTGCTGCGCGACGCCAATGAGCTTTCATTGGCGCAGATCGAGTCCGCCATCGCCGATTTTGGCGCCCGCGCGCGCGACAACAAGCTGAAGCTGGAAGAGCTGCAGGGCGGCACCTTCACCATCTCCAATGGCGGCGTATTCGGCTCGCTGATGTCGACGCCGATTTTGAACGCGCCTCAATCCGGCGTTCTCGGCATGCACAAGATCCAACAGCGGCCTGTTGCGATAGACGGCAGGGTTGAGATCAGGCCGATGATGTACCTGGCGCTTTCTTACGACCACCGTCTGATCGATGGCCGCCAGGCGGTGACCTTCCTCGTGCGCGTGAAGGAAAACCTCGAAGACCCGCAGCGCCTGCTGCTGGATGTTTGAGGCTTCTGCCTTCGATGCTATTGCTTACATGCAAACGCGTGTTTAAGCGCAAGTATCGCACCAACGACACGCGGGGACCTTTCGAGAACTTTTGGATCGGCGTCGATCGCCCATTTCTGAAACGCGGAGCGCAGTTCTTCGCCAGTCGGTCCGACCTTCGTACAGAAAACGACGGTCGAGTAGTGGTTTAGGTCCTGCAACATTAGGCCTGAGTCCCAGACACCGAGCAGATATTCTTCGCAGACGCGCTGGTCGGTTGTGCATTCTTTGACCAAGGCACTCACTCTATCTGAACTAGCTTGGCTGTGGCTGATGGATCCACAAATCATGGCTGCCGATGTTAAGCCGATTCTAATGGCGCCTTTCATTCTTTCCCCACACATCTGAGTGATGTTATGCACCATAATCTAATGTACCCCAAAGCCAGAGCGAATCTAAATGTCTGATCAATTCGATGTCATCATCATCGGCGGGGGGCCGGGGGGGTATAACGCCGCCATCCGCGCGGGGCAGCTCGGCCTGAAGAGCGCCTGCATCGACAAGCGGGGGGCGTTCGGCGGCACCTGCCTGAACGTCGGATGCATTCCCTCCAAGGCGCTGCTCTACACCAGCGAGCTTTACGAGGAGGCGCGCGACAAGCTGCCGAAGCTCGGCATCAAGACCACTACCGAGCTCGATCTCGCCGGCATGATGGCGCACAAGACCAAAGTGGTGGGCGAGCTTACCAAAGGGGTCGAGTTCCTGCTCAAGAAGAACAAGAGCGAAGCGATCGTCGGTGTGGCGCGGATCGCGAGCCCCGGCAAAGTCGAAGTCAAACTGAACGACGGCAGCACGCGCACGCTGGAAACAAAACACATTGTTACTGCCACCGGCTCCGAGGTGGCGCCGCTGTCTGATGTTACCATCGACGAAGAACGCATTGTCTCTTCCACAGGCGCGTTGTCGCTGAAGACTGTGCCGAAGCGGCTGCTGGTGGTTGGCGCAGGCTATATCGGGCTGGAGCTGGGCTCGGTGTGGCGCAGGCTTGGCAGCGAAGTCACGGTGGTCGAATTCCTCGACCGCGTCACGCCGGGGCTGGATGGTGAAGTTGCCAAGCAGTTCCAGCGGCTTCTCGCCCGACAAGGCATGAAGTTCCAGCTGTCGACAAAAGTTGTTGGCGTGGAGAAGAAAAGTGAGGCGCTTTCGGTGACGCTCGAACCTGCGGCCGGTGGCGCGCAATCGGCTCTCGAAACGGACATCTTGCTGGTGGCCATCGGCCGGCGTCCATACACGGATGGCCTGGGCTTGGTTGAAGCGGGCGTCACGCTGGACAAGCGCGGGCGCGTCGTGACTGACGCACATTACCGCACCAATGTGGAAGGCATCTGGGCCATCGGCGATTGCCGCGAAGGCGCCATGCTGGCGCACAAGGCGGAAGACGAGGCGGTCGCCTGCATCGAGAACATTGCCGGCCGCTCAGGCCATGTGAATTACGACGCCATCCCTGCCGTCGTGTACACGCATCCGGAAGTGGCGAGCGTCGGAAAGACGGAAGAAGAACTCAAGTCGGTTGGCACTGCCTACAAAATCGGCAAATTCCCCTTCACCGCCAACGCCCGCGCCAAAACCATTGCCTCCACCGAAGGATTCGCGAAGGTGCTGGCGGATGCCAAAGCCGATCGCGTCTTGGGCGTGCACATCATCGGCGCGGAAGCCGGCAATCTGATTCAGGAAGCCGCGTTCGCCATCGAGATTGGCGCGGCATCGGAAGACATCGCGCGCACCAGCCACGCCCATCCCACGCTTACCGAAGCCCTGCGTCAGTCGGCCATGGGCGTGGAAGGCTGGGCGATGCAGATGTGAGCTGGCGAAGCACGCGCAGCCTGTTCGCAGATTTAGACCTTCACGCCATCTCACGGCATAGCTGAGAACAACGGCGGCAGGCGTCTACGCATTCCTCCATGCCGTCGAGCCTCATGCAATTCTGCGCGCAGGCGTTGCACACCTCCGCGCACAGCGCGCAGAGCTGCCGGTGAAACTGGCTTTTGTGCATGATAAAATCGGCGGCAGTGGCGCAAATGGTGGCGCAATCGATCATCAGCCGGAAGTGCTGCGGCGCCAGATGCTCGCCACCTTCGTCCAGACAATGCGTCATCGCCATGCCGAGGCAGGTTTTGTGGCAGTGAAGCGCGGCCTCAACGCAATCCTGTTCCTGCTGGCTGAACGCGCGCATTGGAGCCTCCCGTGATCAGTAGAGAGGAAAGCCGCTGGCCATTCGTTCCGTTCCGCAGCCGGAAGGTACGCTAGACATACTGGGATGTGATGATGGCGCACCCGACAGGATTCGAACCTGTGACCTCTGCCTTCGGAGGGCAGCACTCTATCCAGCTGAGCTACGGGTGCCCGCCCGCTCTATAGCGCGCCGCGCAGCGCTGCCGCAAACCTCGCCGGCGCCGGGGCCGGAACGCTTCGGTCCCCGCAGCCGTTGGAACGAGGTGTAATTCCAGGGAAACTAAGATGATGCGGACGCTGATCTGCGCGGCGCTGGCCTCGCTTTTTGTGAATGCGGCTGCTGGAGCTGCGGCCGCCACCCGCGAGGATTTCGTCAGAGATGCCATCAAAGGTGACAATTCCGAGATCAAACTCGGTCAACTCGCCGCCGAAGCGGGCGGCAGCCCTGCCGTGCGCGCTTACGGCCGCACGCTGGTTGCCGATCATACCAAGGCAAAGAGACAAGCTTCGCGCCTTGCGGCGCAGCTGGGCGTCCGCGCGCCGGAGCGGGAGATGCTGAAAGCCGATGCGGAATACCTGAAGCTGCGGGTGCTCTCCGGCAAGAGCTTCGATAAGGAATTCGTCAGCTACATGGTGAAGGACCACAAGCAGGACATCGCCGAGTTCTCGCAAATGGCAGGTACGCATCATGGCCCGGTGGGCG
>JAFAVP010000215.1 GCA_019242395.1 Alphaproteobacteria bacterium | reverse complement strand
GCTGCGGGCCGCAGTGCTGATACGTGCCGCGCATTCCGCGCTTGAACGTGAGGAAGTAGTTTTCCACTGAATTGGTGTGCACGTCGCCTCGCACATACTCGCCAGTGGAGTGCTTCACGGTTTCATGCGAAGCAACCAAGTCATTGTCTTTCATGCGACCATATAGCCTGCTTTCATCCGTCATAAGGCGCGTTTCTTTCGCGAGATTGCGGTTCACGATCTCAGTCACCGCTTCCATGCTCGCGAACGGGATATGATAGGAGCGCACCTTACCGCCACGCTCGACAAGCGCCACAACAACCCTCTTGGGCTTGTGCTTGTCGAATTTGTAGCGCTGCCCCTCTTTCGTCGCGGCGCGGCGAGGACGTTCCTGCTTTCCATAGTAGGTTTCATCGGCTTCCACGATCTTGCCCGCCCCACGCATCGGCGGCAATTCAAAGCCACCACGGCGCATGGCTTCGCGGACGCGATGAAACATGAACCAAGCCGTATTGTACTGGCAGCCTAACTGCCGATGGAGCTGGTGAGCGGAGAAGCCTTTTTTGCTGGCAGCGGCCATCGTGAACGCAGCGGCCCATAACGTCAGCTTGGCATGGCTGCGCTCCATGACAGTGCCAGTCATGACCGTGAAGTCACGGCGGCATTCCTTGGACTTGCAGCGGTACACGCCTGCTTTCTTGGTCTTGTAGGGCTCTAGGGTTCCGCACGACGGGCAATGCGGCCCGGACGGCCAGCGGGTGTTCTCAAACCACTGGCGAGCGGCTTCCTCATCGTGAAAGTGCTTGGCTGCAAAGGTATTCTTGCCCATCGGGGTTCTCCTTGAACCCTAATCTAGGCACTGTACCTTGTGGTGTCAACTACGTAATTAGGAAAATATTCTATGAAGCGTGTCGCCTGCGCTCTTCTTCCACGTAGTTTCGCCTGGTGGTTGCCTCCGTCGCAGCGTCCTTTGCCCGGTTGCGGTGGGAATATTGGTAGCCTGCGTGGAACATGACCGCCGCCAGCACCGCCACGGCCGCTATATCGATGATCGCCCACAGCCAGCCGCTATAGTCCATGAAGCTCCTCCGGCTCCCATAAGCAACGCTCGGGCGACGAAAATTGCTCCAAGCGCTGGTGGCCGGGGGCATGTGACTTGCAGCGTCGCTGGGATGACCGGCCAGCTTGTCTCGAATCCACCCGCCACGCTGCCGCGCGCTCGTGTGGGCGCGAGCTACTCCTATCTTTTGAAGCGGCTGCTTCAACCCGGGAAGCTGGAGAAGATATTCATCGAGCGGCTGACCGAGCCGCTGCATCTGAACCTGCTTTCTGTACCGGTGGCGCTGTTCGGCAGCTACCGGGCCAAGGTGGCCTGGGATTTGGTCGTGCGGCAGCAATACGCCTTTCCCATTCTCTACGCCGCCGATGCCGCCCGCAAATACGGCTACGACAGCATCACAGTGGTCGAGTTTGGCGTGGCCGGCGGAGCAGGCCTGCTCAACATGTGCCGAATCGCCGAGAGGACCAAGGCCGCAACGGGCATCGAGATCCGCGTGGTGGGTTTCGATACCGGCCGCGGCATGCCGCCTGCTATCGATTACCGGGATCTTCCGGAGCACTTCCAGCAGGGTGACTTCCCGATGGACGTGGCAAAACTTAGGGCCGCGCTCCCGGCCTTCGCCGAACTCATCATCGGGGACGTGCAGGAAACGGTGCCGCGGTTCTTGGCTGGGCTATCTGGTCAATCGCCCCTCGGCTTCGTGGCGATAGACGTGGACTACTATTCCTCGGCGCGCGCATGCCTGGGCATTCTCAATGGTCCCGCGACCACTTATCTGCCGTTGGTTCCGGTGTACCTCGACGACATCGGTGTCGACGGTTCGAACGCGTGGACGGGGGAACTGCTGGCGGTCAACGAGTTCAACGCTGACCAGGCCTTCCGGAAGATCGCACCGTTCACGCTGTTGCGCTCGCGCCGCATCTTCAAAAATCCGCAATGGATTGACCGCATGTTCGCAGCCCACATCCACGATCACCCCAAGCGCAGCCCGGCGGCGCGCCGCCCCGTGCAGCGCGTGCTCGGCAACGAATATCTCCGGTAGTCGCGAGCTTCTGCCGTTTTGACCGGCGCGACCGGCTTGTGCCATGACCGGCGCACGCTTGGAGACTCGCCGTGCACGACATCGCCGCCATCCGGAAAGACAGTGACGCCTTCATCCGTGGGCTGGTGCGCAGGGGCATGGACGGCGAGAGCATCGCGTTCGGCATTCTGGAAGTCGATCGCGAACTGCGCGAGCTGCAGACCCGGCTGCAACAGATGCAGGCGCGCCGCAATGAGGCCTCCAAGCTGATCGGGCAGGCCAAGGCAAAGAGGGATGAAGCGGGAGCCGCGGCGCTGCTGGCGGAAGTTGCGGGGCTGAAGGAGCAGATACAAAGGGGCGAAGAGGAGGAGCGCGGCAAGAAGGCGGAGGTCGAGAAGCTCCTCGCCGAGCTGCCCAATCTGCCAGCCGATGATATTCCAGACGGCAATGACGAGAACGACAATGTCGAGGTGACGGACCGCGCCTTCGGTTCGCAGCCACCGATGAATGCGGCCCGCGAGCACTACGATTTAGGCGAGCAGCTCGGGATGATGGATTTCGAGCGCGCGGCGAAGGTTTCCGGCTCGCGGTTTGTGTATCTCACGGCGGGCTTGGCGCGCCTCGAACGCGCCATCGCCAGTTTTATGCTCGATCTGCACACGGGCGAATTCGGCTACACCGAAGTTCAACCGCCACTGATGGTCAATGACGAAGCGGCCTTCGGAACTGGACAACTACCTAAGTTTAGGGACGACCTATTCTCGACGACCAAGTACCTGTCGATAACCGAAAACTTCTTCAGGGCGGTTGCGGTATTCGACCCGAAGAAAGCGCAGCCGCTTTCCATCTCGAATGCCAAAAGCGATGATCCTCTGAATCAACTAAAGGAGCTGGCTAGTGCCACAAAATTTTCGGATAGACACTGGCTTATTCCCACCGCCGAAGTTTCCCTGACGAATTATGTGCGGGAGGAGATTCTCGAGGAAGAGACGCTGCCGCGGCGCTACACGGCTTGGACGCCGTGCTTTCGCGCGGAGGCTGGTGCTGCAGGCAGAGATACCCGCGGCATGATCCGCATGCACCAGTTCTCGAAGGTGGAGCTGGTGTCGATCACCACGCCGGAGCAATCCAAGGCCGAGCACGAACGCATGACCGATTGCGCGCAAGAAGTGCTGAAGCGGCTGAACCTTCATCACCGGGTGATGACGCTCTGTACCGGCGACATGGGATTCGCCGCGCGCAAGACTTACGACATCGAAGTGTGGCTGCCGGGGCAGAACCGCTTCCGCGAGATATCGTCCTGCTCCAACTGCGGCGATTTCCAGGCCCGCCGCATGAACGCGCGCTACCGTCCCAAAGGGGAGAAGGGTAACCGCTTCGTCAATACGCTGAACGGTTCCGGCCTCGCCGTCGGCCGCACGCTGATCGCCGTGATGGAAAACTACCAGAATCCCGACGGCTCGATTGCGATTCCCGACGCGCTAAAACCCTATATGGGCGGGAACGTAAAGATCGAGAAGCAGCATTGATGCCGCAAGGACACAAGAACCTGCGCATCCTCGTCACCAACGATGACGGCATTCACTCGCCGGGGCTGCTGGTTGCCGAGAGCATGGCGCGTGCCCTCAGCGACGATGTATGGGTGGTGGCGCCGGAAACAGAGCAGTCCGGCGCTTCGCATTCGTTGACCTTGTCGCTGCCGCTGCGGTTGCGCCAGGTGGAGGAGCGCAAGTTCGCGCTCACCGGTACCCCTACCGATTGCGTGATGATGGGCGTGGCTGAAATCGCCAAAAACCGCAAACCGGACCTCGTGCTCTCCGGTGTGAACCGCGGCTCGAACCTGGCAGACGACGTCACCTATTCCGGCACGATCGCAGGCGCCATGGAGGGGACGGCTCTCGGCATCCGCTCGATTGCGCTCTCCCAATCGTACGGCTTCGCGGAGGGCGTGAAGATCCGGTGGCACTGCGGCGAAACACATGGGCCGGAATTGATCCGCAGACTAATAGAGGTCGGGTGGCCGGAGCCGCAGGAAGTACTGATGAATGTCAATTTCCCCGCCTGCGAGCCGGCGGACGTTACCGGGATCGAGGTCACAGAACAGGGAAAGCGCGACATGCAGACGGCCGTGATGGACCGGCGCGTGGATTTGCGCCGCAATCCCTACTACTGGATCGGCTTCAAGCGGGTGCGCTCAAACCCTCATAAGGGCACCGACCTGCGGGCGATTTACGAAAAGCGCATCTCCGTCACGCCGCTGCATTTGAACCTCACCGAGTTCGACGTGCTGCGGCGGCTCAAGTCGCATCTAGATATCAAGCTGCCCGCCGGCAAAGGCGGCGGCGACCTTCGCGAGCTGTTGCCGCAGGACGACGCCAAGGCGGCCACCGCGCGCCAGAACCTCGGTCCCGGCGAACGCTGATTTGTGGTAGCCTCGCGCGCATGGTCGACACGCGCGCGATTTCGCTGATCATGGCCTTGCGGGGGCAAGGCATCACGGATCAGCGCGTACTCTCGGCCATCGAGCGCACGCCACGGGACCTGTTCGTGGATCAGCCGTTCGAATCGAGTGCCTATCAGGACACGGCGCTGCCGATCGCCTGCGGGCAAACGATTAGCCAGCCCTATATCGTTGCGCTCTCCACCCAGGAATTGGATGTGCAGCCGAACCATCGCGTGCTCGAGATCGGTACCGGCTCAGGTTACCAGGCGGCGGTGCTCGCGCAGCTTTGCCGCA
>JAFAVP010000173.1 GCA_019242395.1 Alphaproteobacteria bacterium | reverse complement strand
GCGCAGTCTTCACGGACCTTGCCGACTTGAAGACCTATCGTTTCAAGGCGGAGGACATCGAACAGATGGAGCGGCTGTTGCTGTCCCAGCGCTTGCCGGCCAAAGAACGTGCAGATCTTCATTCGGCGCTCGGCAAAGCCTATGGCGACGAGAAGCTCACGGCAAAATCGTACGGGCATTATGCCAAAGGAAATGCGCTCCGCCGGGTAGGCGCCGATTTCGACCCCGGGAGAATGACCGCCTATCGCATGACGTGCGAGGCCGTGTTCACCGAAAGGTTTTTCAGCGAGAGGCAGGGCTGGGGCTGCAGCTCCCGCGCTGCCATTTTCATTGTCGGTCTGCCGCGCTCGGGCTCTACGCTCGTTGAGCAAATGCTTGCATCCCATAGCGCGATCGAAGGGCTGGGGGAGCTTTTTCTTCTGGAGGCGGCAGTCGGTCGTCTTTTTGCCGAGAAAGACGGAAAGCATGCGCCGCACGAATTCTGGATCGGCCCGCGTTTCGAGTTCCGCAAGCGTCTGACCTCTTCCCTTTCGGACGTCGTGGCGAGCCTCGGCGCAGAGGACTGCGGCAAACTGGGCGAAGACTATCTCGCGCTGGTGCAGGATCGCCGCGTGCTGGGAAGGCCGAGGTTCGTCGATAAGGAGCTGCGGAATTTCGGCTACGCAGGCTTCATCCATCTGGCGCTGCCGAACGCCAAAATCGTCGATGTGCGGCGCCACCCGCTCGATTGCGGCTGGTCCTGCTTCAAGACGCACTTTCCGAGCGGGCAGCCGTTCACCGACCGCCTAGGCGACATCGGCAGCCACTATGCGAATTATGCACGCCTCATGGCGCATTTCGATCGTGTGCTGCCGGGCCGCATCCATCGAGTGATTTACGAGAATCTCGTCGCCGATCCGGAAGGGGAACTGAGGCTCCTGTTCCAGTATCTGGAGCTTCCGTTCGAGGAGACATGCCTGCGCTTCTATGAGAATACGCGCGCCGTGGGGACGTTGAGCTCCGAGCAAGTCCGCACTCCGCTATTCGAGACAGGCATCGGCCAATACAAGCCATACGAGCCGTGGCTTGGGCCGCTGAAAGCGGCATTGGGGGACGTGCTGGACAAATATCCGGAGCCTCCCGCTGCCGCGCCAGCGCGGACTGCTTAGTCGCCGATGCTTGACGCGAGTTCCAGGGGCACGGCAGGGTAGGCGGTCAGCACGGAGCCCAAACTCTTCAGCAGCGGAGAGAGCCAGGGTTCGAAGCGGCGCCAGTGTTCCACGGCTTCGCTTGAGATGGGCCTGCGCACCTGTTCGGAGCTGGGCGTGCGCACCGCGCGATCGGTTTCGTAGAAGCGAAGACAGCGCTCGTCGAAGGGCAGCTCCAGATAGTCGAGCAGCCGGCGAGTTTCGCCTTCCGGATCGGCGACCATGTTCTCGTAGATCACCCGATGAATGCGTCCGGGCAGCACGCGGTCGAAATGCGCCATGAGTTCCACGTAATGCCGGTAGAAAAAGCCCAACTCACGAAGCCTCAGATTCGAGCGGCTGAAGTTCTGCTTGAACATCGACAGGCACGCCGCGGCCGGATGTCTTCGCGCATCGATGATTTTCGCATTCGGTAAAATCAACCGAATGAAGCCGGTATGCTGGCAATTCGCCGGTGTCTTGTCGATGAAACAGGGGCGGCCTGATTTCCGATGTACCTTCGCCCGCGCCAAATACTCTTGACCCAATAGCCCAAAGGCTTCGTGCCCCATTTGTTGCAAAGCGTAAGGGTACTCGCTCGGACGCCGATTCCCTCCGGCGAGGCCTCTCACCAACTCGGCTATGTAGGGGAGTTCCGATGTTCCTTCGACCGCGGGATGGCTGGCCAATATTTGTTCGATCAGGGTTGAGCCCGAGCGAGGGCATCCCACCACGAAGATCGGGTCTCGTGCTTTGTCTCCCGCCTCGCCGTGGCTGGCGAAGAAGGCGGGCGTGAAAACCGCCTTGCTCGCCTGGAGGCGCAGCCTCGCCCCCTCCTCGTCGTACTCGAAGCCGGCGTGCAAACCGGCATTGCCCTTCGCATAGCTCTCGAACGAACCTGCATAGTCGCCATGATCTTCGCGTGCCTTGCCCAAAGCGTAGAGCAGATTGGCGCGGTCCTCCGCTGAAAGTTCGGAACTCCTCAGCCGTTCACGCATGGCGGCGATTTCGTCGTCGCTGAAGCGGAAGGTTTTCAGATTGGCAAGCGCCCACCACGCCGCTCCCAGCGAGGGATGGCGCGCAATGGCCTGGCGATAGGCGAGGATCGCATCCTCCTGCAACCCATTGGCACGCAGGGCATGACCGAGAAGAAGCCAGCCCTCGGCGCGTTCGGGTGTCTCCCTCACCAGCTCGTGCCAAATGACGAGCGCGGCGGCATCTTCACCTACGATCGAAAGAACATCTGCTTTGAACTGCCGGAACAGTAAGTTGCGGCTGTCGGTGGCGAGAAGGCGGTCCGCCTCCTCAAGCGCGCCCGCGTAGCGGTGAAGTCGCCGCAGCAGTCTGGCAAAGCCGAACCGCGCGGCGATGAACTCAGGCGCAAGGCTCAGACATTCTTCGAACAGGGCAAGCGCATCGTCCAGCCGGCCCGCCGACTCCGCCAATTTCGCCAGGAGCCAAACCGCCTCGGCATCATCCGGATGCGCCGCGGCATAGGCCTTCAATTCAACCGCGCTTCCCGGTTTTGCGGTTTTCAAATCGGCCGCGATGCGCCTGAGCGTTTTGTTGCGCAGCGTTCTTGCTGCGCTCAAGCGCGCCTGCGCTGCCGCGAAGGCATCCTGTGTGCCGGATACGCCATCGCCAGAGCGCGACCGATCTCTTTGCGCGGCCGGGCCGGACATGCTGGACACTACGCCATTTCCGGTGGGACATCGGGGTAGGCGGTCAGCACGGAGCCCAAACTCTTCAGCAGCGGAGAGAGCCAGGGTTCGAAGCGGCGCCAGTGTTCCACGGCTTCGCTTGAGATGGGCCTGCGCACCTGTTCGGAGCTG
>JAFAVP010000142.1 GCA_019242395.1 Alphaproteobacteria bacterium | reverse complement strand
CCCACGTCTCCTGCGAATCCAGAATCGATATGACCCTCCGCGAGTTGCACCTTCCAGACCGGGTACTGTGCTGGGGGAAGATATTCCATCGCAAACACGTTATGGACACGATCTTCGGCCAAGACTTCCGGGACAAGCGCTCGATCGATGGCAGCAACAAGCTTCAGCCAATCGGCTTCGGTGCGCGACCGTTCAACCGGCGCGGCCCAATCTGCCACCACACCCAACTTCGCCAACGGACGTTTCGCCACAAAGGAAGAGCGTCCGGCGGGCTCCACAAGCCAAACCTCACAAGAAATGCCGCCGGAGCACCTGGTGATTTTCAGGCGTTCAGCCGGTGCCGCGAGACCCATATCCTCCAAGGCGAGCACAAACTCGGCATCTGGGCTCTCGATTCCCTTGGCTGTAGGCACGGTGGGGCTAGCGACAGAGGCAGCCAGACCACTCATTTTGTGGTGCTAAGTTCCTGCTCAACTCACGTGCAGCCTTATCACGTTTCACCGCCGAGTCGGCTTCATAGTCCTAATTTTGTTCGCACGGCGTCCTGAACGTATTTTCTTCGTTCAGCACCCTTGAGATTTTTAGACTTGGCGCCAGCCTTTGCTTCGTTCATCGCCGGCTTGACGACCTCCTTCAGGTGAGCCTTTAGTTTCGTCTTCATCTGGTCGCCGGCGAGCCCCTGCTTTTTGAGTTCTTCTGAGTAACGCTCGCGTGCTTGCTGGAGAACTGGGTTCTTCTCCTTCTCTTTACCACCGCCCGCTTTGCGCTTTGCCGCTCTTTCGGCTCGCTTGGCGTCCCGACCCGCCTTACCACTCTTCTGGGCCACTTTTCCGCCCTCGTTTGCCATGACACCCTCTGCTGCTGAACGCGGCGTACATCTATTCGCGCGGCTGCCGCGACGCAAGCTCTTCCGCGGGCGTGGTTATCTTCGCCCCTGCGCTTGGACACTCTTTCAAGACAATTGCAAACAGCCCCTTCCTATTGAACCTCCGCTCGTCTGGCCGAATCGGCTCGGCTTCGCAGACCAACCCGCGAAAACCTTGGAATGTCCCGCAGAAGGAGCCATAGCCACCGTTGGAATCGATATCGTCGATCACCAGGGCGCCACCTGGGTTTAGGGCCGCCCATGATCGATCTAATTCGAACCTAACGTTTCTCTCCGTATGTAGGCTGTCGTGGATGAAAAGGTCGATCGTACCTAGCTGCGAAAGCAGTCGCGGGAGGCAGCGGCGGCTAGAACCCGGGAGGAACCTCCAGCATCGACGCAGCTCTTGCGGCACTGCAATGCCGATGCGCCGTTGCATAACTGGATCAAGTGGTGGCCGATCGATGCTTGAGAGGTGGCCATCCCCATTCCGCACCAGCGCCTCAAGCACGAGACGGGATGTAAAGCCGTGGCCAACTCCCGTTTCTACTACATTGAGCGGCTTCAGGTGCCGCACCAGGCACCAAATCGCGCGTAGCAAAGCCCTATCACCGTCATTGAATCCGGCAAAACTCGCTGGGCCAACATTGATCCCCTGTTCGCGGACTTCTGCGATCACTTTTGGCCAGAGGGCCGCAAATTCGGTTTGGGCCCCGCACGGCCAATCGCAACCAAGATGTTGATGCAGATCGTTCTCCCAGTTTGGGGAGGGTTGGTGGATGTGAACTGGGTTACTACGATACTCCCACCTCTGAACCAGCCGATCTTGCAGTTTCTCGAAGAGGCCAATGGGATCCGTCGCGAGAGCGCCAGCTAAGCGCTTAGGATGGGCCAGGGCTTGGCTGAGAGCTCCACTAAGCACAGTTAGGTCCTTGGCTCAGCGTCCGAGCGAAGGGCACAGGTACGCCCGCATCAGGAGACTGCAGTGGCTCGGCAGGGGAAGGGACATGCGCGTGCTGCAAGCAGGCACGCAAGATCCTCGGATCGTCCCAAGGCACGTTATGGTAACTGTGCTCGAGATAAGTGCTTTCGGGGTTATGCAACCATTCCTGTGGGAAGAAGGTGACGGTGTCGTTCGGGATCGCGGGCCGGGGTTGAGCGCCCGGCATTACGCAGGAAGCGAGACCTGCAGCGAGGTCGCGACCGGATCCGAACGGCAGGGTGCCGCCTTGTGTCGCACGGGGATTTACCTCAAGGAGGTGCACATGTCCGGCTTCATCGCGAATAAAATCCAGTCCATGGAGTCCGCTTAGCCTGAAGTGTTTCGCAATCCGTCGCGTCGCGTCCGCAATCTCAGCACAGTCGGTGCGCCGAATTACTAAGGGTGGCCCCATGGGGCCGTCTGCTTTCAGAACATCGTAGTACACCGCGCTGACCACTTCGCCCTCCCAGGCAGCGAACCCGCTTGCGGCAGGGCGGCCGTACACCAATCTCTGAACCGTCACCGAGCGACGCTGGGGTGCAAGCGCGGACAGCAACCAATGGGCGTCCTGTCGGCGGACTGCTCTCGCCACGCTGCGGAGCCGAGAAGGAGGGTAAGCCAGCCTGCGAAACGCCGAGTGCGCCTCCTGTTCGTCTCTTGCGATTGCGACTCCTTCCCCGCCCCAACTACCATCTGTCTTGAGCACCGCGGGGAAACCGATCAACTTGAGGCATTCGTCCAGTGCCGTTTCGCTTCCTACAGGCAGGGTTTCAGGCGTACGAACCCCCAACATGCGTGCCGCTCGGAGGGAATGGTCGCGCGACATCACCTGCGCGTATTGCTCCGGCGGACCGAGAGAGCGACTAATCAGTTGTGCAATCCGCGAATTGTCCGGCTCCGCCTCGTGGAGACGCACCAGGAATTCAGTGGCGCGATCATCGCAACTTACAATGAGGTCCGGCTTTGCCGATCGGATTGCGCTTCGCAGGGATGCTAAGCCGGCGAGGGGCCGGTAAGGGTACCAAGCCGAGGTGTAACGGCTGCTTCTCACGGGCGCATCTGCAGGAGCAACACATTCGACCCGACAGCCGGACAAAGCGAAACCTGCGGCATGGCGCGCGGTAGATATCCACCCCACCGTCGTCGACATGAGAACCTTGCAGGACATCCGCGCCGTCCCTTTTGCACAACGCCGCGCCCTGCATGAACTGTTCCTGGCACAGGATTGGAAAGCTGATGCTTTGTGCCCCGGGATGCGGGGTTTCTGCCCATTCTTGAGACGCGCGTCTCAAAACGGAACGACGGAGACCGGCATGAAAATTTGCGATGTTGCAGTGATTGGCGCAGGCCCCCATGGGCTCTCGCTGGCCGCCCACCTGGCGGCGCGCAGAATGGATTTCCGCGTGTTCGGAAAGCCACTCAGCACCTGGGCGGAGCATATGCCCAAGAACATGGTGCTGAAGTCCGACGGGTTCGTGTCGAACCTGTCCTCGCCTGCGCAGAATTCCACGCTCAAGGCCTATTGCGCCAAGCGAGGCCTTCCGTATGCAGATGAGGGGCTACCTGTACCGCTCGACACCTTCCTTAGTTACGCCACCGATTTTCGCAAGCGTTTCGTCCCCATGCTGGAAGAAACCAATGTCGTTTCGCTGAAGACAGAGGGCGATCTCTTCAGCCTGAAGCTGGAAACCGGCGAACAGCTGCAGGCGCGCAATGTGGTACTCGCCATCGGCATCACCCATTTCGCATACATTCCCCCTGTGCTGGCTAAGCTGCCGCCTGAGCACCTGTCGCACAGCTTTGCCCACCGGGCGTGCGAAGGATTCGAGGGCAGGGAAGTGGCGGTGGTGGGCCGTGGCGCCTCGGCCATCGACCTTGCGTGGGAGCTGCACGAGCAGGGCGCGTCCGTGCGCGTCGTGGCGCGTTCATCGGAGATCGACTTCAACAAGGTGCCGGACGCCTATGAAGAGAGCCTGATCGGGAAGCTGCACCGCCCGGCCTCCGGCATAGGCCGCGGCTGGAAGTCGCTGTTCTGTGCGCAGGCCCCGTTGCTGTTCTACCGCTTGCCGGAAACGCTCCGCTCGCGTGCCATCGCGAGCCACATGCATCCGGCCGGGGGCTGGTTCATGCGCGAGAAGGTGCAGCAGAACATCCCGCTGCTGCTTGGCCGCAAGATCAGGAGCGCAGAGGCGCATAACGATCAGGTGAGCCTCAAGTTGCGCGACCGCAACGGCCACGAAGAAGTGGTGGTGTGCGATCATGTGATCGCCGCGACCGGCTACGAACCCGACATGCGCAAGGTGCCCTTCCTCAATCCCGCGCTGGTTCAGAAGATCAGCCCGCGCGAGAACGTTACTGAGCTCTCGGACGATTTCGAGACAACTCAAAAGGGTCTGTTCGCCGTCGGACTGGCGGCCATGCACAATTTCGGACCGTTGATGCGCTTTATGGTGGGCGCGGAGTTCGCCGCGCCGCGCGTGGCCTCGGTGCTGGACCGCCGCTTTGCCCGCGCGGCGGAAAAGCGCGCCGCTTAACACCAGTCCACTAAGTCTCCTTCGTTCCCCCTCGGCGCGCCATCGCAAGATGGCGCGCTCTTTTTTCGCCTTGCGCGCGCGATGTCCAGCGTATCTGTTGCCTTCCTTCACTGAGAGGCTCACATGCACCGCGCTCTTCTGCTCACAGCTTTGTCGCTCATCGCGCTCTCTGCCTTGGCGGCGGCCCCGGCGCCCGCCCGACAGGATCAGGCGACGCTCGAAAGGAATTTCGACGCTTCCATCGATCAAAGGGAAATGGGCGATTGGCTGAAGACGCTCGCGGCGGAGCCGAACCATGTCGGCTCGCCACACGACAAGCAGAATGCCGATCTAATTCTCAGCCTGTTCAAGAAGTTCGGCTGGGATGCGCATATCGAAACCTTCAATGTGCTTTATCCCACCCCAGTGAACGAAACGGTCGAGCTGCTGGGCGACAAACCGTTCAAGGTGTCCCTGCAGGAGCCGGACATTCCGGGAGACACTACCTCGCGCTCTGAGCAGGCATCGCTGCCCGCTTACCTCGCATACCAGGGCGACGGCGATGTGACGGCCCCGCTCGTGTACGTAAACTACGGGATGCGTAACGATTACAAAACTCTTGCGCGGCTCGGCGCGGACGTGAAAGGCAAGATTGTCATCGCGCGTTACGGTGCCGGCTGGCGCGGACTGAAGCCGTTGCTGGCGCAGCAGCACGGCGCTATCGGCTGCCTGATCTATTCCGATCCATCAGACGACGGATATTCCGTTGATGCTACATACCCTCACGGTCCGTCGCGGCCACCTCATGGACTCCAGCGTGGCTCCGTGGCGGACATCCCCATTTATCCTGGCGATCCGCTAACGCCCGGCGTTGGCGCCACACCTGCTGCGACTCGGCTTGACCGGGCCAAGGCGCAAACCATTCTGAAAATTCCCGCGCTGCCGATTTCCTACGCGGACGCGCAGGTGCTGCTCTCTTCCATGAAAGGACGCGTGGTGCCGGCAAGTTGGCGTGGCGGTTTGCCAATTACCTACCGCGTGGGGCCGAGCGAGCCATCGGTGCATCTGGTGGTGAAGTCGGATTGGAAGCAGAAGCCGGTCTATGACGTGATAGCCATGCTGAAGGGCTCGGTATATCCCGACCAGTGGGTGGTGCGCGGGAATCACCATGATGGCTGGGTGTATGGCGGCACCGATCCACTCTCCGGTCAGATCGCCTTGCTGGAAGAGGCGAAGGCGATGGGCGAGCTGGCGCGGCATGGCTGGAGGCCCAAGCGTACGATCATCTACACGAGCTGGGATGGCGAGGAGCCGGGGCTGCTCGGCTCAACCGAATGGGCGGAGGCGCACGGTGCCGACCTGAAAAAGAAGGCGGTGCTCTACATCAACACGGATTCTAACGCGCGCGGCTTTCTGGACGTGGAGGGCAGTCACGATTTCGAGCATCTGGCGAATCAGGTAGCGAACAATGTCACCGATCCGGAGACGCACGTTTCCATCGCCCAAAGGCATCGCGCCAAGGTGCGGGTGGACGCGCTGGAACCGAAGCCGGACTGGGACTCGGATACCGTCGAGCGCGTAAAGGCTGACGCCAAGATAGCAGCCGATCCGAAGCGGGACTTCCAGATCGGGGCATTGGGTTCTGGCTCCGACTATTCTGCCTTCCTGGAGCATCTCGGCGTGCCGTCCCTAAATCTGGAATTCGGCGATGAAGGCGACAGCGCCGGCGTCTACCACTCGCGCTACGACACGTTCGAGCACCACAGCCGCTTCGTCGATCCCGGTTTCGTTTACGATGCGCTGCTGGCGAAAACGGTGGGCCGGCTGCTGCTGCGGCTTGCCGATGCCGATCTGCCACAACAACAGGCTGGTAATTTCTACGATGCGGTAGCGCGCTACTATGGCGAGATCAAGAAGCTGGCCGGCGACAAGCACGAGGCGGCAGATACACAGGCCAAACTGCTTACCGACAAAGGTTTCGATCTGGCGGACGATCCCACCAAAAGCCACGGCGCGCCCATCACCCTGAAGCCGGTGCCGAAGTTCGAGTTCGCGCCCTTGGAGAACGCCATCGACAGGCTGAAGAAGAGCACCCATGGCTATGACGATGCCTTCCGTAAGAACGCGGCGAAGCTCCCGGATTCGGCGCGCACAAAGCTGCAGGGGATCATGCTGACGCTCGATCAAACCTTGGCGCCGAATATGGGATTGCCGGGCCGGCCGTGGTTCAAGAACCTCGTTTATGCGCCGGGGCGTTTCACCGGCTATGGTGCCAAGACTCTGCCGGGTGTGCGCGAGGCGATCGAAGACGAGCGCTGGGACGATGCCAACAAATACGCCAAGCTTACTGCCGATGCATTGAACGCCTACAGCGCGCGCCTCGATCAGGCCACGGCCGTGCTGAACGGGAAGTAGCCGCTTAGCCGCTCTGCACTGCGCGAAAGGTCGCGAGTTGCAAGCTGGCGGCGGAGAGGTCGCGAGGGAAGTCGTCGCTGGCGAGGTATGCCGACTCCTCTTCGCGTTGCCGGTGAATGGGATCGCGGGCTTTCAGGGCCTCATCCACGTGTCCGGGATGGCACATGACAATGGTGGCGTCCGCTGCGCCGTCGATCATCTTGCGAAAGAGCTGGCGAAAGGGCACGGACTCGTTGAAGGAGCGGACGCCGCGAAAGCCGTGATTGGTGCGCACGCCTTGCGCTGCTGCGAGCCGCGCCAGCGGGCCTGAAGCCCAGGAGAGATACGCGGAGCTAATTGGCGCCGGCCTCCCGAACATGGCCGGCGTGAGAGGCTCATGCGTTAACCGGAGGTAAGCGCCGATGTTCGCTGCGGCTTCGGCCACTATCTCGCGGACGCCAGGCAGGAGATGTACGTGCTGATGGCCGTCGATGTAGTGCGGCGGCCTGCCTATAACGGACTCGAAAATGTCCAATTGGTGCTGCAGCTCGCGTCGCACTTTGTCTCTGGAAAGCCGCCGCAGCCATCCGGCAGCGAGGACTGAGGCAAGCGAACGATCTCTTGTAAGCGTGAAATGTAAACCCGCATCTATCGTGGCGACAAACGGCCGCAGGAGGTGTCCGTCCGCTGGGAACTCCGGATACACGACCATGCAACTCGTGGCCGATAGTCGATTGACTTGGAGCAATTGGCGGATACCGCGGCTAATTCCCGGCGAAAGCCCATAGTCATCGGCGCAGAGCACGATATTGCGTGTCATTCAGGTTAGTGCCTGGGCAATTGCGCGACTGAGCACAGGCTCCATGGCAATGTATCCGGCTCTGTTGGGGTGAACGCCATCGTAAGTTAATCCACGTTTCATAGAACCGGTGCCGTCATCCAGAACGGGCGTATAATCCGCAAAGGTAAATCCGGCTTGCGCCGCATAGGCCCGAATCCAATCGTTTAATGCCCGAATTTTAGACACCGGCTGGAGTCCTGTTCGCCAAGGAAAGTCTGTGGTTGGCGGCACGGAAGCGAGGATTACGCGAACGCCGTGCAGTTTCGCCAGCTCCGCTGTGCTCATCAAATTATTCGTTGTATCTCGAGGATGATATGGACCGGCATTTTCCGCGATGTCATTGGTGCCCGCCATGAGATGCACTGCTTGAGGCTCTAGAGAAATCACGTCCTGCCGGAAGCGGACCAAGATCTGCGACGTTGTTTGCCCGCTGATGCCGCGATCAATGTAGCCATTGGCGCTGAAGAAATCGGGAGCGAATACGCCCCATGCTCGCGTAATTGAATCGCCTATGAGGACGGCGCGGCGCTGCTTGGCCGGCATTTCTCGAACGCGCGAGTTGTCTGCTTGGTACTGTTCCAGTTGCGCCCAATCGGTGTGTATCCGCTGCTCATCCGCCTCCGAGCCGACAGGCGGCGCTGTGATAGCCCAGGGGGCCGGCGAAGGAACCGGTTGAGTGCGCCCTGGTGGCGCTAATCCGAAGGCTACGCTTCCGGCCAAGGCGGTACGGCGAGAGATTGTCATGACAAAGCCTTAATACATGCCGGGTGGCTTTAAGTGCGAGGCCTTTAATACCCGGCCAGAATTCCGGTAAAGGAAACAGATGAAGGTTCCTCCTAGCTTTTTTTTGCTCCTTTTTCTGGAAGCTTGTTCGAACATGACACCGCTGGCGCTGCAAACCGCAATAACAGGAGCAGCAGTGCCGCCCGGGGCAGTGGCAGACAACCGCGCGGTTCATCCCGAGATCTGGCCTAAAGGCCAGAGCGGCGTCGCCAGTGATCCCGTAGTCGAAGCGCGAGTTGCCGATTTGCTCTCTCGAATGACTATTGAGGAGAAAGTAGGGCAGACGATCCAGGCGGACCTGGCCTCGGTCACACCCGACGATGTGCGCAAATACCATCTTGGGTCGATTCTCAACGGTGGCAGTTCGGGCCCTCACGGAAATGATCGCGCTGCGGCGCCGGAGTGGCTGTCAACGGCCGACGAGTTCTGGCGCGCCTCGATGAACGTGGCAGCGGGGCACGTGGGGGTTCCCCTGCTCTGGGGAACCGATTCAGTGCACGGCAATGCCAATATCATCGGAGCTACCATTTTTCCCCACAATGTGGGGCTAGGAGCAATGCGGGACCCGGCGCTCGTACGGCGGATCGGCCAAGTCACTGCGCTGGAAACCCGTGTCACCGGACAGGACTGGAATTTTGCCCCCGTAATCGCCGTCGCTCGCGACGACCGCTGGGGACGCACATACGAGAGCTATTCGGAAAGCCCGGACCTGGTGCGCGAATACGCCGGCGAAATGGTGAGGGGGCTACAGGGGGAACCTGGTGCGCCGGATTTCCTCCGATCGCCTTATCTGCTTGCGACTGCCAAACACTTTATCGGAGATGGCGGCACGGATCGCGGGATTGATCAAGGGGACAATATTGCCAGCGAAGAGGAACTCCGTGACATCCATTCCCCTGGGTACCAGTCTGCTATCGCCGCAGGCGTCCAGTCGGTGATGGTTTCCTTTTCCAGTTGGCGCGCCGAAAAAATGTCTGTCAACCGCCCGATGCTGGAGGACGTGCTGCGCGGCCGTCTTGGCTTTAATGGATTTACGGTTAGCGACTGGAACGCCCACACCCAATTGCCCGGCTGCACTGGTTCGCGCTGTTCTGCGGCATTTCTTGCTGGCATTGATATGTTTATGGCGCCGGATACTTGGAAAGGGCTCTGGGCCAACATGGTGGAAGAGGTGCGTTCAGGCGAGATCCCATTAAGCCGTCTAAACGAAGCGGTTGGACGGATTCTGCGGGTCAAAATTCGGGCGGGCCTGTTTGAAGAAGGGCCTCCATCGCGACGGCCACATGCCGGAGAGTGGAGATTGCTGGGCGCTTCTTCGCACCGCGCTGTGGCCCGCCAGGCCGTTCGGGAGTCCCTCGTGCTGCTGAAGAACGAGCACTCGCTGCTGCCGCTCAATCCACAGTTGAATGTGCTAGTTGCGGGTGATGCGGCAGACAACATGAGCAAGCAGACTGGCGGCTGGACCATTTCATGGCAGGGTGATGGCAACACTCGTGCAGATTTTCCCAACGGACAAACAATCTACGAAGGGATTGAGGAGCAGGTAAGGGCAGCGGGCGGAAGGGCAACACTGAGCGTGGATGGTAGCTTCGCGGTGAAGCCGGACGTAGCCATCGTTGTTTTTGGAGAAGAGGCGTATGCAGAGGGTCAAGGTGACCGAAAGGATCTGGCCTTCGAGCCCAAGGAAGGAAAGAATCAGCAGCTGTTGCAGAATTTGAAGGCGCAGGGGATCCTAGTGGTGGCCGTCTCGCTGACGGGGAGGCCACTATACCTTACGCCAGCGATGGACGCCGCAGATGCATTTGTGAGCGCTTGGTTGCCAGGAGGGGAAGGCGGCGGAGTTGCGGACGTTCTACTTCGCAAGTCAGACGGCTCCGTGCAGTATGACTTCCGGGGCCGCCTACCGTTTTCCTGGCCGCGTCGGCCGGACCAAACGCCACTCAATGTGGGCGATCCGGAGTATAATCCCCTCTTTCCATTTGGCTATGGGTTAGAGTACGCAACACCGCAGAAAATCGCGACCCTTCCAGACACATCGCCTGCTGCTACGCACCTTGGTGGCTTAGACAGAGAAGGATGAGTTCTGTGAAAATAAAATTGCACAGAAACGATCTACCGGAGAACGTCAACTTCGGCCGGTCGGTCGCCGTCGATACGGAAACGCTGGGTCTTAATCCCCAACGAGATCGCCTCTGTCTTGTGCAACTCTCCGCTGGCGACAACACATGCCATATTGTTCAGTTCGAAATGGGCCGCTACGAAGCGCCCAACCTCAAGCGGCTCCTAACGGACACATCCGTACTCAAGCTCTTCCACTACGCGCGGTTCGACATTGCGGCCGTGAAACGATATCTGGGCATCACTATAGAACCGGTATATTGCACGCGCACTGCTTCGAAGCTGGTCCGCACCTATACCGACAAGCATGGTCTTAAGGATCTGGTTCGGGAATTGTTAAGTGTTGATCTCACCAAAGATCAGCAGAGTTCGGATTGGGGTGCCGCGGAGCTCACGGAAAAGCAGCTGGCCTATGCAGCCAACGACGTTGCCCACCTACATCGACTGAAGGAGGTTCTGGACGTCATGTTGGCCCGCGAGCGAAGGACCGCACTGGCGCAGGCGTGTTTTAGTTTCCTCCCCACCCGCGCGGAATTAGATTTGGCAGGCTGGTCCGAACTCGACATTTTTGCGCACTAAGAGCTAGTTTATCTGTATTTGCTCTGGCTTGAACAGCCGGGCGTGGCTGCTCATACTGGTTTGAGTGAGAGAATTGGTGCCCGCGGCTGTAGCTCCCAGCGACGTTGGGCGCAGGACTGACAACAGCCGTTTAGAAGGACCCGATGGACCCTTCCGTTACGTTGAGGCGAACAGCCATTTGTGACGAAGGCAGCCACCCAGACTTGATAGCTGCACGGCGGGTGCTGGACTTTGCCGGTGAAGCACTGGAAGCGCTCGCCATTAGCCTGAACCGGGATTTTGTTCGGGCTGTCGATACGATCCTGGGCGTGAAGGGGCGAGTTATTGTCAGCGGAATGGGCAAGAGTGGGTTAATCGCGAGGAAGGTCGCGGCGACGTTCGCTTCCACCGGAACGCCAGCGCATTTCGTGCATCCCGCGGAGGCCAGTCATGGGGATCTTGGCGCGTTGATTCCAGGTGACGCCCTGCTGATGATGTCCTGGGGTGGCGAGACGGCAGAACTGTCCGACCTCATTACTTACGCGAAGCGCTTCCGCATCCCGCTGATTGCCATGGCCGCCAATCCAGACTCGTCGCTCATCCAGGCGGCAGATGTGAAGCTTTTGCTCCCCCAATCGCGTGAAGCCTGTCCAATGGGGCTAGCGCCGACCACGTCTACAACCCTCATGCTCGTGCTGGGGGATGCATTGGCAGTTTCCCTCATGGAAAGACGAGGTTTCTCAGCGGACCAGTATCGCGAGCTGCACCCAGGTGGTTCGCTGGGGCGGGCGCTGATTCGCGTGTCCGATCTGATGCATGTAGGCGAAGAGATACCGCTCGCCGCAGAATCCGATTCGATGCAGCATGTTCTTATTGTTATGGCAGCGCGGCGTTTCGGCTGCGTGGGCATCACTGATAAGCGTGGTGGACTGATTGGCATCGTCACCGACGGGGATCTCTCGCGTCATATGAGTCGGGATATCCTCGACAAGTCGGCAACCGATCTGATGACGCGCCACCCAAAAATCGCTGCGCCCGATCAGCTTGCAGCAGAAGCGCTTGCCTCTATGAACGACAACAAAATAACCAGGCTGTTTGTTCTGGACCCAAACGATAGTACAAAGCGGCCTATCGGTATCCTCCACATTCACGATTGTCTGAAGGCCGGTATTTCTTAGTGGAGCACATCGCGGAACCTCGTAAAGCTGCGCGCCCTACTGTCTCTCGACAGCGCGTGGACTGGAGGATGTACGCACGCACCACCGTCAGCGACGCGCGGCGCTATACGCGTTTCGTTCGAGTTATGAAGCGCGTCCTACTAGTGGCGGCTGGGGCGCTGGTGTTGGCAATATTAGTTTACGTCATGCAGCCACGCGATCCGAAGCAATATGCGATGACCTTCGAACACTTGGCGCGAGTTGCGAATGACCTCACAATGTTGAAAGCGCGGCTCACTGGAACTGATAGCGATAATAGCCCATTTGTGGTGACGGCGGACAAGGCAGTGCAGGATCCGCACAGCCTTCACCGTGCCAGACTTTTCAATGTGGAAGCTGATATGTCGGCAAGGGGTGGCACGTGGTACAACATCCGTGCGCCACGAGGGTTTCTGGATACTGAAGCTCAAAAGCTATGGCTGACAGGGAATCTCGCTATGTTTTCTGACAGCGGCTATGAACTACATACGGAGAGTGCCTTCATCGATTTGGCCCCAGCTTGCGGCCCTAGCGGGCGCTTGCCACCAAGGAAGGCGGGTAAACCGCTCCCCCGGTGTTCGGCGGTCACAGTGCGCGGCGATCATGAAGTCACAGGACACGGCCCTCTGGGAACGATGCGTGCAGACCGCTTCCACGCTGTGAAATCGACGAAACATCTGTACTTGCAAGGTCACGTGCGTATGGTCCTTTATCCCGTCGGGCGCGGTGCTTAGCGGCCCAAGGTGTGAGGAAGGCATGAGGTTTGCTGTGTGTGCGCTGGTTGTGCTTGCTGCCACCAACGTGATGGCGGAGCAGGGTAAGCCTAGGGGTGACAGTACAAATCTTTTCGGCAACCATAATAGCAGCGCGCCCATCAATGTGTCGGCAGACAACTTCGTCGGAGACATTGCAACGAAAGTGGGCACTTATGTCGGAAACGTCGTCGTCACCCAAGGCGACATAAAGCTACGCGCTGAAACAGTGAAAGTGCATGTGGCGCAAGGCAAACCCACACACATCGAAGCGAATGGCAAAGTGGTGGTTGCCGCTCCAAGCGGTACCGCCACCGGCGATTATGGCATTTATGAGATGGGTCCCCGAACCATCACGATGACAGGCCATGTCGTTCTGAGCAAGGACAGGGACGTCATGCGGGGCACCAAGCTTGTCATGGATCTGAATACCAACCTTGCTCACCTGTATGCAAAAGGAATGCCTGGAAACCGAGTACAAGGGATGTTCAGTCCGCCATCGCAGACTTCGGGAAAGAGCTCAGGCAAACCTCTGCCTGCCAGGCCAGCCCGCGTGCAGGACACCATCCCTGCACAGCGCGACAGTCGCGTAGAAGGCCCGGCGAATTAGTCTTCACGGTTCCTTAAAGAGGGAGTAGGCACAGTTCTTGCCATGAACACGGTGTCCGCTCCTGTTAAGACCACAGTTTTCACGCCAGCGCGCGACTTGCAAGTGGTGGAGAGCCAGCTTGGCCTTAGCGTCCGGAAGATAGGGAAAAGTTTCCGCAAGCGCCCTGTGGTTCGCGGGGTATCGCTGACTCTGAATCGAGGGGAGGTCGTCGGACTATTAGGTCCAAACGGCGCCGGAAAGACCACCTGTTTCTACATGATAACCGGGCTAATCCCGGCCGATTACGGTTCAATCGAGCTCGACGGGCATGACGTCACAAGGATGCCGATGTATCGGCGCGCCAGGCTTGGAGTCGGTTATCTTCCCCAAGAAGCCTCCATCTTCCGCGGTATGACCGCGGAAGAAAACGTTCGCGCGACAGCGCAATTGGTCGAGCCCGATGCCGGACACGTGGAAGCGATCGTGGAAGAGCTCATGGTGGAATTCGGTATTACGCATGTCCGTGAAACCCCCGCGATCGCGCTTTCAGGAGGCGAAAGGCGCCGTGTGGAAATCGCTCGCGCGCTGGCGACACATCCTTCCTACATTCTTCTCGACGAACCACTGGCGGGAATCGATCCCATCGCGGTGAGCGACATCCGGGACCTTGTGATCCATCTGAAGGACCGGGGGATTGGCGTGCTCATCACAGACCACAATGTGCGCGACGCTCTCGAAATTATCGACCGTGCGTACATCATTCATGAAGGGCAAGTACTTAAGGAGGGTACACCGGAAGAAATAGTTGAGGACCGCGATGTGCGCCGCGTCTACCTCGGCGAGCGTTTCTCGTTGTAGAGCGTGTTCAGGGGCAGGACGCATGGCGTTATCGCAGCGGCTGGAGCTTCGCCAGGGACAATCTCTGGTCATGACGCCGCAATTGCAGCAGGCCATCAAGCTGCTGCAACTGTCTAACCTCGAACTTGCTGAATATGTCGAGGCCGAGCTCGAGAAAAATCCTCTTCTGGAGCGGGATGAGCGGGATCCGGCGGGGTCGGGCGACGGTCAACCTGCGGAGGAAGAGACGCCGCTAGCCGAAAAGTTGGAGGCTTCCCTAACACGCGACGATTTCAGCACCGCCGACGACCTGGACGCAGAACGTACGGACATCTATTCGGAAAACGAGGAGCCCCCTTGCCGGCCCGGTGACGCCTCTCTTTCGGACTGGACAACCCTGCGCTCAGTCTCGGCACCGGAGTCAGAGGACAACGCTTTCGACCGCAGTCTGACAGATGCGGTTCATCTAAAGGACCACCTTTCGGCGCAACTCGCGATGGCGCCGCTTTCGCCGGAGCAGAGGCTGATCGCGGCGGCAATCATCGACAGCATCGATGAGGCGGGATACTTGCGTGCGCCGCTCACGGACCTTTCTGTCCAGTTGGGTGCAACGGAAGCTGCGGTCGCTAAGGTCCTCGCCATTGTGCAAGGATTCGAACCCACGGGCGTTGGAGCGCGCGATCTCGGCGAATGCCTGGCGCTCCAGTTGCGCGACCAAGGCCGGCTGGATCCCGTGATGCAGGTGTTTCTTTCGCATCTCGATCTGGTGGCGCGGCGGGATACCGCCGCCCTCTGCGCAGTATGCGGTGTGGATGCCGAAGACATCGGCGACATGATCGTGGAAATCCGCGCGTTGACGCCAAAGCCGGGGCTGGCTTTCAGCAGCGAGCCGGTGCAGCCGGTGGTGCCGGATGTCTTTGTCCGCGAGGGGGCCGATGGCGCCTGGCACGTGGAATTGAATTCCGAAACGTTGCCTCGGCTCCTGGTGAATTCCCGCTACTATGCAAAAGTGACCGGCGCTGCGAGGGAGAAGGACGCCAAGAATTACCTGCTCGATTGCCTCAACAACGCGAACTGGCTGGTGAAGAGTCTCGATCAACGCGCGCGCACGATACTCAAAGTCGCGAGCGAGATCGTCCGCCAGCAGGACGGATTTCTGACCTATGGCATCCGGCACCTGCGGCCGCTTAACCTGCGGGCCATCGCCGATGCGATCGGCATGCACGAGTCGACTGTCAGCCGCGTCACCTCGAACAAGTACATCGCCACGCCGCGGGGCATTTTCGAGTTGAAGTATTTCTTCACGGCAGCGATCTCCGCGGTCGGCGGGCGCGAAGCTCATTCGGCGGAAGCGGTGCGCGACCGGATCCGGGAGATGATCGAAAAGGAGGAGCCGCGCGACGTCCTCTCCGACGACCGGATCGTTTCCCTGCTTACCGCCGACGGGGTGGATATCGCGCGCCGGACGGTCGCCAAATATCGTGAAGCCATGCGTATTCCATCTTCGGTGGAACGCCGTAAGATGAAGCTTGCGGACGCCGCGATTGCCCGCTAGCGATGGCCGGCGCCGGATAGCCAGGCCAGGCGTTATGAGAGAAGCGAAACAGCCGGCACGAGAAGAAGGCGCTTAAAGCAGAAGCCCCGCAATCTTTCACCAGCAGGATCTTATGGAAATATCCGATTTGCTTGCGCCGGAGGCGGTGATCCAGTCCCTCAAGACGCATGGCAAGAAGCAGCTGCTTCACGATCTGGCGGCGCGCGCCGCGCAGCTCACGGGCCTGCCGGAGCGGCGCATTCTGGAAACGCTGATCGAGCGCGAACGCCTGGGCTCCACAGGGATGGGGCAGGGGATTGCGATACCCCACGGGCGCCTTTCCGGCCTGCCGCGCATCCTCGGGCTGTTCGCGCGGCTGGAGAGCCCGATTGCCTTCGATGCGATCGACGATCAGCCGGTTGATCTCGTCTTCCTCCTGCTCACGCCGGAGGATGCGGGCGCCGACCACCTTAAGGCGCTGGCGCTGGTTTCGCGCACCCTGCGCAGCCAGCTCACCTGCGAAAAACTGCGCGCCGCCAGAAGGGCGGAAGTGCTCTATGCGCTCCTGACGGAACCTACCAACGGCCATCAACAGGCGGCCTAGCCGGACCCTAAGCGATAAGGGCGGCCAGCGCATCGCGACGGCGTTCTTTTTTCTCGGCCAGAAATCGCGAAGGCTGATCCGCCCTCTCGTCCGGACGCTCCCGGCCGCCCGCCAAGCCGCCACTCAAGGCGCGAGCGGACAGGTGGGCCGGTAAACATCCTCCTCGGGCTTCGCCTCGCCGGTGACGGGTTTCGGCGGCGCCGCGGCAGCCGCCCGAAGTCCCTCTCTCCACCGGCCCTGCGCGGGAAGCGCGCGAGCTCGCTCCCTGGCCCTGTATGGTCTCGCGGCATCTAGGGATGGGCACTTTCAGCCTCCCGCCTGGTGGTCCGCTGTGAAGGGGCATCTTTCCTGCCATCCGACTATCTCGCCGCAAAGACAAACTACGATTCTCTCGACATCAAGATGCTTGACAAAAAGATATTGCATGGCAGGGTTGCGGCTTATGAAGAGCAAAGATTCGCGCCTGCCGCGGGCGCCGTACGATCAGGCGGCCAGAAGGCTCGCCGAAGCGGCCGACCATGTGGACCGGGCGCTGGAGCAATGGTCGCGCGAGATGCCCGGCCTGGAGATCAAGGGTGCCGAGGTGCTCAGCCGCGCCCGCCGCCTGGTGCTGGAATCCCGCGGCCCCATCGAAGAAAACCTGCGCCGCCACGGGTTGGATCCCGGCGAGTTCGACGTGCTCGCCGCCTTGCGCCGCGCGGGCGAGCCGTATGCGCTGAGGCCGACCGAGCTCTACCAGTCCCTGATGATTTCCTCGGGCGGATTGACGGCGCGGCTCGACAGGCTCGAAGCCGCGGGCCTCATCCGCCGCCGCGCCTCGGAGGACGATGCGCGCAGCGTCCGTGTGGAGCTGACGCCGCAGGGGCGCAAGAAGATCGAGGCCGCCTTCCGCGCCGGCATGGCGCTGGAGAACAAGATGGTGTCCGGCCTAAGCGAAAGCGAACGCGCCGATCTCGCCCGCCTCCTGCGCAAGCTGACCGCGGCGATGCGGGGAAATTGAAGGCTCAGAAATCCTTCCACAGGTAGCTGGGCGGCTTTGATTGCCGCAAGCGGCGCTGGAGACACATTCTTGTTTGCCCCGAATCGCCTTTGGCAGGGATCGGATTGACCGTCAAACGCGCCACCCTTGACCTGCTTCAGCACCTCGCCGGCCAGCCCGGCCATGACGAGGTGAAATCCGCTTTTCAGCAGCTGCTGATCCAGGAATTTGGCGCTGAGCTCGGAGAGCTTGAGTTTGAGCGGCGCATACCGGAGGTGCATGGGCGGCTGGATGCCCTGATCGGCCGTACCATCTTCGAGGCGAAGAAGAACCTCGACCGTGAATGGGGGGATGTGCTGCGCAAGATGCCGGACTATCTGGCCGATCGCGAGCGCGACACGGGACAGAAGTTCGTCGGCATCGCCTCCGATGGCCTGAAATGGGTGGTGTTCGAGCGCAGCGGCGATGCGCTGGTCAAAGTGAAAGAGACTGCGCTCGATCCCGAAAAGGCCGAGCCGTTTCTTGCCTGGCTCGATGGCGCGCTGGCGCTGAAGACATCGCTGCTGCCCGATCCGCTCACCGTGCGCGCGGAGCTGGGGCAGGACTCGGTCGCCTACCGCCTGGCGCGCGGCATGCTCGCGGCGCTTTGGGAGAAGGTGAAAGACGAACCTGCCGTGGCGCTCAAGCGCCAGCTGTGGGCGCAGTTGCTGAAGCTGGTCTATGGCAAGGATGTGAAAACGATCAGCTGTTCTTCCAGCACACCTTTCTGGTGATTGTTGCCAAGGCTATCGCGCTCGCCGTTCTCGATCTGCGCGAGGACGATCCGAAGCGGGTGCTCTCCGGCGCTGCCTTCGAAGCAGCAGGCGTGAATGGGGCAGCGGAGAGCGATTTCTTCGACTGGGTGGTGGCGGACCCCGATGGGGAAGCGCTGGTGCGCCGCATCCTTGCGCATGTGCGCCGCTTCCGCCTCGATCAGGTGGAAAGCGACGTGCTGAAAGTCCTCTACGAGTCGCTGATCGACCGCGATGAGCGCCATGGGCTTGGCGAATACTACACGCCGGACTGGCTGGCCGCGAAACTCGTGCGGCATGCGGTGGAACGCCCCTTCGAGCAGCGCGTGCTCGATCCGGCCTGCGGCTCCGGCACCTTTTTGTTTCACGCGGCGCGGAACGCGCTCGCCGCGGCGGAGGAGGCCGGCTTCCCCCTGGAATACCGCGCGGCCGAAGTGACCAAGCTGGTGAACGGTCTCGACATTCACCCTGTCGCGGTCATTATCGCGCGCGTCACCTATCTGCTGGCGCTGCAGCCGGTGCTGATCAACCGCCGCGGCGCGATCTCCATCCCCGTTTATCTGGGCGACGCCATGCAGCTGTC
>JAFAVP010000028.1 GCA_019242395.1 Alphaproteobacteria bacterium | reverse complement strand
CAACCCCAAAGCCGTCGAGCACGCCGCCAAGCACTCGATGGCGGAGCACGTGCGCGCCATGCTCGCCTACGCCCGCATGGGCGTGCCCACGGTCGACTACGGCAACAACATCCGCCAGATGGCGAAGGACGAAGGCGTGGCCGACGCGTTCGACTTCCCCGGCTTCGTGCCCGCCTACATCCGGCCGCTGTTCTGCCGCGGCATCGGGCCGTTCCGCTGGGCCGCGCTCTCCGGCGACCCCGATGACATCTACAAGACCGACGCCCGGATGAAAGAGCTGCTGCCGGACGACAAGCACCTCCACAACTGGCTCGACATGGCGCGCCAGCGCATCGCCTTCCAGGGCCTGCCCGCCCGCATCTGCTGGATCGGACTGGGGGACCGCCACCGCGCTGGCCTCGCCTTCAACGAGATGGTGGCGAGCGGCGAACTGAAGGCGCCCATCGTCATCGGCCGCGACCATCTCGATTCCGGCTCCGTCGCCTCGCCCAACCGCGAAACCGAGGCGATGCGCGACGGCTCCGATGCGGTCTCCGACTGGCCGCTGCTGAACGCGCTGCTCAACTGCGCCAGCGGCGCCACCTGGGTGTCGCTGCACCACGGCGGCGGCGTCGGCATGGGCTACTCGCAGCACGCCGGCATGGTGATCGTGGCTGACGGCACCGACGCGGCGGCGAAGCGGCTGGCGCGGGTGCTGTGGAACGATCCCGCCAGCGGCGTGATGCGCCACGCCGATGCCGGCTACGACGACGCCGCAGCTTGCGCCCGCCAAAACCGCCTCGACCTGCCTTCGCTCACCTAACCGGTTCCTCCCCCGCGCAGCGGGGGAGGGGGACCGCCGAAGGCGGTGGAGGGGGCGGTCACCGAGGGGCGCCCTGCAAAAATTTTCAATTCAATTCGGCACACCTCCTAAGTCTCTGATCTGACGACAGAATCGCCTTCGAGTTGTTTTCACCATTTCGCCTATCCCTCCCTCCCCCTCTCCAAAAGCTTGCCCCGCACGTGATGCGGGGTTCCCATTCGAACCTCCAGAAAACTAAGGGGGGTGCCCCTGCGCGCCGCCATCCACCACAACCTCTTGTGCCGCGGAGGCCGAACAGCATTTGTTTGCAAAAAACAGGGGGAGGGGTCCCCCCTCCATTCACCACACCAGATGTTGCGGCCGGCGCGCGCGCGAGCAGTCGTTCTCACCGAACATTGCATGTGCACGCACTCCATACGGTCCTCCTCACCGCGGCCGACGCTGCGCCTCCATCAACACAATCGGCAGCGCGAATATGGGCGGCCCGAAGAAGTCCGGCCATGCCAAATTGCGATAGGAGCAACGCTCCCCCCGCACGCAAACGCCGATGCCGACCGCGCACTCATGCCCGCGAGTGTAAGGCCGGAATCGCGATGGAGAACGGATTTATTTTCGGCGTTGATTCCTTACACCACACGTCAAAGTTTGCTGATCGAATCCTTCATCATGAACATCCCTGTTCCACCAGTATTTTTGTACGAAAAAGAATACAATTCATACGAAGTTATGGATGGTCAACAACGTATCACCGCGCTGCGTGATTTTTATAATAACGAGTTCAGACTGAAAGGCTTGGAAACGTGGCCGGAGCTAAATGGCCGCAATTACAAGACTCTGCCGGAGAAGATTAAGGCCGGGGTGGATCGGCGATCAATCACGTCAATCGTCCTCCTGAAGGAATCCACCGAGAGCGAGGAGGAAGCATCAAGCCTTCGGGAAACTGTTTTCGAACGCCTGAATACTGGCGGAATAAAGCTGGAGCGACAAGAGATCAGAAATGCTCTCTACCGCGGACCATTTAATGATCTTCTTGAGGAGATCACGCGCACCGATCTTTTCAGGGAAGTTTGGGGAATGCCGCGATACGTTCCTAATGAGATTGAACGTAATCCAGAGATACTCAAGGATACGCTATATGAAAAGATGGTGGATGCAGAACTTGTGCTTCGTTTTTTTGCGTTAAGGCATGTCGACCACTATCGGAGAGGTATGCAAGGTTTCGCGTGCGCTTCGGCAGCCGCACGTTCGCGCCGCCTTGAATCGAGGCCGAATCGTTGGGCTACATTGTGGCCCAAGGAGAGTTTCAACATGCCCGCCAATGCCGTGGTCCGCGCCCGCATCGATTAGCGGCTGAAGAACGAGGCAAACGCCATTCTTGGCGCCATCGGGCTGACGGTGTCCGATGCCGTGCGCATGATGCTGGTCCGCACCGTCGCAGAAAAGGCATTGCCGTTCGATCCGCTGGTGCCGAACAAGAAGACCATCGAGGCGCTCACCGCCGCAAGGCGCGGCCAGTTGAAGAAGGCCGGCAGCATCGACGCGTTGATGGCCGACCTCGATGCGGACGATTAGCCGAACCACCCAGTTCAAGCGCGACTAGAAACGGGAAGCGAAGGGGCGCTACCGGCGAACGCTGGAGAACGATCTCCGCACGCTGCTCGCACTGCTGATTTCAGACGATCGTCGCTTGACAAGCGACAGGCGACAACGTAGGTTCCGATGATGATCCGCTCCTTCCGTCACCGCGGGTTGAAGGCGTTGTACGAAGGACGGAGCGAAAAGCGGATCGCGCCGCAGCATGTTGTCCGGTTGCGCGATATTCTCGCGGTTCTGGACCGGAGCCGAAAACCGGACGACATGAATCTGCCGGGATTTCGCTTGCATCCGCTGAAGGGCGCGCTGAAAGGCCATTGGTCGGTTTGGGTGTCCGGCAATTGGCGGGTGACGTTCAGGTTCGAAGGCGGCGAGGTCTGGGATGCGGACTATGTCGATTACCATTAGGAGAAAAGCACATGCCGATGCGTGATCCTCCGCACCCCGGCGGCATTGTGCGCCGCCAATGTCTTGAGCCGCTCGGGCTGTCGGTTACCGAGGCCGCAAAAGGGCTTGGCATTACGCGCCAGGCCTTGTCCGATCTCCTGAATGAGAAGGCCGGCGTATCCGTAGAGATGGCCATTCGCCTGTCGAAGGCATTCGGGTCCAGCCCCGAAACGTGGCTGGGCTTGCAGGCAGCCTACGATCTTGCACAGGTGAGCGCGCAGTCCATCAGGGTCCGTCATTTCAAAGCGGCTTGAGCGGTCACCCACCGTTGACGTCGCGCCAGTCCGTTGACGGACGAACGGAAACCTTCGCGATTGCCCCCTCAATACTGCTGCACGCTGGCGAGGGCGAGCCATTCGCGGGCGCGAGCGAAGACGCTGCGCTGCCGCCACTCCGCCAAGGTAATCGGCTTCGCGTGCGCTTCGTCCCCCGCCATCACCTGCGCCAGCTTCGCGGCAAAGGCGGCGTCTGAAATTCCCAGCACCACCTCGTCGTTCAGCTTGCGGCTGCGGTTGTCCATGTTGGCCGAGCCGATCACCGACCAGCTGCCGTCCACCACCATCAGCTTGGTGTGAATGAAGGTGGGCTGGTACTCGGCAATGCGCACGCCGCAGCCGAGCAGCTCGTCATAATAGTGCTGGCTCGCGTAACGCACCCAATGGCTGTCGTTGTAGTCGTTCGGCAGCAGCACGCGCACATCCACGTGCGCCCGCGCCTTGCCGCACAGCAGCTCGCGCATGCTGCGATCCGGCAGGAAATATGGCGTGACGATGTGGATGCTGTGGCGCGCGGCGCCGAGCGACAGCAGCACCAGATTCTCCATGCCGAAGGTCTCGACAGAGGGCGAGCTGACGAAGGGGATGTAGCGCAGCTGCCTGCCGGATGCGGCCGCCGGCGCAGGATAGAATTTCTCGCCGTTGAGAATTTCGCCCGTGCCCAGCTCCCACACCTCGGCAAACGCGGCTTGCAGGTGCGCCGCCATGGAGCCGTCCACGCGGAACATCATGTCCCGCCACTCGTCCGGATTGCGCGCGTTGCCGAGCCAGGTGTCGGCCACCGCGATGCCGCCGGTGTAGGCGATGCGGCCGTCAATCACGATGGCGCGGCGGTGGTTGCGCTTGTGGTCGCGCGTCATCGCCCAGGGCAGCGGCATCAGGCTGTGAAAGGTGGCGGTCTTGCCGCCGGCTTTCTCGAAGTCCGCGAACTTGCTCCAGGGCGCGCGGATGCTGCCATAGCCGTCGAGCGCGATGCGCACCTGCACGCCGGCCTTGGCTTTGCGGGTGAGGTGGGCGAGCAGCGTATCGCTGAACTTTCCATCCTCCCAGATATAGGCCATGAAGTCGATCGACTGTTTGGCGCTGTCGACATCGGCGAGAAAGGCGCGCAGGAAGCCGTCGCCGTTCTCTAGGATCTGCGGCTCCGATCCGCTTTCGATGGGCGCCGTCAGCACGGTGGAAACCAGCCGCAGGAAGTCCGGCGAATTCACCGCGGGGACCGGCGCAACGGGGCGGATGTCCTGCGGCCCTTTGCCGAAGGGCAGGAACAGCGCCACCACGATGGTGATCAGCGCCACCACGCCCATCGCCGCGAACACGCCCTGCCAGGAATTCAGGAAATCCAGCGCCGCTCCAACCGTCCCGCCTTTGCGGCGCGAGGCGGACGCGCTTGCCGACGCCGTTGCCTTCCTGGCGGGACGCTTGCGCATGGTCTCGCGAGTGCCGCGCCTAGCCGCTCACGCCCTTGATCATCTTGTGGGCGTATTGCTTCGGCAGGTCCGTGCCTTTGATCTGATCGAAGATCCACAGCCAGCCGCCGGTGATGCCGCATTGCGCGTGCCATGCCGCCAGCCGCTGCTTCGCCAGCTCCGGCGATGAGTAGGGCGGCGCGGACGTCTGGTCCGAAAGGCCGGGGTAAACCGGCACGCCGCCGAAATCCCACTCCGCGGCGCACGGCGAATTGCCCTGCCCGCCCGCGAAGGTCTGAAGGTGAATGGCATCCACCAGGCCCGGCGACTTGCCGTTGATCCCGGCGACAAGCGAGGTCCAGTAGGCGGCATTGGTGTAGGGGTTCATCGTCACGTGGAGCCCAAGCTTGCCCAGCATCAGCGCGAACTTGGTGACGGATTCGGCGTCGTAGCTGTTCTCATCGTCGAGATCGATGGCGTCGATGGGCAGCGCGGCCGCCAGCGCCGCGAAATCCTTGTAGAGGATGCTCTTCTTGCCGGTGCCCTGGCTATCCACCAGCGCCTTCAGGTTCTGAAAATCGCCGAAGTTGGAGGAGCCGATGCTGAAGGTGATGCGCCGCACCTTGCCGCTCTTGATGGTCTGCAAATCCTGCGCGAATTGCGGCCACTTCTGATCGCCGATGTACTTGCCGTTGGAGGTGAGCGGGAATTCGCCGTTGAGGTTGAGATCGCCCGTCGATCCCACCTCCACGCTCCACACGATCAGCTCGTTGAATCCTGCGGTCTGCAGCTCCTGAATGTTCGTGTCGTTGTGCATATAGACCGGGCCGCCGCCCAGAATGCCGACATAGCCGGCAGGCTGCTGCGCCGTGGCGGCGCCGGACAAAAGTGCCGCGGCCAGCGCGAGCGCTGCGGCCGGAATGCGCCGCCAGTTTTTGATCCGCTGAGCCATGATGGCACCTCTTCTGATGTTGTCGCGTACACGGGCCGCACCTCACGATTCATGGCGGTCCCCGATACAATGTCTTGGCATATGCGCGCACCGGATTACAGCGCCTCAACCGCCAGTTTGCGCGGTTAGGTGGGCAGTCCCAGGTGCCACCAGAGTTGTTCGAGCTGGAAGGCTTCGAGTTCGAGCGAATCTTCAGCGCGCTGAATGACGCCGTGATGTTTCCCGCTGCGCTTCCGTTCATGCGCGGCGCGCGCCATGTCTTCCAAGGTGCCTTCGATGGCCGGGTCGATGCCGGTGGGGATCAGCCGCCAGCCGGGCGAGGTCAGCTGGCTGATGAAATCGCCGTGCTTTGCCTTGTCTGCCATTCTCTTTTTCCCAGCGGCCATGCTGCCGGCCGCCACTCTAGCGGCAGGAGCCTCCGCGAGCGACAGCTGTGGAAACTATTTCCGACCCTGCCGGGCTTTGCGGGCAGCGTAGCGGGCATCGCGCGCCGCCTTTTGCGCTGCGAGAATTTCGGCGAGCTTGGCGTGCTCCTCCTCCTTCTTGCGCGCGGCGGCGTCGGCGGCCTGGCGCTCGGCGGCGAGACGCGCCTCTTCTTCGGCGCGGCGCTGGGTTTCGATGCGTTCGGCTTCCGCCCGCCGCTCGGCTTCGATCCGCTCGGCTTCGGCCCGCTTGGCGGCAGCGCGCGCCGCATGCCGCGCTTCACGTTCGGCCACCAGCTTCTGCCGCGCCTGATTTCGCTCTTCTGCCGTCTCGGCGCTGGCCTTCAAACGGGCGCGGGCGCGCTCCAGCTGTTCGGCCTTGGCCTTCTGGCCAGTATTCAACCGGTCCCCAAAAGCCGGATCGTAGCGATTCTTCATACTTCGTCCTCAGTCATGCGGGTGCAGCCGCCAGAGAGAAGCGCCGTGCACTCACGGTAGTACACTCAATTATCCAGGAAGCTGCGGAGCTTGCGGGAGCGGGAAGGGTGCTTGAGCTTGCGCAGCGCTTTCGCCTCGATCTGGCGAATGCGCTCGCGCGTCACCGAGAACTGCTGGCCCACTTCCTCCAGCGTGTGATCGGTGTTCATGCCGATGCCGAAGCGCATGCGCAGCACGCGTTCCTCACGGGGTGTCAAGGTCGCGAGAACCCTGGTGGTGGTTTCCCGCAAGTTCGCCTGGATCGCGGCATCGATCGGCAGCACCGCGTTCTTGTCTTCGATGAAATCGCCGAGATGCGAATCTTCCTCGTCGCCGATCGGCGTTTCCAGGGAGATCGGTTCCTTGGCGATCTTCATCACCTTGCGCACTTTTTCGAGCAGCATACCAAGGCGCTCGGCCAGCTCTTCCGGCGTCGCCTCCCGGCCGATCTCGTGGAGCATCTGGCGGCCCGTGCGGACGAGCTTGTTGATGGTCTCGATCATGTGCACGGGAATGCGAATGGTGCGCGCCTGATCGGCGATGCTGCGCGTGATGGCCTGCCGGATCCACCATGTCGCGTAGGTCGAAAACTTGTAGCCACGGCGGTATTCGAATTTGTCCACCGCCTTCATCAGGCCGATGTTACCCTCCTGAATCAGGTCGAGGAACTGCAGGCCGCGGTTGGTGTATTTCTTGGCGATAGAGATCACGAGGCGCAGGTTCGCCTCGATCATTTCCTTTTTCGCCTGGCCGCTTTCGCGCTCGCCCTTCTGCACCGTGTGCACGATGCGGCGGAATTCGCTGACGGACTGACGCGTTTCCTGCGCGAGCGTCTGGATGTCGTCGCGCAGCCCGTGAATCTTCTCGCGCTCTTCCTGAACGAAGTCGCGCCACCCGGGACGGCTGAGACGGCCGACCCGGCGCGCCCAATGCGGATCCATTTCGTTGCCGAAATGCTCCTTCAGGAAGTCTGCCCGGTCCACGCCCTGGCTCTCGGCCAGGCGGAGCAGGCGTCCTTCAAGCGACACCAGACGGCGATTGATGCCGTACATCTGGTCGACCAGCGCCTCGATGCGGTTGTTGTTGAGCTTGAGGCTCTTGACGAGATCGACTGTCTCATTGCGCAGTTTCTTGAAGCGGCGCTCCTGGCTATCGGAGAGCTCATCTGCCCCAAGGGCGGCTTCAACGCTTGCGTCCTGCAGCTTGCCCAGCTTTTTGTAGAGCGCCGCGATCTTGTCGAGCGTCTCGAGCACCTGGGGCTTCAGCGAAGCCTCCATGGCGGAAAGCGGCAGGTTACCTTCGTCCTCCAACTCCTCGGCTTCGGCGGCGGCCGCCGCAGCGGCATCGCGGGCCGCGGCCGCGGCCACGGGATCGTCATCCTCTAAGGCCTTTATCGGGGGTGGCGGAGGCGCAGGCTTCTTGAATTCTGGCCTCGCGGCCACCTGAACCGGTTGCCCGTTCGCGCCGACGGGGGCGAGCGGTGTCGGAGGCGTGAACACCGATGCCGGTACATTCTGCAACGGCTTGCCGTCAGGGCCCACCGGCGGCGGCACATGAGGCTTGCCGTCGGGCCCCATGGAATACATGGCTTCGAGATCGATAATGTCGCGGAGCAGAACCTTTCCCTCGTTCAACTCGTCGCGCCACACGGTCAACGCCTCGAACGTCAGTGGGCTTTCGCACAGCGCCCCAATCATCAGCTCGCGGCCGGCCTCGATGCGCTTGGCGATGGCAATTTCGCCTTCGCGGGACAAGAGCTCGACCGAGCCCATCTCGCGCAGATACATGCGCACCGGATCGTCGGTGCGGTCGTACTGCTCTTCCTTTTCGGCTTCCGCGACGACCACGGCCTTGCCGGTGGTGGTGGCCGGCAGCGCGCCGTCGCCGCTTTCTTCCTGCTCTTCGGATTCGATGACGTTGATGCCCATTTCGCTGAGCATCGACATGGTGTCCTCGATCTGTTCGGACGACACCTTCTCGGACGGCAGCACCTTGTTCAGCTCGTCATAGGTGACGTAGCCGCGCGCCTTCGCCTTCTGGATCATCTTGCGGACCGCGACGTCGCTCAGATCGAGCAATGGCGAATCTGCATCCTCGCGATGCGCGCCGGGATCCGCGGCCTCGCCCGGCTTGAGGCCGGCCTTCGCAGCCTGCGGCGGAATTTGGCCGTTGGATTTCTTCAGCACCTCGACGGGCGCGGATTTAGATGCGGGAGTAGAAACTGTTGCGGCCGGTGTAACCGGCTTCTGGACTGGTTTGGACGGCACTTTGAGCTCAGCCTTTTTCGCCACCGGCTTGGCAACGGGTTTGCGCTTCTCGAGTTTCACTTGGGTTTTGGCAGATTTCTTTGCCGGTGCGGATTTATGCGTCGCCTTCAGAGCGGCGCGCGCCTTGGGTTTGTGGGCCGCCTTGCCCGGTCTTGCTGTTTTCTTCGCGGGTTTCGCCACGGACGTCCTGCTTCAATAATGCTCCCACCCTATGGGGTGAGAATCATCTTCCTGTTCACCAGCCCGAGTTACTCGTTCGGGAGCGCGCGGGGTTTGAGCAACCGGTGCGCCTCGCGCCAACTTTCCTCGCTCGCTTCCGCGTTGAAACGCTCCATGGCCCGCCTCCGTTCGGGAGCGGCCTCGGCCATTTCATGCAGCTGGGCTGCAGCGAGAAGCCAGCGGGCCTCGATATCGGCCTGGCTTTCCGGGGCTTCAGGAGCATTCTCCTCGCCTCTCTCACTGCCACGGCCAAGGGGCGCCTGCGGTCCCAACCGGTCCAGCAAATCGCCCAACCCTGCACGGATGAGGTGGTTTTCCAGCCCCCCTTTTTCAAGCCTGAAGCCGGAAGCGGCGAGGTTTAGGAGGACGTGCCGGAGCCTGTCAAGCGAGCGGTCGGAGAATGGGAGGGCTGCGAGTTCCTCCCCTTGCGAGAGGGCAATTTCGGGGGCTTTCAGGAGCACGGCCGCGAGTTCCATCTCCTTACGGCGGCGGGCACCGGATTCAGACGCCCGGGCGATGAGGCTGTTTTTCACGGCCGTGGAGACGGTCTCCAGCGGACGCGCGGGAAAGGGCTTGCTGCCGCGAAACTCGCGCGGAGGGGCGGGACGGTAGGGCGGCCGCGTATCCCGAGGCGCGGCCGCGCGGCGCTTGAACTGAGCGAACACCTTCTGCTCGAAATCGCGCCGGTAGTAGTCTGCGATCTTGGAATCGGAGATAGTGGAGACGATTTCCGCCAGCGCTTTTTCGAGCCCTGCGCGACGCTCGGGCGTGGAGAAATCCCTGTTCTCTGTTTCCACGCGCCAAAGCACCTTGGCCAGCGGCTCGGCGGCATCGAGCACAGCCTTCATCGCCACCGGACCGCTGGCGCGGATCAGGCTGTCGGGATCTTCGCCCGGCGGGAGAAAAGCGAAGCGCAACGAATAGCCGGGCTTTAGATGCGGCAGTGCCAGCCGCGCCGCCCGTTGTGCCGCACGAAACCCCGCTTCGTCGCCGTCGAAAGCGAGGATAGGCTCCGCCGCCGTGCGCCATAGCAGCGCCAGCTGATCGTCCGTGAGCGCGGTTCCGAGCGGGGCGACGGCATGGGCGAAGCCGGCGCGCACCAGCGCGATC
>JAFAVP010000228.1 GCA_019242395.1 Alphaproteobacteria bacterium | reverse complement strand
TGAGCGGCTTGTTGGACGCCGTCTTATCGAATTCCCAATTGCTGCGCCCAGACATGTCGCGCACATAGAGGAATGAGGATTTTTCCAGGTCGACAAGTGGTAGCCGTAGGTGTCCGCCGAGCAACGGTAGCAGCTTCACGCTGACGGCAAGATGTCCGACATCCCCCATGTCGCCGCCGCCAGCCCATTTTGTGTTGGCAATGCGGATCCCCCCTACGTCTATGCGCGGCGTCCACGACCATAGATGCACATGCAGGTTGCCTTCGATGCGCACTTCGCGGTGAAGCCGGCTCGACGCATACCGTGCGATCGGGCCGCGCAGCATGTTCCAGTCGAAGAAAATCAGGATGAGCGCGACGGCAATTGCGAGCACACCGGCACCCCACTTGAGCGCCGTAAGGGCTGGCTTTGCAGCACCATGACGCACTGTTCGTTTCGCCTCCGAAACGCCCGGGGCATCGGGCTCTCCACTGCGACCGTCGTGCTTTTCGTCCAGCATGCTGACGTAACGCCCTGAAGTTGCGGCGTGTTCCGGCGCCCCTGCTGCGCTGCGGGATGCAATTCGTGATCGCTCCGCGGATTGACGGTTAAGCTTCGGAGTCGCAGAGTTTTCCCGCCCAGCCGAAGAGGCATCAGGGGCGAAAGACGGGCCCGCCCGCCGGGCCGGTCGGCCTCAAGCCAAGTGCCGAGGCCGCAAAGACGAGGGCGCTGCCGAGGCAGCGCCCTTCGCCCTTTAGAGGCGATGCTGATTAGCGCGTCCCAGGCGCGGATGACTTGAGCGGCAAGCGCTGTGCGGCAGCGCTCAGCGCCTCGCTGGCAGCCGATTCATGCTCCATCGCCGTCTGCATATCGAGATGGATGCTAAGATCGGCGTCGCCCGATGGCGACAAAAGCGAGGATTGCTGCGGCGGTCCCCCGTTGGATTGCCAAGTCATCACCGGCCGCACGCGGCCTTTCTCGGAAAGCACAGTCTGTGTCTCGGGACTGAGCTGCGATACCGTCGGAGCACGGCTACGGGCAATGCTGCTCAACTCATCCTGCTCTGCCCGCGCGTCCCGCTGACGATCCATGGTGTTCTGAAGATCAGCGTCCGCATCGCGCGCCGCCTGCATGAGAATGAGAAAACTCGTGACATTCACGTCGGCATGGGCCGCGATGCGCGCGCCTAGGGCCAGCGAACGCGCCCGGTCTTCGGAAATCCGCCCCGAGGAGACGATGGTACGCGCCTGTTCCTTGATCCAGTTCTGCCAATAGGAATCGTACGTGCCGAGAGATTGGCGCTCGAAAGCCTCGGCCCCGGGAGGGAAGTCAGGTACGGCCCGCGCTGCCGTATATCCGAGAGCCAGCAGTCCGGCTACACTCGCAAGCATACGCATTCGGCCCATGCCCTGGCTGCCAATCACGGGAATTTACCCTACGCCGGACCAGCCCCGCCGCCAATGGGCCTCTTGCCCCGCAGACCTCATCTCTCTATAAACCCCCGCTCCACAACGGTTTCGCGGTCGTTAGACTCGCTTTTCAGCGGGAATGCCGGATGGTCCGGTGTCTCCACGATCCATGGTCAGATGGCGGCGGCCCTGCCCCGTCCGGCTCCGCGATCCAGCGAAAGGGACCTCCATGGCTCTTTACGAGCATCTATTGATTGCACGCCAAGATATCAGCGCGCAGCAGGTCGACGCACTCGCGACCCATCTCAAGACCATCATCGAAGGCGGAGGCGGAAAGGTCGAGAAGCACGAGTATTGGGGCCTCCGCGGTCTCGCCTACCGCATCAAGAAAAACCGCAAAGGGCACTATGTGCTTCTCAACATCAATGCCCCGGCGAACGCGATCCAGGAGCTCGAACGGCAGCTGAAGATCAACGAGGACGTGCTGCGCTACATGAGCGTGAAGGTGGACAAGTTCGAGCAATCCTCGAACAAGAACAAGCGCGAGCGCGAAGAAGGCAAGACGGAAGGCGCGGCGGCGCAGGAGACGGTGCAATGAGCTACAGTGGTGAACGCGGTGAACGTGGAGATCGCGGCGACCGTGGGGAACGCGGTGGCGGCGCACGCCGCCCCTTCTTCCGGCGCAAGAAAACCTGCCCCTTCTCTGGCGCAAATGCGCCGAAGATCGACTACAAGGATGTCAAGCTGCTCCAGCGCTTCATCTCGGAGCGCGGGAAGATCGTTCCATCCCGCATTACGGCAGTATCGACGAGCAAGCAGCGGCTGCTGGCAAAAGCGATCAAGCGCGCACGCTTCATGGCGCTGCTGCCTTACGTCGTGAAGTGAGGAAACCGCCATGCAAGTGATTTTGCTCGAGCGGGTCGAAAAGCTCGGCCAAATGGGCGACGAGGTGAAGGTGAAGAACGGTTTCGCCCGAAACTTCTTGCTGCCCAAAAGGAAAGCGTTGCGCGCCACCAAGGCTAACCGCGAATACTTCCAGACGCAGAAGGCACACCTTGAGGCACGCAACCTGGAGCGTCGGAGCGAAGCCCAGAAGGTTGGCGAGAAGCTGGAGGGCAAAACCTTCACACTGCTGCGCCAGGCCGGTGACCGGGGCCAGCTTTACGGCTCCGTCAGTCCTCGGGACATCTCCGAGGCGATCTCGAACGGAGGGTTCTCCATCAGCCGTACGCAGGTGCCTCTGGATCACGCAATCAAATCGATCGGCCTCCATCCAGTCTCGGTGGTGCTACATCCGGAGGTGCGCGTGAAGGTGACCATGAACGTCGCGCGTACGGAAGACGAAGCTGAGCGCCAGGCTCGGGGCGAGGACGTGCTGGCAGAGCGCACCCCGGAACAGGATGCTGCGGCCAGTGCGGAGGGTTTGTTCGAGGAGGGCGCTGGCCCTGAAGCCGAGGGTGCGAGTGCTTAGCCCCTTAACGGCGGGTTAATGGCGGCTCTGCTACACAGGGCTGATGCATTGGGGCCCCCTCGCATCTGCGGTCTTGTCTATCGTCATCCTGCTGGTGATCGTGGCCGGCGGGACATTGTTGGAGCGTGCAAACCCGGCTGAGAGGGACCAACCGGCGCGGCATCGCTTGTTCAATGTAGCGTATGCCGTACTGCTCGGCTGGCTCCGGCTCGGCTTGGCGCCTTTTCTCGGCATCGGCGTCAGCCTGTTGCTGAACCGGCTCGGAACGGGGTGGATCGTCCTGCCGGCGCATGGCTGGGCCGTCCTGATTTCCGCCCTGCTTTACATCGCCGTTGTGGATCTCCTCGAATTCGCGTTTCACCGCGCCCAACACGCCGTGCCGTTTCTCTGGGCGATGCACTCGTTCCATCACAGCGATCCTTCCGTAAACGTCAGCACCGCTGCCCGCAATTTCTGGCTGGAGCTGCCGATCAAGACCCTTTTCGTCTATCCTGTCACGGCCATCCTGTTTTCGGTGCCTCCAATCGTCCTGGCCATCTACGCTGGCACGACGGTTTGGCACTCAGTGAACCACCTGAACGTGCGCTGGCGGCTGCCCATTCCCTGGTTCGTGCTCAACAACCCGCAATTCCACCGTCTGCATCATTCGGTGCTGCCTGAGCACTACGACAGGAATTTCTCCGCTTACTTTCCGGTCTGGGATCTGATCTGCGGCACAGCCTACGTCCCGGGGCGCGACGAGTATCCACCCACCGGGCTCAGTGAAGAACAGGAGCCGATCACGTTCGCCGAGGCGCTGGTCTGGCCATGGCGACAGCATCTGCGGCGCGCCCGCGCCATCGAAGCCGCTGCGGCGCCTTGACTACTCCACCGGCTTAAATCCAGCCGCAGCATGGCGCGATGTACGCAGGCAGCGCACCGTTTCCTCCGTATACGGACCGATAACGAGAACGATCAGCGCAATAGCAGTCATCCCAATCTGCCACAGCGGCGGCGGTGCCTTCAGTGCGAGGGAAAAATCCGCGTGCTCCGGGCCTTGTCCGAACAGCGCCAGCGCCTGACCGAAATGCGGCAGGATCACCAGCAGCGCGGCGGCAAGCGGGAGAATCTCCAGGACGCTGTGCACCTGTTCCTCGCTGGCGCTCACATAGCGGCCATGACCGGATGCCCAGCGGATATCGATGTTGCCGGTGATCTCGTGCGCGATGAAGCATATGGCAAAAACGGCGATGAGCAGCGCATCGATCCGGAAGAAGGCCGCAAGGATCAGCGGCAGACCCACCTGCGCCATCATCAGATGATGGATGAGCGACTCCGTTGTGCCGCTGTATCGCTCGATCTGCGTGCGGCGATGAAACAGGTAATCCGCAAATCCCGCCGCAAACCAGAGCGGCAGAACGAACCAGCAAATCACGGTGTGAATGGAGTCTTCCATCAGGGGTTCCCGCCGCCGCTGGTAAAGCCGCCGAACCTCCCTCGGTTCCGCAGATAAACGTCTCTCCGTCCGCAGGCTTACCGATTTGTCACGCCGCCGCCTGCCGCGCGCGTGTACTTTTCGGAACTGAAGGTGGAGATTCGTGGGATGGCCGACTGGTACTCGCGGGTGGGTGACGGGTTGCGCTGGCTCTACGATAAGCGCATCGGCACGCCCGCCATCCTGGACACCGGCAGGTATTTCCCCAACGCATCGCGCTTCCTGGAGCGCTGGCAGGAATTGCGCGAGGAAGCCCTCACGGTCGGCCAGCAATTGCAGCGTCTGCCGCGCTTCCACGAGATCATGCCGGAGCAGGCCGAGATTTCCGCCAACGACGGCCGCGACTGGCGCATGTACATCATGAAGGCGTACGGCTACGTCTCGCAGGAAAACCTTGCGCGCTGCCCCACCATGGCGGCACTGCTGCGCGAGTGTCCGGAGGTTCTTTCGGCGACGTACTCCTTCTTGGCGCCGGGCAAGCACGTGCCGGAGCACCGCGGGCCGTTCCGCGGAATCATGCGATTTCACCTTGGGCTTTCCATGCCGCGCGCCGAGAACGGCAACCTCGGCGCGATCCTCTGGATCGATCACAAGCCGCACCTGCTCGACAACGGCGAGTGCCTGTTGTGGGACGACACCTTTCCCCACGAGCTCCTCAATACCACCAACCAAGTGCGCGCCGTGCTGCTGCTGGACGTTTGGCGGCCGGACATGCCCGCAGACATGCGGGCCCTTTCCACTGCTATCGTCGGCGGGATGCGGGCGGTTTCGGCCATGAACGCCGCTCGGGCGAGCCTTTCGCAGCCGCAGCATCCGGGCTAAGCTCCCCCGCCGATCCGGCAGGAGCGCCCCATGTCCGTAGTGGTTCAGGCCAAGCGCGTCACCGTTCCAGAAATTCGCGCCCACAAGAATGCCAGGCCTGTCGTCTGCCTCACCTGCTACCACGCGCACACGGCGCGGCTGCTGGATGAGCATGTCGATCTCATGCTGGTGGGCGACAGTCTCGGCATGGTGATGCACGGGCTCGATAACACGCTCGGCGTCACCCTCGAGATGATGATCCTGCACGGAAGCGCGGTTGTGCGCGGCAGCAAACGCGCGCTGATCGTCGTCGACATGCCGTTCGGCAGTTATGAAGAGAGCCCGCAGATCGCGTTCCGCAATGCGGCACGCGTGATCCAGGAAACCGGCTGCACGGCGGTGAAGCTCGAAGGAGGGCTGCGCATGGCGGAAACCATTGCGTATCTCACAAGCCGCGGCATTCCGGTGATGGGGCACATCGGCCTCACGCCGCAGATGACGCAGGTGATGGGCGGCTTCAAAACGCAAGGCCGCACCGAAGCCGAGTGGCCGGCCATCGAAGCCGACGCCAAAGCGGTGGCGGAGGCCGGTGCGTTCTCCGTGGTGCTGGAAGGCATGGCCGAGCCGCTGGCCGCGAAGATCACGCATCAGATTGCCATCCCCACCATCGGCATCGGCGCGAGCGCGGAATGCGACGGGCAGATCCTGGTGCTCGAAGACATGCTGGGGCTGAACCCCAACCCGCCACGGTTCGTGCGCGAATATGCGAGCATGGGGCGGGACATCGAAGCGGCCGTGAAGGGATATGCCTTGGATGTTCGCGCGCGCAAATTCCCCGGCAGCGAGAACGTGTACGCGATGAAGAAGGCGGTCTGAGTTCGGCTTCGCGACGCTCCCAAATATCGGGGCCTGCCGGAGCGTTTCCCCAACAGCTTGATCGTTGTTTTCGTGGAGTCGCTCGCCCCCCCTCCCCCCTCCGCGGACATTCGCTTTACAAAAGCAGCAGGGTGGATTTCTCTCCTCCGACCCGCAACTACCAGATGTTGTGGCCGAAAGTAGCCGGCACCGTTCGTACTCACCGAATCTTTTGGACGCGTCGCTGCGGTGAGCATGCAGACAGCCCGTAGAACCACCTTCACGGCTTGTCGATAGGCCCATTAAGTGCCGGAGCAACTGTCTATCGCGCATGCGCGGACTATACAGTCTCTTTCACGGAAGAGAAAGGATTATTTTCTAGTTTTGGTGAAAACACGTGTACTGCCCCGACAGGCAAGTGGCCGGGCCAAAGCTCGCAGCGGTTATTCCGGCGGGTTGGCGAGCAGATACGGATAGCCGTTGTTGATGTTCGGATTGCTGCCCCAGATTTTTGGATCAAAGCCTTTCGGCAATCCTGACTTCAGTTGTGCGTCTGTCAGCCCAGTAATGCCGGGATCGTCGGCCGGCTGCCCCGCGCCCTGTCCGGGATCCGCAATGCCGCTGGTGTCCAGATCCCAGTAACTGTCTGACACCGTGAGATTGAAATCTGTGCCGACAAGGCCGCCTCTCGTCGGGGCGTCGACTTTCCCTGTTGAATACGCCGCCATCACACTCTGATTGCCGCCAGTATCGGCTGTAAGCCCCCCCGCGAGGCGCGTCCCTATGACAGGTCCCGTGGCATAAGAATCAAAAACATGCCCCCCGTTTCCGCCTGCTAGGCCACCAGCACTGCTACCGCTGACAGTAGAATTTGAGTAGCAGCGGTATAGCACTCCTACGTTGACACCGATCAAGCCTCCCGCCCCATAGCCGACCACAGTTGCAATTGCCCGAGAACGGCCAATCAAGCCGCCGCCGGCACCTATCAGGCCCCCCACTGCCGCGAAGTCACTGTTCCCGATGACAGTACCAGTTACGGACGCATTCACAATCTGCGCCCCGTTATCGCCGACGAGAGCGCCCACATACAGCTTATTGCCGGAGCGGACATTCACCTGCTTCAGATAGATATCCCGAATTATCGCCTGGCCCGTCTTTGCGAACATGCCCGCCCGCTGATGCCCGCCGCCACGGAGCTTCAGATGGCTGATGGAGTGTCCTAATCCTTCGAAGTTGCCCTCGAAATAATCCACCGGCGAGTGTTTGAAACTGTCATTCTTCGCGTCGTAATCGTTGGCCAGTGCAAACGATCCGCCCTCGTTGCCGTTCATCGCATCGGCCAGTGACGGGAGATCGGCGTTCAACGTGAAGCTCTGGCCGTTGATGACCAGGCTGCTCGCCATGTCCGAGAACGTGACCTGCCCCTTGCCGAAAAAATAGAGATCGTTTGAGCCGCTCTGGTTGTCGTAGGCGATGGTTAGGCCGCCGCTGCCGGTGACGGTAACCGGCTTCTTTACTGTGATGGAGGCCTGCGCATCCAGCGTCAGGCGGCTGGTGCTGCTCCAGGTGAGGGGTTGCGTGATCTCGATGTCATTTGCGACCGTCCCGGTTTTCACCGCCACGTCGCCGTTCGCGAGCATGTTTTGAAGATCGGCCACGTTGAGAACCGCCTTCCGCGCCGTGGCCGCGCACACACCTGCCTCGCAACTCATGTTGCTGGTCGGCTTGTTGCTGATCGTCACATCCGCCTGCGCAATTTCGGATCGCGCGAGAACAAAGCTCGCGGCCAGCAGCGCCAAAATCTTTCCGGTCATTCGTTTCCCCGCGCGACAGCCCGCCAATCTAGCCGCTTCTCAAGCCCAGCCCAACAGTGGCGGCCGGTCCGGCATCGGCGTATGTTGTGCGCTGCCTCACAGGGGAGACAGCATGAGCACGGTGATGATTTCCCGATTTGCGGCGCTCGCGATTGGCGTGGCGCTGTGCGCGCCGGTGTGCGTTTCGCCTGCAGCAGCCGCCGCGGCGAAGGCGAAGATCACCACCTTCGATCCTCCCGGTTCGATCGGCACCTATCCCTGGCGCGCCAATGAGGACGGTACCATCGCCGGCTTCTGGTACGATCCGACCGACCAACGCAACAAAGGCTTCCTGCGCGCCGCGGACGGCACCATCACCAGCTTCGACCACCCCGAATCCAAGGTGACCGCCGCGTACGGTATCGACAACGATGGCATCGCGACCGGCTACTACTCCGTCGATGCAGGGAACCATCCGGGCTTCCTCCGCGAAACCAACGGCACGCTCGATATCTTCCATGCGCCGGGGGACGACAACGGCACCTATCCCAACGCCATCTCCAACAAGGGCGCGGTGGTGGGCACGTACTACGACTATTACTCCACGCCGCACGGCTTCCTGCGCAAGGCGAGCGGAAAGATCGTCACCTTCGACGTGAAGAACGATACCTACGGCACGAACGCACTCGACCTGAACGAAAGCAACGTGGTCACCGGCCATTGGGGCAGCGACGACGGTTTGGTTCATGGCTTCGTGCGCGCGGCCAAAGGGAAGATCACCTCATTCGATGCCGGCAATGGCGCGCTCGGTACCTTCCCGCAGGCTATCGATGGCGCGGGCGACGTGGTGGGTTATTCCCTGGACCAGAACTACGCCGCCCGCGGTTTCAAGCGCGCGGCGGATGGGACGATCACGCCCCTGGACATCAAGAACGCGGTCGCAACCTTCGTCACGGGCATCAACGATGCCGGCGACATCGTCGGCTACTACGAGGACAGCAACTTCGCGAGCCACGGCTTTCTGCGCAAGGCGTTCGGCAAAATTCAAACCTTCGAGGTGCCGGGTGCTGTGGCCACCTTCCCCAACAGCATCAACAAGAAGGGCCTGATCACCGGCTGGTGGATGGACAGCGCGGAGAACTATCACGGCTTCCTGCGCCAGTAATTCGGTAAGGCTAAAAAAGAAAGCCGTCGCAGCCCCGCGACGGCTTTTTTTCCCTCTAATTTGCGGCTTTTTCGGTTCTGCTGCCCCGCCGCTTTTTTGAAACCCGGTCCGTGTGCCTCAGCCTTGATGCGATGCGTGTACCGGCTCCGCGCTGAACGGCCTAGTGCGGGGAATCCCGTATGTGGACAACCGGTGCCACAAAGCGGGCGGATGTCTTCCCGATCCGTTAACGGATCGTTGTGGCCTTGGGCGCTAAACCTCACCGGCAGCTCCGTCGTAATGCGGCCATGCTTCCAGAGTTCGAAGACAAACTGATCGTCGTGCTGGGCATTCTGGCGACGCTTGCCTTCCTGGCGGCGCAGCCTCACGCCAGCGCCCATATGGCCTCGGCCGCGCATCCCAACACCATACATCTGGCACTGAGCACGCCCTAACACTTCGCGAACCTCGCGCCCTGTGCTCTCGCCAGCTATGGTGAGCGGCATGCAGCCTATGCCCAGCCTTGACCGAAACGAGATCGAGAAGTTCGCACGCCTCGCTGGCGACTGGTGGAATCCGGACGGACCCTTCGCCCCGCTGCACAAATTCAATCCGGTGCGGCTGCAATTCATTCGCGATGCTGCCGCGGCGCATTTCGGGCGCGACCCGCGAAGCATACGGCCCTTTGCCGGGCTATCGCTGCTCGATCTGGGCTGCGGCGGCGGGCTGATCGCCGAGCCGATGGCGCGGCTCGGCTTCGATGTAACGGGCTGCGATGCCGGGGAAGAAACAGTTCGCGCGGCGGAAGCGCACGCAGCTGACCGGGGATTGCCGCTCGTGTACCGCTGCGCCAGCGCCGAAGAACTGGCCGCGGAAGCAGCAAGCTTCGATGTCGTGCTGGCGCTGGAAGTGGCCGAGCATGTGGCGGATGTGGAATCGTTCCTTGCGGCTGTCGCGCGGCTGGTGCGGCCGGGCGGGCTGCTCATCGTCGCCACCATCAACAAGACGTTGAAGTCGCTGGCGCTGGCCAAAATCGCCGCCGAGTACATCCTGCGCTGGCTGCCGGCCGGCACGCACGACTGGAACCGCTTCCTCGCGCCGGCACGATTGTGCGGCATGATCGAGAACGCGAGCCTCCGCGTGCTCCAGCGGCAGGGCTTTTCCTTCGATCCGCTCTCCTGGACGTGGCGCCTGACGAACGATCTGGACGTGAACTACGCCGTGGCGGCGAGCAAATCCGTCGTTCCTTGAGCTACTCCGCGGCCTCCTTGCGCGGCAGGTTCATATATTTGGCGAATTCCAGGCGCGCGATGGCGCGGTTGTGCACCTCGTCCGGCCCATCCGCCAGCCGCAGCGTGCGCATGCTGGCATACATGCGCGCGAGCCCCGAATCGGTGGTGACCCCGGCCCCGCCCCACGCCTGAATGGCATCGTCGATGATCTTAAGCGCCATACGCGGCGCCGCCACCTTGATCATCGCGATCTCGGCGCGCGCGACCTTGTTGCCAACCTTATCCATCATGTCGGCGGCCTTCAGCGTGAGCAGGCGGCACATGTCGATCTCGGTGCGCGCTTCCGCCACACGCTGCTCCCACACCGAATGATCGGCGATTTTCTTTCCGAAGGCTGTCCGTGAAAGAAGCCTGCGGCACATCATCTCGAGCGCCCGCTCCGCCACGCCGATGGTGCGCATGCAGTGATGGATGCGGCCCGGGCCGAGCCGTCCTTGCGCGATCTCGAAGCCGCGGCCTTCGCCCAAAATCATGTTCTCTGCCGGCACTTTCACATTCTCGAACACCACCTCGCCGTGACCGTGCGGCGCATCGTCGAAGCCGAACA
>JAFAVP010000226.1 GCA_019242395.1 Alphaproteobacteria bacterium | reverse complement strand
GACGAAAGAGTGCAGGTCACGTAAGCGTCGGCAGCTTCTGCGCCAGCTTGGCAATGCCCTCCCAAGGATCCGACCTGAGTTTCGCCAAGCGCTTGGGCACGGTGTGGATGTCGAAGGCTTTGGGATCGAGCTTGGGCGTAAGTTCCTCCCATGCCAGCGGCGTGGCGACCGGCGCGCCGTCGCGGGCACGGGTCGAGTACGGACCCACGGCCGTAGATGTCGGGTCGTTGCGCAAATAGTCGATGAAGATCTTGCCGCGCCGTTCGGCAATCGAAATGCGGGTGAGATAGCGCTCCGGCGATTTCTTCGTCATCAATTCGCCGACGCGTTTGGCAAACGTCTTCACCTCAGGCCAGGCATATCGCCGCGCAATCGGCACCACGATGTGCAGCCCTTTACCACCGGTGGTTTTCAGGAAGGAGACGAGCCCGAGTTCTTCCAGGAACGCGCGCAGTTCTTTCGCCGCCTTCACCACCTCGCTGAACGCCAGCCCTTCGCCAGGATCGAGATCGAAGATGACGCGATCCGGCTTCATCGGATTGTTGACGCGCGAGCCCCAGGGATGCATTTCCAGCACGCCCATCTGCACCAGCGCCATCAGGCCGGAGACGTTCTTGATGTAGAGAAACGCCTCCTCCTCGCCGAAGCCTTCAATGGGCACTTCGCTCAGCTGCGGCGGTATGCCGGAGCCGGCATGGCGCTGAAAGAAGCACTTCTTCGCGCGGCCCGCGGGGCAGCGCACCAGGCTGACCGGCCGGTTCACCACGTGCGGCAGCATCCATGCCGCCACGGTCTCATAATACTCCGCGAGCGCAAGCTTGGTGATGCCCTGCTCCGGATACAGCACCTTCTCCGGATGGCTCAGCGTCACGCCGTGAAAAACCGCATCGCTCATGGCTGCAGCACATCCGCGACCAGGGTTGAGGGCCGAGCCTCCTGCTGCAGCTGCTCGAAGGTGCATTGCTTGGGCGATTTGTCCGGCCGCCAACGCAACAGCTTGGTGCCGTGGCGGAAGCGGTTGCCGGTCACATGATCGTAGCGCACTTCCACCACCAGCTTGTTGGCAAGCGGCTCCCACTCGCCGGTTCGCTCCGTGCTCCAGCGCGACGGGGCTCCGGGCGCGTCGCCGGTGAAGCCAGGGGCTTTGCGCAATTTCTCCAGCTTTTTCGTCAAGGCGCCGCGATCCTTGTGCGCGACGGTGGAGGTGAAGCCCACGTGATCCAGTTTGCCTTCTTCATTATACAGGCCCAGCAAGAGCGATCCCACTTCGCGGGTTCCTTGCGCGTAACGGAAGCCACCGACCACGCAATCAGCCGTGCGCAGGCATTTGATCTTCAGCATCGCACGTTCGCCGGGTACATACGGTCCGTCCAGACGCTTGGCGACAACGCCATCCAACTCGCCGCTGGCGCGGTTCAGCCATTTCTTCGCTTCGTCCGCGTCGCGCGTATAGGGCGAAAGCCTGAAGTGGCAGTTGCTTTTCAGCTTCGCGAATATGGACTCCAGCTCCGCGCGGCGCTCGCTGAGTGGTGCATCCAGCAGGCTGCGGTTGCGGGGCGTTTGCAGGCAATCGAACAGGATGAAGATCGCCGGTGTTTCCTTCGCCAGCTTGCGGATGCGGCTTTCCGCGGGATGCAGCCGTAGCTGCAGCGAGTCGAACGAAATAGAATCCGCTACCGGAATGGCCAGCTCGCCATCGATCACCAGCCGCTGGAATGGGGCGCTGCGAACAGCCTCCACAATTTCGGGAAAATAGCGCGTTAGCGATTTGCCGGATTTCGCCTGCAACGCCACCTCGTCCCCGTCCTTGAAAGCCAAACAGCGAAAGCCGTCCCATTTCGGCTCGAACTGCCAGCCATCGTCCGTGGGGAGGGCATCCACCAGCTTCGCCTCCATCGACAGCGTGCCTACCGGCACGGCAAGCTCGTGCGACGTTCCTACTCGGGATCGCGTTACCGCTGTCATCCTTGCCCGCATGCGAGCCTTAACTCCGGCGCGCAGCGCAAGGTTTCTTTAGCTCCGTTGGTACCCGCTATTTCCATGGGCGAAGCTCCACTCTGCCAGTCTTGGAGGCCGTCCCGAATCCCGGTACAACCCCCTTCGGGCTGGACTGGAACGAACGATGACGGTCGAGCCGCGCGTCTTTGTGGTGGATGACGATCCCGCGATGCGGGACTCGCTTAAGGTTCTCCTGGAAACATCCGGTTACACGGTTCCTGTTTACGAGTCCGCCATCGCGTTTTTCGGAAGCGGCGCACCCGCCCAGCACGGCTGCGTGCTCGCGGATGTCCGCATGCCGGAGATGGACGGGCTTGAGCTGCAGCAGCGATTGAAGGAACGGGGTTCCACCCTACCGGTGATCCTGATGACCGGGCATGCCGATGTGCCGCTCGCGGTTCGCGCCATGAAGGAAGGGGCGATTGATTTTCTCGAGAAGCCGTTCAAGGACGCCGTGCTTGTCGAGAGCGTGAGGCGGGCGCTGGAGCAGGCGGAGCGTGCCGGCCACAGCGAGGCCTCGGCGAAGCTCGTGCGCGAACGGCTCGCCGATCTGACGGACCGGGAGCGGCAGGTTTTGGAGCTGCTGGTTGCGGGCCGTCCCAACAAAATCATCGCGTACGAACTGTCGATTTCCCCCCGCACCGTGGAAATCCATCGTGCGCGGGTCATGGATAAGATGGGGGCCCGCAGCCTTGCCGAGCTTGTAAGGATGACATTATCGGCCGTGCCCGCCTGACGCCTGCTGCGGTTCAGCCAGTCCGCCTTAGGTAGAACACCTTACGCATAAGACCGAATTGTCCCCGTCAGCGCTCCTGACGCATGGTGCCCCCCGCTACCGAGGCGAAAACACATGCCCAAAGCTGCGTCAGCGGCCGACATTCGCAGCCTGGCTAGGCGGTTGCGCGAGATTGCCGCCACAATGGCTATGGATGACTACGCAGCGCTGATGACGCGCGCGGCAGCGGAGCTTGAACGGCGCGCGGTCGAAGTCGAAACTTCACGCCCCTGCTCGCCTGCTCTCATGCACCTCAAAGCCGTCGCATGATAGGTAGATTACCGGATGTTGCGTGCCTGTGGGGCAGCCTAGACTTTGCGGTCCGCTGGGGACCGCACCACGCATGACAGCCATGCATGCCATTTCCATTGTCGACGACGACGATGCCGTGCGCGACTCCATGCACCTGCTGCTGGAGGCGTGCGGCTACGCCGTGCGCGACTACAATTCCGCCGCAGCATTGCTGGACGATCCCAAGGCGCGCGATTGCTGCTGCCTCATCCTCGACCTCCACATGCCCGGCATGGATGGACTGACGCTCCTGGAGCGCCTGCGCGATGACGGGTTCGACGCTGCGGCGCTGCTGGTGACTGGCCGCAGCGACAACAACGACGAGCGGCTGACGCGCACCGGTGTTCTTGTGAGGCTGGAGAAGCCCGTCGTGGAGGAAGTGCTGCTGCGGTGGGTTGAACAAGCTTGCGGCACGGCGTAACCGCTGCTCTTCAGCGCAGTTTCTGGCGAAAGAAGGTGTAGGTAAGCGCCCAATATTCTGCTTCCTGCGCATGGGTAACGCCGGCGCCATGACCGCCTTCTGCAGATTCATAAAACAGCACATCGTGCCCTTGCGCTTCCATTTTGGCTGCCATCATCCGCGCCCAGACCGGCGTCACGCGATCGTCGGTTGTCTCGGTGATGAAGAGGGCGGAAGGATAATGCAAATTCGGCCTAACTTTCTCATACGCAGAGTATGCTGCGAGCCAAGCGCGATCTGGCGGATTGGCGGGATCGCCAAATTCCTCCACCCATGACTGGCCAGCGCCAAGCCGAGTGTAACGCAGCATGTCGATCAGTGGGCGCTGACACACCACCGCGCTGAGCAGCTCCGGGTGCTGCGTCATGGTCACGCTGGTGAGCACCCCTCCGTTCGAGGCGCCGACGATGCCCAGCTTGCTTGGCGTGGTCAGGTCGCGGCGCTCCAGATCCATCGCCACCGCCGCGAAATCGTCGAACGCCCGCTGCCGGTTTTTCTTGAGGGCGGCTTGGTGCCAAGCGGGACCAAATTCGCCGCCGCCGCGGATATTGGCAACTGCGATGGCGCCGCCGTGATCGAACCACGGCTCCGACGGATAAAGCGGCCGATGTCCATCGTTCCAATACCAGGGGTTCAGCGAGAGCTCGAAGCCGCCGTAACTGTAGAGGATGGTCGGGATTGGCCCTTCTGCGCCTTTTGGACGAATCAGAAAGTACGGCACTTTGACACCGTCCCGAGATGTCGCCCAATTCTGGGTCACCGACACGCGGGATGCATCGAAGCGCCCAGGTTCAGATTTGATCGCGTTGGGAGCGCCCGTGCCATCATACTGATAGAGCGTGGGCGGCTGGGTGAAGCTCTCATACGTGAAGTATGCCTCTGGGCCCCAGTCGTTTGTGGCTACCACTTCGGTTGAGCCCTGCTTCGGTAACGGCAGCACAGATTCTCTCCACCGGCCGCGGCTAAAGCGGAACTCATGAATCGAGCCGATAACATCTTCGTAGATGGGGGCGTAAACGGCGTCCCGTCCGGCCGACACACTGGCTGCGATCATGGCGTGCGGGCCCGGCGTGTACAGTACAGATACTGGCTGCATCCTGCCTGTCTCAGCGAACGCAAGCACTGGAAATGCGAGCAATGCTCCCTTTCCGATTGCTGCTTGCCCCGGTGGAGTCCAGGCATCGCGCAACGTGAAGATCAACTGCCCCTGCGTTACTCCCGCAATCTGCGCACCGCGCGGAAGCGGCAGCGCCAGGCTAGTCCCGTCTGACCGCACCAAAGCGTAGTCTGCAGCGAAGAACGTGATCTGCCGCTGCACTAGCGGTACGACACCATACGGACCGCGGAAGACCAGGAGATTGGCGCCGATGTCGTCCGGCTTGGCCTCGTAAACGATCTTGGCAGCGGACATCCCTTGTCCGCGGCGCCAGAGCTTTACGACGCGAGGATAGGAGGAAGAGGTAAGCGTGCCGGACCCGAAGTCGCTTGCGAACAAAACACTGCCGTCATCGAGGTAACGCGCCTGAGATTTGGCGGCGGGTAATGAGAAGCCATCCGCGAAAGTGCCTGCCGCAGGATCGAACTCATGCACTTCATGCGCGTCGGTACCACCGGCTGACAACGACACAAGACAACGATTGAAGCTGGGGGTGCAATCGGCGCCCTGCCACACCCAATTCTTGCCGGTTTCACGATCGTATTTGTCGACATCGAACAGGAGCTGCCAATTGGGACGACTTCTTGCGTAGTCCTCCACGGTGGTGCGGCGCCACAGCCCCCGGGGGTGGGAAGCATCTTGCCAGAAGCTGAACACCCACTGGCGGTCAACCGCCTGTGGGAGCGGGATGCGATCATCGGCATTCAGAATGCTGAGCAGCCAATTGTAATCTTTGCGATAACCTGGATCGCTCTTGAGAGCGGCATCAGTCCGGGCATTCTGCGCTTGTACCCACACAAGCGGCTTCGCTCCCTGTATGTCCGATAGCCAGAGGTAGGGATCGTTGTCCTGCATGGAATTTCCCGCCGCACCGGCGCCCACCCCTAGAGCGGCGGCCAATCCAAGTCTCAGTATGCGGATTCGCATGATCAAACCTCTCTCGCACGGAAAGGTTGTGCAGCCCAAGGCTTGCTGGTCAATGGCAGCCACACGAATTTGAAGCTTACAGTGTTACGGTATCCACGTCCTCTACTGCGCCCAATTGGCTTTGACCCGGGACTGGTCCGGCCGGGAGGTCCAGCCTATACAGCGCGGCATGACACCCTTTCGAAAGATGCACGGTCTCGGCAACGATTTCGCCGTCTTCGATGGCCGGTTTCGGGAGATACTCATAACGCCTGCGCTCGCTCGAGGCATTGCGGACCGGCGCCGCGGAATCGGCTGCGACCAGGTCATTCTGCTGGGCCGCCCGAATGGCGACGCAGACGCGCGCATGTACATTTACAACGCCGACGGGAGCGAAGTAGAGAGCTGCGGGAATGCAACGAGGTGCGTGGCCACGATCCTGATGGAAGAGAGTGGCCAGCCAGAGGTCCGTGTCGAGACGGCTGGTGGATCGCTACCGTGCACCAAGGCGGGGGCACTGATCCGCGTAGACATGGGGTTGCCGCGCTTCGAGTGGCCGGACATTCCTCTTTCGGAGCCGCGCGACAGCAAGTCGTTCGAAGTCCCGCTACCTGAATCGGAATGTGACGCTCTGAAAGATGCCGCGGCTGTAAACGTCGGAAACCCTCACTGCGTCCTCTTCATGGAGGAAGTACAGCTTGCGGCGGTGCACCAGCTCGGTCCGCAAATCGAGCGGCACCCTCTGTTCCCGGAACGGACAAACGTTGAGTTCGTCCAGTGCCTTTCGCCGAAGACATTGCGCATGCGCGTCTGGGAGCGTGGTGTTGGCGTGACGCTAGCCTGTGGGACCGGCGCATGCGCCGCCATGGTTGCTGCCAAGCGTCGCGATTTGTGCGGCACCAACGTTGACGTGGTGCTGGATGGCGGAACCCTCCACATAGACTGGGCCGGCGGCACGTCTCATGTTTTCATGAGCGGCCCGGCGGTGCTCACCTATCGCGGCGAAATGGATCTCGAGGCTCTCGGATGAACCGGCCGGAAATAATCACCTTCGGCTGCCGCCTGAACGCCTACGAGTCCGAGGCCATCCGCCTTCGTGCCGCGGCGGCAGGGGTGGAAAATACGATCGTCTTCAACACTTGCGCGGTCACGGCGGAGGCCGTGCGCCAGTCGCGGCAGGCGATCCGAAAGGCCCGGCGCGCCAACCCGAATGCCAACATCATCGTCACAGGGTGCGCGGCGCAAACGGAGCCCGGGACCTTTGCCGCCATGCCAGAAGTCGATCGCATACTGGGTAACGAGGAGAAGCTGAAGCAGGAGAGCTATACCCCGCCCGGAACCGGCACTTCCGAGCGTGTGCGCGTCAACGACATCTTCAGCGTGCGGGAAACCGCCGCTCAATTCGTGGACGCCTTCGACGGAAGAGCGCGCGCCTTCGTGCAGGTACAAAACGGATGCGATCACCGATGCACGTTCTGCATCATCCCTTTCGGCCGCGGGAATGCGCGGAGCGTACCGATGGGGTCTGTGGTCGAAGAAGCCCGGCGGCTGGTGGAGAACGGGTTCGGGGAGATCGTGCTCACCGGAGTGGACCTAACGAGCTACGGGGCAGACTTGCCGGGAAGGCCTACGCTCGGCCAACTCTGTGTAAAGCTGCTGAAGTTGCTCCCCAGCCTGAAGCGGCTACGCGTTTCTTCTATCGATTCCATAGAAGCGGATCCGGCGTTGTTACGCGTCATTGCAGAAGCAGAAAGATTCGCGCCGCACATCCACCTCTCCGCGCAGTCCGGTGACGACATGATCCTGAAACGCATGAAGCGCCGGCACTTGCGCAAAGACACCATCGCCTTTTGTGAAACGGTGCGCCGCTTGCGTCCGGAGGCCGCGTTTGGCGCCGATCTGATCACCGGGTTTCCCACAGAAACGGAACCCATGTTCGAGAATACACTGAAACTGGTCGATGATGCGGGACTTTCGTACCTGCACGTCTTTCCGTTCAGCGCGCGGACCGGCACTCCCGCGGCCCGGATGCCCCAAGTGGCAAAGCCGGTGATTAAGGACCGGGCTGCGCGCCTCCGGGAAAAAGGAGCCTCGGCAATTGCCAGCAGACTGGAATCGCTTGTCGGAACATCCCAGATCGTTCTGAGCGAAACCCATGAGGACGGCAGGACCGCCTGTTTCGCTCCGGTCAAAATCTGCGGAGGAACAGAGCCAGGCACGTTTCAACCCGCGCGCATCGTGGCGGCCACCGGAACACATCTGATTGCCGAGTTGACATGAGAACGTTCGGCGAAGCACCGCCGCCTCCCACATTGTGGGAGCGCCTCAAGGAAGGCATGTCGCGCTCCAGCGGGGGATTGAGCGACAACCTCACGGGCGTGTTTACGCGCAAGAAGCTGGATGCTCAAACAATCGAAGAACTCGAAGAGGCGCTCGTGCGCGCCGACCTGGGCGCGAGCCTTGCCACCAAGATATCTCAGAACATCGGGAGGGAACGCTTCGATTGGCTGATATCGGAAGCCGAGCTCCGCCGCGTGCTGGCCGGCGAAATGATCCAGGTGTTGAAGCCTGTCGAGGCACCGCTCACAATCGACAGCAGCAAGAAGCCGTTCGTTATTCTGGTCGCTGGCGTCAACGGTACCGGAAAAACCACGACCATCGGCAAGCTGGCACTGAGGTTTGCGCGTCAACGCCTCAAAGTCGTGTTAGCGGCCGGGGATACTTTTCGTGCCGCCGCCATCGAGCAGCTGCAAGTCTGGGGGGAGCGAACCGGGGCGGAGGTTGTCGCGCGAGAAGCCGGCGCCGACGCGGCCGGACTGGCTTATGAGGCTTTCGAAAAAGCGCGTTCCGGAGACGCGGACATTCTGATCATCGATACCGCCGGACGCCTCCAGAATAAAGCCGGCCTAATGGCAGAACTCGAAAAAATTGCCCGTGTGATTCGGAAGATCGATACAAGCGCGCCGCATGCCATCCTTCTCGTTCTGGATGCGACCACCGGGCAAAATGCCATCTCGCAAGTCGAAGCATTCAAATCCATCGTGCCTCTCACCGGGCTCATCATGACCAAGCTCGACGGAACGGCGAAAGGAGGTATTTTGGTTGCGCTAGCCGAGAAATTCCGCCTGCCGGTGCATTTCATTGGCGTTGGTGAACAGGCGGACGATCTTCAGGTCTTCGAAGCCGCCAAATTCGCCAGGGCTTTAACGGGTGCCAAATGAGCGGAGGGCGAGGGAAAGAGAGAAAGATCGGCCCATTCGGGCGGCTCGCCTTGGATCTGGGCCCACTGCTGGTGTTCTTCGCGGCATACGAGTTAGCCGGCGCCGGCGGAACGCCAAACCCGCAGGATCATCATGCCCTGTTCGTCGCCACTGGGGCTTTCATGGTTGCGGCGCTGGCGGCGCTCGCCGGCAGCTATGGCATTGAGCGGAAGATCGCGCCGATACCCCTGTTCACGGCCGTTCTGGTGATGATTTTCGGCGGGCTGACGCTGTGGCTGCACAATGGCACTTTCATTAAGATGAAGCCAACGGTGCTCTATGCCTGCTTTGGCCTGACATTGCTCGTGGGGCTCGCCTACGGCCATCTCTTCATAAAATATATCTTCGCCGCAGCGTTCGAGCTCACCGAAACCGGATGGCGCGCTCTGACCTGGCGCTGGGGTGTGTTTTTCCTTTTGCTCGCTGCGTTGAACGAGATTGTCTGGCGCAATTTCGCGGAACCCGCTTGGGTGAAATTCAAGGTCTTCGGGATCATCCCTCTCATCATGTTGTTTGCGCTCGCCCAGATGCCGCTCGTTCTCAAGCACGAGATCAAAGAGAAGTCCGGTTTCTAGTTTGGCCGGACTAGGCCGTGCGCCTGCGGCAAAGCGCCTGCATCAGCGGGGCGCAACGCAAAAAATCTTTCGCGAAAAATGGAATGCCCGTTGTCGCGCGGCGCGGCTTTCGTCTAAGCTTGCCTGCCAGCCGCGGGGGTTCTGTATCGGTTGTGCGTGCAGTCAGAACTTTCCGTCATGAAGTTGACCGGCCGCTTTAGAAGAGTCGAGCAGAACAAATTGCAGGGGTGTGTTCATGCCATCGAAAATCCGGCAGGCGAATGGCGGCTTCGAACTCGCTGAAGCGCCCTCTCATCTCATGCGCCGCTGCGAACAGTATTATGCCGATCTTTACGCGCGCGAAGCGGGGAAGAGTGAGCTGACGCGTTCGCAGATGACGGTGCTTGCGGCGCTCGATCTAAACGATGGAGTGAGCCAGACGGCTCTGGTGGAAACCACAGGCATCGACCGCTCCACCCTGGCGGAAATGGTCCGGCGCATGCTCGAGCGCGGATTGATCACGCGCAACCGCACCGAAACCGACTTGCGCGCAAATGCCGTTGCGATCACCCCTGCTGGACGCAGGGCCTTGCGTGCTGCGCTTGCCGCCGTTAACCGCGCGGAGCGCGCGCTGCTGGAGCCGCTCCCGGCGGCGGAGAGGGTGCGCTTTGTGAAATACCTGGCAGCGATCGCTGCAGCCAGCCAAGACACAAACGCAAGTGGTGCCCCAGCCTTCAAACGGAAGCTGAGGCGGGATCGTGGGCGGAAGGGGGCGCAGACATAAAGACGCCAGCTTAGGGCCTGTTCGCGTCATGTATTGCCGGCAAAAGGACCTCAGATAGGACGTCTTCTGTAATGGGACCGGAATAACGGAGTCGCACGATACCCTTGCGATCGATCACGAACGTTTCGGGGACATCGTAGACACCCCAATCGATCGCGCTGCGGCCACGGCTGTCGATATCGATTCTGGAAAAGGGATTCCCAACTTCGCTAAGGAAGCGCCGCGCTCGGGCAGCCTTGTCTTTGTAGACCAGGCCGTACAACGGACTGCCGCTCTGCAATCTTAGCCGGTCGAGCATAGGTGCTTCCAAGCGGCAAGGGACGCACCAAGACGCCCAGACATTGATGATGCTGACATGCCCGGCCGCCAAATCACGGTTGTCAAATGCTCGCGCCTGCTGGTCGAGGGGCGGCAAAGCGATGTGGGGCGCCGGCTTTCCAAGCAAGGCTGAGGGGATCTGGTCGGGGGGCGGCGCGTACAAGCCGTGAAACAGCAGATACACCAAGCCGCCAAACACCAGGATCGGGATCAGATATAGCCACCGCTTCATTTGGGAGACTGGCGCTTGGCGCGATAGTAGGCGAGCATTGTCAGGGCAACGGCGCCTATGATGCCAATGGCGCTGATCCCATAGGCCGGCCAGATGAAGGCGGCATATTTGCCGATGCCGATGATGGCGTGCATCAGCTGCTAGAACCAAGTGCCGCGGAGCGCGTCCGGCGCTCCAAAATCTCTGTTCGTATACGGACAATCAGCAAGGTAAAAAACAGGAGTGTGTAGGCTACGGCCATTATGAATAGCGGCCAGAGAAATACGGCCGAGATCAGTGGGCCACCGCTGCGAAAAATGCTTTCGCCCTGGTGCAAGGTGGTCCACCACTGCACGGAAAATTCGATGATCGGCAGGTTGACCGCCCCAATGAGCGCAAGGACAGCAGCGGCCCTTGCGGCACGAACCTCATTCTCGATGGCATTCCAAAGGGCAATATAGCCAAGATAGAGGAAGAACAGCAGGAGGAAGGACGTCAGCCGTCCGTCCCACACCCAGTAGGTGCCCCACATCGGGCGCCCCCACAGGGAGCCGGTAATGAGCGCCATAGCTGTGAACAATGCGCCAAGCGGCGCGGCTTCTTTCGCAGCCACGTCGGCCAGCGGGTGCCGGTTCACCAAACCGATAAGCGACGCCAGTGCCATGAAGCCATAGGCCATCATGGCCACCCATGCGGCCGGCACATGCACGAACATGATGCGCACCGTCTCGCCCTGCTGATAATCGGGCGGTACAGTGACAGAAAGATAAAGCCCAACCGCGAAGAGAACGGCGGTTGCGCCGCAGAGCCACGGTAGTACGCGGTGGCTCAACTCCATGAAGCGCTGAGGGTTTGCATAGGCCAACATGGGCTAATCCGAGAGGTTCAGCCGCAACGCGGCAGCGGTCACAAACGGCGATAGCAGGATTGTAACCGCGGAAATCGCAGCGAGAAACCAGATTGCGCCGTTTTCCACCCGGTCCACTTGCGCAAGAACAGCTCCGGCCCCGAAGATCACCACCGGCGCCAGCAGCGGCAAGAGCAACAGCGGCAGCAGCAGCCCGCCGCGCCGGATCGAAAGGGTCAGAGCGGCCGCGGCCGAGCCCAGGGCGCTCACCGCAGGGGTGCCGATCAGGAGGGAAAGGAGCAGCGCCGGGTAGGCGCTCGGCGGCAGATTGAGTAAGAGCGCTAGCAATGGCGCGATGACGGTGAGCGGCAGGCCGGTGATGAGCCAGTGGGCGACGATCTTGGCGGCGGCAATTCCTTCGAAGCCCAGTGGGCTCAGTGCCAGGAGGTCGAGGTTGCCGTCCTCGTAATCGGCCTGAAACAGCCGGTCGAGCCCCAGCAGGTTGGCGAGCACCGCCGCCACCCAAATCACGCCGCCCGCCACCCGCGCGAGCAGCTTCGGGTCGCTGCCAATGCCGAACGGCAACAACGTCACGACTGCGGCGAAGAAGGCGAGCGCGAGCACGGCGCTGCCGCCCGCACGCGTTGCTATGCGGAGATCGCGCGCAAGCAGCGCAGCCGCCGCTCTCATGTGAGTTGCAGCCGCTGCGTCTGAAGCCCGAGTAGCTCGTGCGTCGCGATCAACGCGATGCTGCCTGCGGCAAGATGCTCGCGCAGCAGATCGAGCAACAGCGATTTGCCTTGTGCATCCAAGGCGGCGAGGGGCTCGTCCAGCAGCCAAAGTGGCCGCCCGCACAACTTCAGCCGCGCCAGCGCTAGCCGCCGCTTCTGGCCCGCCGACAAGTACTGGCAGGGCAGATCGGCCGCGCGGGACAATCCTACCAGTTGCAGCAGAGAAGGAATGCTCTCTCTGGCACCGCCGCACAGTTGCGCGAAAAACAGCAACATTTCGCGCGGGCTGAGTTGTGGCTTGGCACCATCGTGATGCCCCAGCCATCCCACGGAATTCCCGCGCTCCTCCCGGTCGGCAATGCCGGAAAACGAAATCGCGCCGGCCGCCGGCGCCAGTAATCCCGCCACCAGCCGCAACAGCGAGGTTTTGCCGGAGCCGTTCGGCCCCTCCACCACCAGCGCCTCGCCGCGGCCCACGCGAAAATTCACGTCCCGGAAGACGGGCCGCCCGCCGCGCACGCAAGCCAACCCTCGCGCTTCCATAAACTCCAAAGGCGGCAACGCCCGCATCACCGCCCCAGCGGCTCAATACATATGCTGGCCGCCGTTGATCGAAAGCGTCGAGCCGGTGATGAAGCCCGCACCGTCCCCCACCAGGAACAGCACCCCGCGGGCGATCTCCTCCGCCTTGCCGAGCCGCCCCACAGGAATCCGGGCGACGATCTTCTCAAGCACATTGGCCGGCACGGCGCTTACCATGTCGGTGTCGATGTAGCCCGGCGCGATCGCGTTCACCGTGACCCCCTTGGCCGCGCCTTCCTGGGCCAGCGCCTTGGTGAAGCCGTGGATGCCGGACTTCGCCGCCGCGTAGTTCACCTGCCCGTA
>JAFAVP010000288.1 GCA_019242395.1 Alphaproteobacteria bacterium | reverse complement strand
CTACGGCGAGGAAGAGACGATCAAGTCGCTCGACGAGAAGGGCTTGATCGAGCTCGGCACCAACCTGCGTCACGGCGTGCCGATCGCAACGCCGGTGTTCGACGGCGCCAAGGAAGCCGATATCGAGCACATGCTCGACATGGCCGGCGTCGATCACTCCGGTCAGGTGACGCTGTTCGACGGGCGGACCGGCGATACCTTCGACCGCAAGGTCACGGTCGGGCACATCTACATGCTGAAGCTGCATCACCTTGTGGATGACAAGATCCACGCAAGTTCCATCGGCCCGTACAGCCTGGTTACCCAGCAGCCGCTGGGCGGCAAGGCGCAGTTCGGTGGACAGCGCTTCGGCGAAATGGAGGTGTGGGCGCTCGAGGCCTATGGCGCAGCTTACACCCTGCAGGAAATTCTCACGGTGAAGTCGGACGACGTGGCCGGCCGCACCAAGGTCTACGAAGCCATCGTTCGCGGCGAGGACACGTTCGAGGCCGGTATTCCGGAATCGTTCAACGTGCTCGTCAAGGAAATGCGCTCTCTGGGCCTGAACGTGGAGCTCGTAAATGGCTGATTTCGAACTAAGACCCCGAAGCCGTGAAGCACGGATGAACCAGGACCTGATCAACGTGTTTCAGGCCGGCAAGGAGATTCCCACCTTCGACCGCATTCGCATTTCGCTTGCAAGCCCAGACCAAATACTGCGCTGGTCGCATGGCGAAGTGAAGAAGCCGGAGACGATCAATTATCGCACCTTCAAGCCGGAGCGCGATGGCCTGTTCTGCGCCCGCATCTTTGGACCGGTGAAGGATTACGAATGCCTGTGCGGCAAGTACAAGCGCATGAAGTACAAAGGCATCGTCTGCGAAAAGTGCGGTGTCGAGGTCACGGTTCAGAAAGTGCGCCGTGATCGCATGGCGCACATCGAACTGGCATCGCCGGTGGCGCACATCTGGTTTCTGAAGTCGCTACCCTCGCGCATCGGCCTGATGCTCGACATGACTCTCAAGGATCTGGAGCGTGTCCTTTACTTCGAGAATTACGTCACCATCGAACCTGGTCTAACGCCTCTCAAAGAGCGCCAACTCTTGACGGAGGACGAGTATTACAAGGCGCAGGACGATTACGGCGAAGACAGCTTCACCGCCAAGATCGGCGCCGAAGCCATCCGCGACCTGCTGATGGCGATCGATCTCGAGCAATTGCGCGATCAGCTTCGCAAGGAGATTTCTGAAACCAATGGTGTCGGCGAAAGGCCGAAGAAGCTGGTGAAACGCCTGAAGCTTGTCGAGGCGTTCATCGACTCCGGAAATCGCCCGGAATGGATGATCCTCACCCAAGTGCCGGTGATTCCGCCGGAACTGCGGCCTCTTGTTCCTCTGGACGGGGGCCGCTTTGCGACATCGGACCTGAACGACCTCTACCGCCGCGTCATCAACCGCAACAACCGTTTGAAGCGGCTGATTGAATTGAAGGCGCCGGACATCATCGTGCGCAACGAAAAGCGCATGCTGCAGGAATCTGTGGACGCCCTGTTCGACAATGGCCGCCGCGGCCGGGTTATCACCGGCGCTAACAAACGGCCGTTGAAGTCTCTGGCTGATATGCTGAAGGGCAAGCAGGGCCGCTTCCGGCAGAACCTGCTTGGCAAGCGGGTCGATTACTCCGGCCGGTCGGTGATCGTCGTTGGCCCGGAACTCAAGCTGCATCAGTGCGGGCTGCCGAAGAAGATGGCACTCGAGCTGTTCAAGCCGTTCATCTATTCACGGCTGGAGGCGAAGGGTTTCAGCCAAACGGTCAAGCAGTCGAAGAAACTGGTTGAGAAAGAGAAGCCCGAGGTCTGGGATATCCTGGAAGAAGTGATCCGCGAGCATCCCGTGCTGCTCAATCGCGCGCCGACCTTGCATCGTCTAGGCATCCAGGCGTTCGAGCCGGTGCTGATCGAAGGCAAAGCGATCCAGTTGCACCCGCTGGTTTGCACCGCGTTCAACGCGGACTTTGACGGCGACCAGATGGCGGTGCACGTGCCGCTGTCTTTGGAAGCACAACTCGAAGCGCGCGTGCTGATGATGTCTACCAACAACATCCTCAGCCCGGCAAACGGCAAGCCCATCATCGTGCCGACGCAGGATATCGTGCTCGGGTTGTACTACCTGAGCCAAGAACGGGACAATGAGCCCGGCGAAGGCATGCTCTTCAACGATATCGGTGAGATCGAGCACGCCCTTTTCTCCGGCGCCGTCACGCTGCATGCGAAGATCGAGGCGCGGTATCATACGGTTGATGCGGACAACAAGCCGATCATCCGCCGCGTGAAGACCACACCGGGACGCATGCTGATTGCAGAGCATCTGCCGCGCAATCCGAAGATCCCATTCGAACTGGTGAATCGCCTGCTCCGCAAGCAGGAGGTCAGCCACATCATCGACGAGGTGTATCGCCACTGCGGTCAGAAAGAGACCGTGCTGTTCGCGGATGCCATCATGGGGCTTGGCTTCCGCGAAGCATGCAAGGCCGGCATTTCGTTCGGCAAGGATGACATGGTCGTCCCTGCCACCAAGACCAAGCTGATTGACGAGACGCGCCACCGGGTGCGCGAATATGAGCAGCAATATCTGGACGGCCTCACCACTGACAAGGAGAAGTACAACCTCGTTGTCGATACCTGGTCGAAGTGCACGGATCAGGTTGCGGCGGAGATGATGAAGGAAATCTCCGAACCGAAAATGGACCCCAAGTCGAAGCGGATCCAGGAGATGAACTCCATCTATATGATGAGCCACTCCGGCGCCCGCGGTTCGCCACAGCAGATGAAACAGCTGGCCGGGATGCGCGGACTTATGGCTCGGCCCGATGGTTCGATCATTGAGACTCCCATCCTGTCGAATTTCAAGGAAGGGCTCACCGTGCTTGAGTACTTCAACTCAACCCACGGCGCGCGCAAAGGTTTGGCGGACACGGCCCTTAAGACGGCGAACTCAGGCTACCTCACCCGCCGCCTTGTAGACGTCGCCAACGACTGCATCATTACGACAGAAGACTGCGGGACCAAGAAGGGTGTCACGGTCCAGGCAGAAATCGATGGCGGCACGGTGGTTTCTTCGCTCTCCGAGCGCATTCTTGGCCGCACTGCGGCGGAGGATGTGAAGCATCCGGAAACAGGCGAGGTCATCATTAAGCGGGGCCGCGAGATCGGCGAGGACTTTGCAGAGCGCATCGAGAACGCGCACATCCAGAAGGTCCGCGTTCGCTCAGTGCTCGCGTGCGAGCTGACGGATGGAGTGTGCGGCAAGTGCTATGGCCGCGATCTCGCTCGCGGCACGCCAGTCAATATCGGCGAAGCCGTCGGCGTGATTGCTGCGCAGTCCATCGGTGAACCGGGCACGCAGCTTACAATGCGCACCTTCCACATTGGCGGCGCCGCACAGGTAGCCGGTCAGTCCAAGATCGAGGCGTCCTACGACGGCAAGATCAAGGTCACGAACCGGAATGTGGTCAAGAACTCCGACGGTGAGCTCATCGCCATGGGCCGCAACATGCAGATGGTGATTGTCGATTCGAAGGGGCTTGAGCGGGCCAGCTATCGCATCGTTTATGGCGCCAAGCTCCGTGTAGACGAGGGCGCGACCGTGAAGCGAGGCGATCGTCTCGCGGAGTGGAACCCGAACGCGCTGCCGGTGCTCACCGATACCGACGGCATCGTGAAGTTCGAAGACCTGGTTTCCGGTATTTCCGTCAAGGAAGTGGCGGACGAAAAGACGGGTGTCACCAACCGCGTCGTGATCGACACGCGCGGAACCGGTTCAAAGAACCAGGATCTCCGGCCGACCATTGTCATCGTCGACAAGGGTGGAAAGCCTGTACAGATCGCGGGAGGTGAGGCGCGTTATGCCCTTTCGGTAGATGCCATTTTGTCCGTCGAAGACGGCGCAGAGGTCAAAGCGGGTGACGTTGTCGCGCGCATTCCAACCGAAGGCGCCAAGACACGCGACATCACGGGCGGCCTGCCGCGCGTGGCGGAGCTGTTCGAGGCGCGCAAGCCAAAGGAATCCGCGGTGCTGGCCGAGATCGATGGCTTCATCGAGTTCGGCAAGGACTACAAGAACAAGCGGCGCATCATCATACGGCCAAAGAATGATAAGCTGGAGCCCGTCGAGTTCCTCATCCCCAAGGGCAAGCACATCAGCGTGCGCGAAGGGGATTATGTGGAAAAGGGCGACTACATCGTCGAAGGCAATCCTAGCCCGCACGACATCCTGCGCATCAAGGGCATCGAGGAACTGGCCGTGTATCTGGTGAAGGAGATACAGGACGTCTACCGGCTGCAGGGCGTGAAGATCAACGACAAGCATATCGAAGTGATTGTCCGCCAGATGATGCAGAAGATGGAGATCACCGACGGCGGCGAAACCACGCTGCTTGCCAATGAGCAGGTGGACCTCCTGGAGTTCCAGGAGGCGAATAGGAAGGCGGTGGACGACGGCCGAAAGGCTGCCGAAGGCCGCCCGGTCCTGCTCGGGATCACCAAGGCGTCATTGCAGACGCGCTCGGTGTTCTCTGCGGCGTCGTTCCAGGAAACCACCCGTGTGCTCACCGAAGCTGCCGTTCAGGGCAAGGTGGACACCTTGGAAGGCCTCAAAGAGAACGTCATCGTCGGACGGCTGATCCCGGCCGGCACGGGCGGCGCGATTGCGCGCCTGCGGCACGTGGCTGGGGAACGCGACCGGGTCATCCAGGAAGAACAGGCGAAGCAGCAGCCCGCCCAACTCGAGGCCCCGCAAGTGGCCGCGGAGTAGTTTCTCGCGAAATCTGAAGCAGAAGGGCCGGTGGAACGCCGGCCCTTTTTCTTTCAATCCGAGGCATTCCGCTGACGTCAACATGCAACGGGGAAAATGAGAGGCGCAGAGGTGGGTGGTGTCCTATATTCCGCACATGAGAACGCCAGAGCCATTCTCCTGGGATCGAGCCGAAGCCCGTGCGGGCAAATTCAATGGCAAATTCCTGATCGGCGTGCTAACGACGGGCATCTACTGCCTGCCGTCCTGCACCGCGCGGCAGCCCAAATCGGAAAACGTCCGAATCCTTCGCACGGAAGACGAGGCGCAGGCGCTTGGTCTTCGCGCCTGCAAGCGCTGCCGTCCTGATCTTTTCTACAGGGGTGAAGACGAAGACATTTCTCTGTTTGAAGGGTTGGCGGCTCGCGTGCGGACGGCGCCATACGATTTTCCGGATGCGCCAGCGCTTGCCAAAGCCGCAGGTGTCAGCCTTACCAAGCTGGGCGATCTCTTTCGGGGGCACGCGCACCTGGCCCCAGCGGCATGGTTGCGGCGCGAAAGAGTCCGTGTTGCGTCACATCGGTTGCTGGAAACCTCGGACCGCGTGCTCGAGGTTGGGTATGCGGCGGGGTTCGAAAGCGAGTCCGTCTTCCACCGTCAGTTCCTTGCGCTCATGCGCATGACGCCAGGCGCCTACCGCGCGATGAACGCCGCCAGCGTGTTCCTGCTGCATTTGCCGGCCGGATATCGCGCGCAGGAAATCCTCGCGTATCACGCACGGGACCCGGAGAGTCCAACCGAACGCGTGGAAGGTAGCCGTATCTTCAAGGCACTGCGTACGCCGCAGGGTCCGGTCGCGCTCGAGCTATCGCTGGAAAGCGACGGCGCATGGGCAAAGGTGCACGGCATCGGAAAGATGACCCGCGAAACCGCGGCGCTGCTGCACAACTCTGCCCTTCGCATGCTGGGACTCAACAACGAGGTGACGGCATTCGAAACGCGCATGGCGAAACAGCAGCAATTTGCTTCGCTGGTTGCAAAGCGCCGCGGCTTGCGTCTGCCCACCACACCCACCGGTTTCGATGGGTTGTGCTGGGCAATTATTGGTCAGCAAGTGAATGTGAAATTTGCCGCCGCCTTACGCCGGGAGATACTTAATCTCGCCGGAGAAAAGGTCGGCGATATGCGCACGCATCCGGCACCGGAAAAGGTTGTCGATCTTAGTGCCGCGCGACTCGCCAAACTGCGTTACTCGCGCGCCAAGGCGGAGTATCTTGTCGGCGCGGCAAACGAAGTCGCGGAAGGCCGGCTCGACATAGAAAAGTTACCACAGGGCTCGGCGATCGCGGCTGAAAGGAAGCTCACCGCCATTCGCGGGATCGGGAAATGGACCGCGCGGTATACGATGCTGCGGGGAGGGTTCGCCGATGCGGTGCCTTGCGGGGACAGCGCGCTCGCAACGGTGCTCCAACGCTTGCACAAGCTCCAAGAGCGGCCCGGTGCAGAGCATGTGGAAACACTGATGCAGGAACTTTCCCCACATCGCAGTCTCGCGACGGCGCATCTGTGGGCCAGTTACAGGGACGCAGCATGACAAATGGAAAACGGTACTGGGCGCCGGTCACGTCCAGATTCGGCACTTTTGCGGCATGGGTGGATGCGGAAGGCCGGCTGCTACGCTTCCATTTGCGCGCGAAAGGCGCGGCCGCAATAGATCCCGAAGCCGAGCGCAATGAGAAGAAGCTCGCGCAGGTGCAACGCCAGGTCACCGAATATGACGGCGGCAAGCGCCGCGAGTTCGATTTGGAACTCGTCCCGGCCGGCCCCGAATTCCACAAGCAGGTGTGGAACGCGTTGCTAGAGATCCCATTCGGTGAAACCACCAGCTATGGAGCCATTGCGCGCCGGGTGGGCCAAGCGAACGCGGCCCGTGCTGTCGGCGTCGCGAACGGCGCCAATCCGATCGCGCTCGTGATCCCTTGTCATCGCGTGATCGGATCGGACGGAAGCCTAACGGGATACGGCGGTGGGTTGCCGCTTAAGCGAGCGCTGCTTGAACACGAAGCCTGTGTTGTGGGCCGCCCGCTCGACCTCTTCGCGCAGCGACCTAGGAATGCGCTGCTGCTGGGCTAGGATCGGCGGTGTCGGGCGCGTTCGAGGCGGTGGTTGCGGCCGGGGCCGGGCTCGTCACGAAAGGAGCAGGGCCGGGATGGGCGGGTGTGGTTTCAGTTGAGTCGGGTGCTGTCTCAGATACTGAGGGAGCTGGCCCTGGCGTTGCGGTCGAGGCTCCTGAGCCTGCCGTCATGGCAGCAGCCGGCGCAGCGATCGTTGACGTAGCAACGCCAGCTGAGGCTGCTGTCATTGTCGCCGTCGTGGCCCACGTTACGTGAGCTAGCGGCAAAGAAGGTGGGGCGGCTGCTGATGGCCGCGCTTCCACAGGAGTAGCGCCGGCATTAGCATGCGCAGCCTCAGCCGGTGATGTCCTTACGCGCGCCGCGGGTGAACTGGAAGTCAGTGCTGCTGTGCTCGTGGATGCCATAAGAATATCGGGAGCGGCAGCGGCGCGGGCGATTGCTGCGGAGAGCTTGGCAATGCCGCGCGGATTTGGCAGCAAGGGCCGATCCGATTTCCAAGCGGGCGCAATCAATGAGGCCACTTCGTCGGCGTTCAGTCCGGAACCTGTGATCACCATCACGATATCCTTGCTGGGAATGACCGCGATCCGCTGTCCCCCATTGCCATTGGCCTCGAAGTGAGCGGGGCAACCGGCTCGGCCATAGGGATAGACCCATAGACCGTAACCGTATTTGACACTTGCGCTGACCTGAGCATGTGGAGAAACCGCTGCGTCCAGATAGGATGCCGACACCAGTTGCTTGTCCTCCCAAACCCCATGGTGCAGCCAGAGATAACCCAGCTTCGCCATGTCGCGCGGTTGCAGCCTGAGATCGGCATAACCATGGCTGATTCCATCGCCGTCCGTTGGCCAATAGAATGATCGGATACCGAGGGGAGCGAACAATTCGCGTTGGGCGAACTCTGCGGCGCTCTCACCGGTTTTGCGGGTCAGGACCGCCGAAACCAACTGCATGTTGACGGCGCAGTAATTGAAGGAGGTGCCGGGCTCGGCGATTTCATTCCTTTCAAGGGCGAAGCTGGTCCAATGGGGGCTGCTGACCATCTGCTGGAGAAAATTCTGTCCGTCCCGTTCACTGCAGTCCAGGCCTGAGGTCATGCTCAGGAGATGCGCCAGCGAAAGCCGGGCCTTACGCGAGTCGGCACTCTGTTCCTGCGCCAGGATCGGCCAGACCGGTGTATTCAGATCGCTCATTTGGTGCTTGGCCTGGGCGATGCCGACTAAAGTCGAAAGCACGCTCTTGGTGACGGATGCCACATCGTGAAGTTCGTTATCGGCAAACGGATGAAAGTACGCGTCCAGCACGATCGAGCCATGGCGCTCGATCAGCAGGCTATGAACGGGAAGATGCTTCCACTGAATGGTCTGGATGGCATAGGCGAGCCAGGCTGAATCTACGCCCTGTGCTTCGGGCGTCGAGGTCTGCCAGCCGTGGGTGGGCCAAGCCGTCTCGGCTCTCGGCGGGGGGGCAGGCGGCGGGGGCGGTGGTGTTCCGGCGCAGGATACGAGGATCCCGCCCGCGGCACAGTAAGAAAATAACCGCGCCGCAGCTGCGTACACACGCCCCATGATTGGCTCCGAAAATCCGTGGCGAAACAGCAGGATACATCCGCATCAAGCGGAATGCCTTGTACCTGCTTTTCGGGCGTCCAGCAATGTATCTGCTGAAATAAGGGACGGAACCTGGTACGTGAAAGTGCTTACGGTGAGCACTCAGGGCAGATCCACGCTGATGCGGAGACCGAGCCGCAGGCGCTCAGCCTCGCTGAAATAGCCATCTGTCAACACACCGGGGCTGTGGGCGCTTGCCCATGGCAGCTGGAATTCGGTCCCCAGCCGGATGCCGAAGGGCGGGCCAACATAGGAGATCGTCGGCCCAAGATAGTACGCTGTCGTACCGCCGTGTGAATTGCCCAGAAGTCCTTGGAAGTTGTTCTGATTATTAAATTCTAACGCAAGGGACCATTCAGGCGTGAGGTTGTAGGCGGCGCCAGCAAAGAATTCGGCCGCGCTGCCCTTGCTCCAGATTCCGTTTTCGCGCTCCCAGCTGCTCTCGAAATTGATGTTGGCTGCCACACGGAGGTCTGAGTGGAAGAAGTTCGTTTGCAGCAAAAGCTTGGCTTCCAGTCCGCGTGTGTTGTCACCAAAAGTGGGCTCGAAATAGACGGCGAGGCCAATCGGATCGAAATAAGGGTTGAGGAAGCGGTAGATCGCTTCGCCGGAGACGCTGGTTGCGTGGAATGCAACGTCTAGCCCTGTAGGGGGATGAGGCCGACTGCGCTCCCATTCGTAATTGAGATACCCGGATAGTTGAAAATCGTCTGTGATGCCGTACTCGACCTCTGTCCGAGAGAGCCACCCGTTAAAGGCCTGGTGCGGTTTTTGGGTTGACCAGTAGACCGACTGCTCAATCTCCTTCTCGTACTGGCTATCGATGTCGGTTGTATAGAGAGTGATGAAGGGTTGGTCGTCCGCTTTAGCCCAACCAATCAGGCCCACGAGAAGAACCGTCGCCACAAGGCCCCCTGGTCGCATGTTGCACCCACTCAAGGTTGATACTCAATTGCAACTAGCGCCTTCCTTTACATGGTGCCGGAGGGTAATGCGAATCGTTCGCAACTGGGTGGCACACTCGATTCCCCTGCGCCGCCCGTATCTCGCAAGTGCGAAATATCCTTGCAGAACGCTTGACCCGCCTGAGTCGCACTTCTATATAGCCGCACTCCCACGGCAGGCCGTCCTGCGCTTTTTGCGCGCGAAACGCTGCCCGGAAGCCAGTTTCGAAGTGTAGCGTGCGCGACCTGGGCCTGTCCCCGGTCCTCCGCAAGCGGGCAGTCCCGAAAGGGGCGGAGGCCCGAATGTGTGCTTGGCCGGTGCGCGGCCGCAATTGGAGATGGAATGCCGACGATCAACCAGCTGATCCGCAAACCCCGCGGAGAGAAGCCGAAACGGAACAAGGTTCCGGCATTGCAGGGCAGCCCGCAAAAGCGCGGCGTCTGCACGCGCGTCTACACCACGACGCCGAAGAAGCCCAACTCGGCGCTCCGCAAGGTTGCGAAGGTGCGCCTCACGGGCAAGGGGGGCTACGAAGTTGTCAGTTACATCCCCGGTGAGGGACACAATCTGCAAGAGCACTCGGTGGTGCTTATCCGCGGTGGCCGCGTGAAGGATCTGCCTGGCGTCCGATATCATATTATCCGGGGTGTGCTGGATACCCAGGGTGTGAAGGACCGCAAAAAGCGCCGCTCGCTTTATGGCGCCAAGCGCCCCAAGTGATCTGAGCGAAGCGAGAGGAAAGAAGGACCATGGCTCGTCGCCGCCGCGCAGAAAGACGCGAGATCAATCCCGACGCCAAGTATGGCGATCTGGTTCTCGCGAAGTTCATGAACAGCCTGATGTATGATGGCAAGAAATCGGCTGCCGAAAGTATCGTATACGGCGCGTTCGACACCATTCAGCAGAAGACGAAACAGGACCCGCTGCAGGTGTTCCATGAGGCGCTGCGCAATGTTGCGCCGGCGTTGGAAGTGCGTTCCCGCCGCGTCGGTGGTGCGACGTACCAGGTGCCGGTGGAAGTGCGTCAGGACCGCAGCCGTGCGCTAGCCATCCGCTGGATTATCAACGCAGCGCGCGCCCGTAACGAGCCGACCATGACGGGCCGGCTGTCCGGTGAATTGCAGGATGCTGCGAACAACCGTGGCAGCGCAGTGAAGAAGCGCGAAGACACCCACAAGATGGCGGACGCCAATCGTGCGTTCTCGCATTACCGCTGGTAACGGGGGCGACGGAGTTGCGGATGCCGCAGGCGGCTCAACATGCATCGCTGGTTCAACGGCTTGGCAACAAGCTGTCGCCGCACGCTGTTGCGGGCCCAGCCAAGCGGCGGTTCCCTGACGCCGTTCGCGACATTGCCGCGGACGCAGAATTTCTGTCCCTGTTTGAGCTTTGCAAGCCGTGCACGATGACACCGATCGAACGCATGTACGCGCTCTACAAGGGAGTCGAGTACATTGTCGCGCGGAACATCCCGGGGGATGTGGTTGAATGCGGCGTCTGGCGCGGTGGCAGTTCTATCCTTGCGGCGCTTGCGTTGCAGAAGTTCGGCGACCGAAGCCGCAAAGTCTATATGTTCGATACCTTCGACGGCATGACGGCACCATCCGCCAAGGACCGCCGCTTCGATGGCACTGCCGCCACAGACATTTTCGAAGACGTGAAAGCATGCGCGTCTTTGGAGGATGTCAAAGCCAATATTTGCCGCGCGGGCGTTCCGGAGGGCCGGTTTGTCTTTGTGCAAGGTCCTGTGGAAGACACAATTCCTTCGGCTGGTCCGAGGACGGTTTCACTGCTGCGGCTCGATACCGATTGGTATGAGTCCACAAAGCACGAGCTCCATCACCTGTACCCGCAACTGAGCGACGGCGGCGTGCTGATTATCGACGACTACGGCCACTGGGAGGGGGCGCGCAAAGCCGTCGACGAATACTTCGCAACCGTTCCCGATGCTCCCCTGATGGGGCGGATCGACTATACGGGGCGTATGGCCGTGAAGCCGGCCAGCTCTCGTTTGAAGGTGTAACTGTGCCCCGTACCACCCCGCTCGATCGCTACCGGAATATCGGCATTGCCGCGCATATTGATGCCGGCAAGACGACGACCACCGAGCGCATCCTCTATTACACAGGCAAGAGCCATAAGATCGGCGAAGTGCATGATGGCGCCGCCACCATGGATTTCATGGAGCAGGAACAGGAGCGGGGGATCACCATCACCTCCGCCGCCACCACCTGCTTCTGGAAAGACCATCGGGTCAACATCATCGACACGCCCGGGCACGTGGACTTCACGATTGAAGTCGAGCGCTCTATGCGCGTGCTGGACGGCGCGGTAGCCGTGTTCGACGCGGTGGCTGGCGTCGAGCCGCAGTCGGAGACCGTTTGGCGGCAGGCCGACAAATATCGGGTTCCCCGCATCTGCTTCGTCAACAAGATGGATCGGATGGGCGCCAACTTCATGCGCTGTGTGGACATGATGGTGGACCGGCTGGGTACGAATCCGCTGGTCCTTCAGCTGCCCATCGGCGCGGAGGCGGAGTTCAAGGGTATCGTCGATCTTGTTTCCATGAAGGCATTGGTGTGGCGCGAAGAGCAGCTCGGGGCGCGCTTTGACGAAGTGGAAATTCCGGGCGAGCTGCGCGACCAAGCGGGCGAATATCACACGAACCTGGTGGAGCTCGCGGTCGAGCAGGACGAAAAACTGCTGGAAGCCTATTTAGACGGTAACTCGCCGAGCCAAGAGGATCTCAAGCGCTGTATTCGCAAAGGCACGACGAGCTTCAGCTTCGTTCCAGTGCTGTGCGGCTCCGCGTTCAAGAACAAGGGCGTACAGCCGCTGCTTGATGCCGTTGTAGATTACCTCCCATCGCCACTCGACATTCCGGCCGTAAGGGGCACCGATCCGAAGGGCAATGAAGTGGAGCGGCCGGCGGACGATAAGGCACCTTTCGCGGGCCTTGCCTTCAAGATCATGGACGACCCGTTTGTGGGTTCCATCACCTTCGTGCGCATCTATTCGGGCACTGTGACAAGCGGCTCCAGCGTGCTGAACTCTGTAAAGGACAAGAGTGAGCGGGTGGGGCGCATGCTCTTGATGCACGCAAACTCTCGCGAGGACATCAAGGAAGCCAATGCCGGAGACATCGTCGCGTTCGCGGGGCTGAAGACGTCCACGACGGGTGAGACGCTGTGCGATCCGAACAATCCCGTCATCCTGGAGCGAATGGAGTTCCCCGATCCAGTGATCGAGCTTGCGATCGAGCCGAAAACGAAGGCCGATCAGGAGAAGATGGGCGTGGCGCTCAATCGCCTCGCGCAGGAAGACCCGTCGTTCCGCGTGTCGACCGATACCGAGTCTGGCCAGACCATTCTGAAGGGCATGGGCGAGCTGCACCTGGAGATTAAAGTCGACATTCTGAAGCGAACCTACAAGGTCGACGCCAATGTTGGCGCGCCCCAGGTTGCGTATCGCGAAACGCTCGCGAAGCCGGTAACGATTGACTACACGCACAAAAAGCAGACCGGCGGCGCGGGCCAGTTCGCGCGAGTGAAAGTGGAGTTCGCGCCGTTGCCGCCAGGCTCCGGCTACGTGTTCGAGAATGAGGTAGTCGGGGGCTCAATCCCGAAAGAATTTATTCCGTCAGTCGACAAAGGGATCAAAGCTCAGAAGGAAACAGGCTTGGTGGCTGGCTTCCCCGTGATCGATTTCGCGGCGAAGCTGGTCGACGGCGCCTACCACGAAGTGGATTCTAACGCGCTCACGTTCGAGATTGCGGGCCGTGCGGCGTTCCGTGAGCTTGCGGAAAAGCGCGCTGCGAAGCTGCTCGAGCCGATCATGAAGGTGGAAGTCGTCACGCCGGAGGATTATTTCGGTGGCGTTATCGGCGACTTGAACTCCCGGCGCGGGCAAGTGCAGGGAACCGATAGCCGGGGCAATGCGCAGATCGTCACTGCGATGGTGCCTCTGGCCAATATGTTCGGTTATATCAACACGCTCCGCTCGATGACACAGGGCAGGGCACAGTACACCATGCAGTTCGACCACTATGAGCAGGTCCCGCAAGCGATCGCGGATGAGATCGTGAAGAAGAACAGTTAAACAGCCTACGGAGAAATCGAGATGGCCAAGGCAAAATTCGAGCGGACAAAGCCGCACTGCAACATCGGAACCATCGGTCACGTGGACCATGGCAAGACGTCGCTCACCGCGGCCATCACCAAGGTGCTGGCCGAAACAGGCGGCGCCACCTTCACGGCCTACGACCAGATCGACAAGGCACCGGAAGAAAAGGCGCGCGGGATCACGATTTCTACCGCGCACGTGGAATACGAGACGGAGAAGCGCCACTATGCGCACGTCGACTGCCCGGGCCACGCCGATTACGTGAAGAACATGATCACGGGCGCGGCCCAGATGGACGGCGCCATTCTGGTTGTCTCTGCCGCCGACGGCCCGATGCCGCAGACGCGCGAACATATTCTCCTCGCCCGTCAGGTCGGTGTGCCGGCACTTGTCGTTTATATGAATAAGGTCGACATGGTGGACGATCCGGAGCTTCTCGATCTTGTGGAGCTCGAGGTTCGCGAACTGCTGTCATCCTACGAGTTCCCGGGCGACAAGATCCCGATCGTCAAAGGTTCGGCTCTCATGGCGCTCGAAGACAAGGAGCCGAAGGTTGGACGTGAATCGATCCTTGAGCTTATGCGTGCGGTGGACGAATACATCCCGCAGCCGGAGCGCCCGGTCGATCAGCCGTTCATGATGGCAATCGAAGACGTCTTCTCGATTTCCGGACGCGGCACTGTGGTTACGGGCCGTATCGATCGGGGAATCGTGAAGGTCGGTGAGAGCGTGGAAATTGTGGGCATTCGCCCGACCGTCACAACCACCGTCACAGGCGTGGAAATGTTCCGCAAGTTGCTCGACCAAGGTCAGGCTGGCGACAACGTCGGCTGTCTGCTCCGGGGCATCGAGCGTGAAGGCGTGGAGCGCGGACAGGTGTTGGCGAAGCCGGGTTCGATCACCCCGCATACCAACTTCTCGGCGGAAGTTTATGTGCTGACGAAAGAGGAAGGTGGCCGTCACACGCCGTTCTTCACCAACTACCGTCCGCAGTTCTACTTCCGAACAACGGACGTGACGGGCATCGTGAAGCTGCCCGAAGGCACGGAGATGGTGATGCCGGGTGACAACGTGTCCATCGAGGTGGAGCTGATTGTGCCCATCGCGATGGAAGAGAAGCTGCGCTTCGCGATCCGCGAGGGCGGCCGCACGGTTGGCTCCGGCGTCGTCGCCAAGATCATCAAATAGGCGCACGCGAGCAAGACTGTCGAGAAAGCGGTATCGAAGGAACGTAAGATGCAAGGTCAAAATATCCGGATCAGGCTGAAAGCCTTCGATCACCGCATTCTCGACAATTCGACGCGGGAGATCGTCAACACGGCAAAGCGTACCGGCGCGCAGGTTCGCGGTCCCATTCCGCTGCCAACCGGCATCGAACGCTTTACTGTAAACCGCTCCCCGCACGTCGATAAGAAGAGCCGCGAGCAATTCGAAATCCGGACGCACAAGCGTCTGCTCGACATTATCGAGCCCACGCCGCAGACCGTCGACGCTTTGATGAAGCTCGACCTCGCGGCGGGCGTCGATGTCGAGATCAAGCTTTAAGGAGTAAGAGCGCGATGCGCACAGGCGTCATCACGCAGAAGGTCGGCATGACGCGCCTCTTTCTGGAGGACGGCCGGCACGTGCCTGTCACGGTCCTGAAGCTTGACGGCTGTCAGGTCACCGGCACACGCACAACCGAGAAAGACGGCTACACGGCCGTTCAGCTCGGCATCGGAAGCATCAAGACCAAGCGGCTGACGAAAGCCGATCGGGGACGGTTCGCGAAGGTGGAAATCGAACCCAAGCGCAAGCTGGTCGAATTCCGGGTGGATGGCGACAAGCTGCTCGATGTCGGTGACACCGTTCTGGCCGACCACTTTGTGGCGGGCCAGAGGGTCGATGTCACAGGCATCACCATCGGCCGCGGCTTCACTGGCGCAATGAAACGCTGGAACTTCCGCGGTCTGGAGGCGAGCCACGGCGTTTCGATTTCTCACCGCTCGCTCGGCGGGACCGGTGGCCGGCAGGATCCGGGCAAGACCTTCAAGAACAAGAAGATGCACGGGCACTACGGCACCGACCGGGTCACCACGCAGAACCTCGAAGTGGCAAAGGTCGACGTCGAACGCGGGTTGATCATGGTGCGCGGCGCGGTGCCTGGTCACAAAGGCGGCTGGGTCATGGTTCGCGATGCGGTGAAGCGGCCACCCAAAGATGCAAAGTCTCCGGGGTCGGTGAAGAAGGCTGATAAAGCGAACGGCACTGCGCCGGCCGAAGCGTCTGAATCGAAAGCGGAGGGCTGAGCCGTGAAAGCGAAAGTCCTCAATCTCGACAACAAAGAAGCCGGCGAGATCGATCTGGCCGACTCGATCTACGGGCTGGAGCCGCGGATCGATCTGATCCAGCGCGTGGTGGAATGGCAGCGGGCGAAGCGGCGCTCGGGCACGCACAAGGTCCTTACCCGCGGCGAGATCAATCGCACGAAGAAAAAGCTGGGAAAACAGAAGGGCGGCGGCGTGGCTCGCCACGGCGCCCGTTCGGCACCGCTGTTCGTGGGGGGCGCCAAGGCCATGGGCCCGGTGAACCATAGCCACCAGTATGACCTGCCGAAGAAAATAAAGGCGCTGGGTCTGAAGCATGCCCTGTCATCGAAAGCGCGCGATGGGGGCATTGTGGTGATCGAGGAAGCCAAGGTCTCCGCGATCAAAACGCGGGATCTGGCGCAGCGTTTCGGCAAGCTAGGGGTCGAGAAGGCGCTGATTGTGGATGGCGAGTTCGATGACAATTTCGCCCTCAGCGCGCGGAATATCAATCACGTTTCGCTTCTCCCCGCGAAGGGCGTTAATGTCTACGACATCATGCGCAGCGACAAGGTGGTGCTGACCAAGGCCGCTGTTCAGGCTATCGAGGAGAGGTTGTCATGAGTCACTATGACGTCATCCTCTCGCCGGTCATTACGGAAAAGGCGACCAAGCTTACGGAGACCAACCAAGTTGTCTTCCGTGTCGCGCTAGACGCCACCAAGCCCAAGATCGCACAGGCGGTCGAGCTGCTGTTCAACGTCAAGGTGACCGGCGTGAACACCGTGCGAGTGAAAGGCAAGACGAAAGCGTTCCGCGGCAAACCGTACAAGCGCAGCGATATCAAGAAAGCGATCGTGACCCTGGCCGAAGGCCAGCAGATCGACATCACGACGGGGCTGTAAGATGGCGCTCAAGCAATACCGCCCGATGACGAACGCTCAGCGCCAGCTGGTGCTGATCGATCGCACGGGATTGCACAAAGGCGGCCCGGTGAAGGCTCTCACCGAAGGCCAACACCGTCATGGCGGCCGCAACAACACCGGCCGCGTGACAGTGCGGTGGCAAGGTGGCGGTCACAAGCAGCGCTACCGCTTGGTGGATTTCAAACGCCGCAAATTCGGCGTTCCAGCGATCGTCGAGCGGCTGGAGTACGATCCGAACCGCACTGCCTTCATCGCGCTGATCAAGTACAAGGATGGCGAACTCGCCTACATCCTGGCGCCGCAGCGTCTGGCGCAGGGCGACACAGTCATCTCCGGCGACAAGGTCGACGTGAAACCTGGTAACGCCATGCCACTAGGTGCCATGCCGGTTGGCACGATCGTGCACAACATCGAGCTTAAGCCTGGCAAAGGGGGCCAGATCGCGCGTTCGGCGGGGACGTACGCCCAGTACCTTGGCCGCGATCAGGGTTATGCCACCCTACGACTGCACTCGAGCGAAGTGCGGCGGGTACCGCTCACCTGCATGGCGACGGTCGGCGCAGTATCGAATCCCGATCATATGAACGAGGTTCTTGCGAAGGCCGGCCGCAACGTCTGGAAGGGTAAGCGCCCGCATGTGCGAGGCACGGCTATGAATCCGATCGATCATCCACACGGCGGCGGCGAAGGCCGCACCAAGGGCGGACGCCATCCGGTAACTCCGTGGGGCAAACCTACCAAGGGCGCCAAGACCCGCAAGAACAAGCAAACGACCAAATACATCGTGCGCTCGCGGCACGGAAAGCTGATGCAAGGGTAAGAGATGGCTCGTTCGGTTTGGAAAGGCCCGTTCGTAGACGGTTATCTGCTGAAGAAGGCAGAGGCAACGCGTGGCAGCGGACGAAAGGAAGTGATCAGGACCTGGTCGCGCCGATCGACCATTCTTCCGCAATTCGTGGGCCTGACGTTTGGCGTCTACAATGGCAAGAAGCATATTCCGGTGCTGGTGACGGAAGACATGGTGGGCCACAAACTCGGCGAATTCTCGCCCACCCGCACGTTTTATGGTCACTCCGGCGATAAGAAAGCGAAGAGAGACTGATGGGCAAGGAAGCACGCGCGCGCGTTCTGGCCGACAACGAGGCGAAAGCTATCGGCACGATGATCCGCGTCTCCCCGCGCAAATTGAACCTGGTTGCCCAGTCCATCCGCGGCAAGAGCGCGGAAGCAGCGTTGAACGAGCTCACCTTCTCGCAAAAACGGGTGGCAGGCCAGGTGAAGAAAGTGCTTCAGTCGGCCATCGCCAATGCCGAGAACAATCACGACCTCGATGTCGACGATCTGTTCGTGAAGGACGCCAGCGTCGGCAAGAACATGGTTCTGAAGCGATTTCATGCCCGGGCCCGTGGCCGTGGTGCCCGGATCGAGAAGCCGTTCGCGCAGGTGACCATCGTGGTCGAAGAGAAGCGCGAAAAGGAGCCCGCGAAAAAGGCTTCGCCAAAAGGCAAACCGAACGGCAAAGGCCGGGCAGGCGCACAGCGGACCGAGAACAAGAAGCCGCCGGCGAAGAACGCCCCGGCGAAGGAGAATGCCTGATGGGTCAGAAGGTCAATCCGGTCGGCCTGCGTCTGGGTGTCAACCGCACCTGGGATTCCCGCTGGTTTGCAGGGAAGAAGGATTACGGGCGTCTACTGCAGGAAGACATCCGGATCCGCAGTCACCTAACGGAGCGCTTGAAGCAGGCTGGCGTCAGCCGTGTCGTGATAGAGCGGCCGCACAAGAAGTGCCGCATCACCATTCACTCCGCGCGGCCGGGCGTTGTGATCGGCAAAAAGGGCGCAGACATCGAAAAGCTGAAGAACGAAGTTCAGAAGTTCACGAAGGACGAGGTGCACCTCAACATCGTGGAAATCAGAAAGCCGGAGATTGACGCCAAGCTGGTCGCCGAAAACATCGCGCAGCAGCTGGAGCGCCGGGTCGCGTTCCGGCGGGTGATGAAGCGTGCCGTGCAGTCGGCGATGCGCCTCGGCGCTCAAGGCATCCGCATCAATTGCGGCGGACGGCTCGGCGGCGCGGAAATTGCGCGCACCGAGTGGTACCGCGAGGGCCGGGTCCCGCTGCACACATTGCGCGCCGACGTGGATTACGGAACCGCCACCGCCAAAACGACATACGGCACCTGCGGCGTGAAGGTCTGGGTCTTCAAGGGCGAGATCATGGAGCACGATCCCATGGCCGTCGAGAAGCGCCAAGCTGAGCTTGCGGCAGGTGGCCAGCACGCACAGCAGCGTCCGCAGCCGGCGGCAGCGCAATAACGAGCTACGATCATGCTTCAACCGAAACGCACTAAATTCCGCAAACAGCATAAGGGCCGCATCCACGGGGCTGCTAAAGGCGGCACCCTGCTCAATTTCGGCGAGTACGGCTTGAAGGCGCTTGAGCCTGAGCGGATCACCGCGCGCGAGATCGAAGCCGCCCGCCGTGCCATTACACGTCACATGAAACGCGCCGGACGGGTGTGGATTCGGGTGTTCCCCGATGTTCCGGTGTCGAAGAAGCCGGCCGAAGTCCGCATGGGTTCAGGCAAAGGCGCGCCGGAGTACTGGGTCGCCAAGATCAAGCCAGGCCGCATCCTGTTCGAGATAGACGGGGTGGATTTAGATACCGCGAAAGAATCCATGCGGCTCGGCGCGGCCAAACTTTCCGTCGCCACGAAGTTCGTGGCACGGGCACACGCGTAAGGAACCAGGTTATGGCCAAGGCGAAAGGCACGATTGAGGACCTCCGCGCCAGCAGCGGCGATCAACTCGGCGATCAGCTGTCTAAACTGAAGAAGGAGCAGTTCAATCTCCGGTTCCAGCGCGCCAACGGACAGCTCGAGAAGACGAGCCGTGTGCGCGAAGTTCGCAAGCAGATCGCGCGCGTTATGACTGTGATGAACGAACAGCGCCGGAATGCCGGCTGAAGAGGACGAAAAGATGCCCAAGCGCGTGCTGCAAGGCCTCGTGGTGAGCGACAAGAATGCCAAGACGGTGGTGGTGAACGTGGAACGCCGCTTCATCCATCCCGTGCTTGGGAAAACCGTCCGTCGCTCCAAGAAGTACCACGCTCATGACGAAAAGGGCGAAGCGAAGGCGGGCGACACGGTGCGCATTCGCGAGTGCCGGCCCGTTTCCAAGCTCAAGACTTGGGAAGTGGTCGAGCGCGTTGGCAAGTAGGACGGCGTAGGGCTCGGGAGCTGAAGCAATGATACAAATGACGACGGAATTGGACGTCGCCGATAATTCAGGCGCCCGGCGCGTGATGTGCATCAAGGTGATTGGCGGCTCGCGCCGCCGCTATGCCGTTGTGGGTGACACGATCGTGGTGAGCGTCAAAGAGGCGATTCCCCGTGGCCGCGTGAAAAAGGGCGACGTTTTGAAGGCAGTTGTGGTGCGTACTGCACACGGCGTACGCCGCCCGGATGGCAGCTTGATTCGCTTCGACAACAACGCAGCCGTGCTGGTGAACAATCAAAACGAGCCGATCGGCACGCGCATCTTCGGACCCGTCACGCGCGAGTTACGATCCAAAAATCACATGAAAATCATTTCGCTCGCGCCGGAGGTGCTGTGATGGCCGAGAAAATTCGCGGTATTGGCGCCCGCATCAAAAAAGGGGATCGCGTCGTGGTCCTGAGCGGGCGTGACAAGGGCCGCAAAGGCGAGGTCTTGAGAGTGATGCCGCAGGAGGACCGTGCGTTTGTGTCCGGTGTGAACCTGGTCAAGCGTCATCAGAGGCAGACGGCGCGCGCCCAAGGCGGGATCGTCAGCAAGGAAGCCCCCATTCATCTGTCGAACATCGCCCATATCGATCCCAAGACCGGCGGGCCGACGCGTGTTGGATTTCGGGTGCTGGGGGACGGACGCAAAGTCCGATTCGCGAAGAAGTCCGGTGAGGTGATTGATGTCTGACAAAGGGCAAAAGGGCAAAGGCCAGGCGAAGGGCGCCGGTTCCGGCCAGAAGGGCGATCCCCGCGAGGCTGCTAAGGCCGAGAAGAAAGCTGCCAAGCGCGAGAACAAAACTGCCGGCACACAGGTGGCAGTAGGAGAAACCGCGCACGATCCAAGTTACGTCCCCCGCTTCAAGCAGCGGTACA
>JAFAVP010000204.1 GCA_019242395.1 Alphaproteobacteria bacterium | reverse complement strand
TGGCAACCGAGTTTCCGGGTATGGTCGGGCGGGTCTACCCGTTGGAACTGGGCCCGCCGGTCGGTTGGCCGCTGCAATACCGGGTCAGCGGACCGGACCCGGAGAAGGTGCGCGCGATTGCGCTCAACGTGGCTCAGCTTATCGGGTCCACGCCCGCTACCCGCAACGTCAACTACAATTGGATGGAGCCGGCGCGCACGATCAGGCTCCGCATCGATCAGGACCAGGCTCGGCTACTGGGTCTCAGCACGCAAGATGTGGCCCAGTCGCTGAACACGGTGTTGTCGGGCATCACCGCGACCCAAGTGCGAAGCGGGATCTACCTTGTCGACGTGCTCGTCCGTGCCTCCGCCGAGCAGCGCATGTCGCTCGAAACAATCCGGACGCTTCAGGTGCCGCTGCCCAACGGACGGAGTGTTCCTTTGAGCCAGATGGCCTCGATCGACTACGGCCAGGAATACCCCATTGTCTGGCGGCGCGATCGGCGGCCAACCGTGACGGTGCAAGCCGATCTCGCACCTGGCGTCCAAGCCGCCAGCGTCGTCCAGGAGCTGGCGCCGCGGATGGTGGCTCTCAACGCCAGCCTGTCGAGCGGCTACCACATCGACGTAGGCGGAACAGTCGAGGAGAGCGACAAGGGGCAAACCTCGCTCATCGCCGTCTTACCGCTCATGCTCATTCTCATCTTGACGGTGCTGATGATCCAGCTTCAGAGATTCAGCCGCCTTTTCCTGGTGCTCAGCGTGGCTCCCATGGGCCTCCTCGGGGTCGTCGCGGCCCTCCTGATTTCGGGCAAACCGCTGGGCTTCGTGGCGATGCTGGGCGTGCTCGCCCTCACCGGGATGATCGCACGCAACTCCGTCATCCTCATCGATCAGGTCGAGAAGGAGAAAGCACAAGGGCGTCAGGTCTGGGACGCGGTGGTGCAAGCCACCATGCATCGGTTCCGCCCGATCCTGCTCACTGCTTCTGCTGCAATCCTTGGGATGATTCCGATCGCGCCCACCGTGTTCTGGGGTCCAATGGCCTACGCGATCATGTGGGGCCTCGCGGTGGCAACGCTCCTGACTCTTGTCTTTCTTCCGGCACTCTACGTCGCCGTCAACCGCATCAGGGAGAAGGATGAGCCGGTGAGCGTATCGGATGCGCCGGTCGCGGACAGCCTCGCAGTGCGGACTTGAGAAGAGCGCGGCTACTTGTGAAGAGCCCTTCTTGAAGGAGAACCCATCATGGACCCTGCTTATCTCTCCGCATTGGCAGTATTCTTGGGATCGGTCGTGGGTGCTTTGAGCTCTCTTGTAACAACTTGGCTGAGCAAGACACGAGAGGACCATGCCCAGCGAGCTTCAGCGAACAAGCTTGGGCGACAGAAACTCTATGCGCAATTCATCGACGAGGCCTCAAAACTGTACATGGACGCTCTCGTCCGGGACCAGGCTGAACCATCGGCGATGGTGAGCCTCTACGCTCTCATCAGCAAGATGCGCATGGTATCCGATCCCAATGTCATCGAGAACGCAGAGGCGGTCGTCGCGACGATTCTTGAAACGTACTCCCATCCCAACAAGACGTTTCCCGAGCTGCGAGACCTCACGCTCAACAGAGGGCTCGTGGATCCGCTGCTCACATTCAGTGAGATTTGCCGCGACGAGCTGCGAGATCTTCCCTCACGTTAGCCGCTGGCGCATCACCGAAGCCGACATCCAACCAAGGCTGCCCCATGGGGAGGGGATTTCAGATTCCGGGGTTGCGGACCAGCGAATGCGCCTTTATTCTCGCGCAAGCATCGATTGGTATCGGCGAATTGATCGCTACTGGAATTTCCTTTGACGAGCGATCTACCAAAGCACCGGAAAGATAATCCCAGGGCCGTGATTCCTGGCAAATTCTGTCTTTCTATTTGGAGCCTCGCCATCCTATCCAGTGTTGTAGTGATTTCGCCCGTAACGGCGGCGGATCTACAACCCATTCCTGAGCCGCCCCCTCCCCCCACAGAGTTGGCAAGCGGTTGGACCTTCCGAATTATCCCTTACGCATGGCTTTCCGGGCTCTACGGGAGCTCAACGGTCAAGGGCCGCACAGTCGGGGTGAATCTACCGTTCGACAAGCTCTTGGAGAAAACGGTCGGCAAGGGAAACCTACCCGTGGCCTTGATGGGCGACGTTGAGGCTCGGTATGGCCCCTTCGGGATCTATTCGGACCTGGTATGGACGAAGGTGGATGTCTCAGGGGATAGGATCCATGTTCGCCGTTTTGCGCCGGGGATCACCGGCGCGATTGGCACGGCGCACGACGTCACGATCCGGATGGGAATCGCGGAGGCGGGGGCCATGTATGAAGTTGCACGCTTCGCAATGCCTCACGCGGACAGTCCAGGTATCCCGGTCGCAATCGATTTGATTGCCGGGGCACGCTACTGGTATCAACAGACCAATGTGTCTTTCAATCTGACGGCCGGTCTCAACCTTGCCGACCTGGTCATCGGCTCCCGTGGTCTGGCTGTTGCGAAGTCAGGCACCGTTGACTGGACCGACCCTTTTATTGGTGCGCGAGCCAGATTCGAGATCGCGCCAGGCCAAAATATCTTCGTGCGTGGCGACGTCGGAGGCTTCGACGTTGGTAGCAGAATTTCCTGGCAGGCCATCGGAGGATATTCGTTCGATTTTGCCGAGAAGAATGGAATCACCTACTCGGGCTTGATCGGAATTCGCGCCCTTTACGTCGATTACTCCCAAGGAGCCGCACAAACTCGATACGCTTACAAAATGCTTCAGGTGGGACCGGCTATAGGTGTCGGCTTTAAGTTTTAGCCAGGCTTGGAAGGCTGACGCCTGGGGCGAAGTAATGGGTCAGAATGGCCCTCCTCGATTTTGCCCCAGGCTCGTCCCAACCCCATAGATCCACGGTGCCCAGGATTTCGCCCGCGGCGCGTTGGGCTAGATCTTGTCGCGTTTAGAGGAGATCGGTTGCGTCAGGTTTTCTCTTTCTATTTTCGCATGGTCTCATCGCAAAAGCGGAGCGGCTTGCGGATCATGCTCTAACGGCCCTCTTAGACCTGGGTGCTTCCGCGTGAGCAAGGTACGAACCGCATCCTCCGGTTCGCACAGTACATGACCAGCGGCGCCGGCGAGCGGGCGCCAAGGATGGGCGCTGCCAGAACATGCCGAGCTGCGCGACGTTTCCCGCCGGCGAAGAGAACACGCTGGACCGGTGCTCCGGGCAGGATTGCACGAGGTGTTCGTCACGGGAATCGAGACCAGATGGATCAATGTCGGTGCGAGCCGATCGGATACCCGGCTGCTGCGGTACCCGTCGCTGGCGGAACTGTCGAATATTCCGGAAGGAGCATTCTGCGTAACGTCTGTGGTTTGTCGACCCGTGAGTAAACCCGCGGGCTTATGCCGGCTGAGGCACCGGCCTTCGCTTGACCAGGAGGTCCGACCTCGGCTTTGCCGTGAGCGCAAGCAGTGCCGCAAGAAGGCAGGCCGCCCCCGCGCCGTAGAAGGCCGGCAGATAGGTCGCAAGCTCGCTACGCGACAAGCCCGCACCGTATGCCGCGACGGCCGCGCCGAGCTGATGTCCCATGAACACCCAGCCGAACGCCAAGCCGCCCTTCTCGCGCCCGAAGACGCTCGCCGCGATGCGCACCGTCGGTGGGACGGTGGCGATCCAATCAAGGCCGTAGAACATGGCAAAGATCGAAAGCCCATAGATGCTGAAAGTGGAGGATGGCAGCCAAAGCAGCGAAAAACCGCGCAGCCCGTAATACCAGAAGAGCAGCCAGCGGCAGTCGAAGCGGTCCGAGAGGTAGCCCGACGCAATGGTGCCGACGAAATCGAAGGCGCCCATCATGGCAAGGACGGAGGCGGAATCGACAGCGGGCATGCCGAAATCGTTGCAGAACGCAATAAAATGGGTCTGGATGAGACCGTTGGTCGAGAGCCCGCAGATAAAGAAGGTCGCAAACAGCGCCCAGAAGGCCGGCTGGCGGGAGGCTTCACTCAGCATCGCGAATGCCGCGCGCACTGCGTTGCCACTGGCGGATTGCGGCGGCGCGACCGGACCTTCCTCTCCATAAGCCGTAAGGCCAAGATCCGAGGGCCGATCGGCGAGGAAC
>JAFAVP010000042.1 GCA_019242395.1 Alphaproteobacteria bacterium | reverse complement strand
AACTGTTGCGCGTGGCGGCGCAGCTGAAAGCGGATCTGAGACGCGCGCCGGCGACCATCGAGCTCGAAGGCTACGCGCCAACGCCGGAGTCGCGCATCATCGCCGTGCAGCGCGTGGTCGATGTGCGATTGGCGCTGGTCGAGGCGGGAGTCGCGGCGGAGCACATCAACGTGCAGGTATTGCCGCGCGCGGCGAGCGATGGCGCGGTCGATCGGGTGACGATTTATTTGCATCGGGAGGAAAAGTAGTTCCCCTCCCCGAAAAATCCGTACGCGGATTTTTCGACCCGCCCCCAAGGGGCGGGTAGGACTTGCCTTCAACTCGCCAACGCCTTCGCCTCGTTGAATTGCAGGTCGGCGAGGCGGGCGTAGAGGCCACCGCGCGAGACGAGATCGGCGTGGCTGCCCTCGGCGAGGATGCGGCCGTGATCCATGACCACGATGCGCTTGAGCCGCTGGATGGTGGCGAGGCGATGGGCGATGACGATGGTGGTGCGTCCCGCCATGAGATTTGTAAGTCCGGTCTGCACCAGCCGCTCGTTCTCGGCGTCAAGCGCACTCGTGGCTTCGTCCAACAGCAGTAGAGGCGCATCGCGCAGAATGGCGCGCGCGATAGCCAAGCGCTGGCGTTGGCCGCCCGACAGGTTGATGCCTCGCTCGCCAATCGGCGTGCCGTAGCCCATCGGCAGGCCTTCGATGAACTCCGCTGCAGCGGCCGCCTCTGCGGCGCGGCGGACAGCGGTGGAGTTCGCCTCCGGCCGTCCGTAACGAATGTTGTCGGCAATGGTGCCGGAGAAGATCACTGGATCCTGTGCCACGAGCGCGATGTGCTTGCGCAAGGCGGCGGGATCGACGTCGGCGGCATCGATGCCGTCGAACAGGATGGCCCCTGATTGCGGCGCATAGAAGCGCAACAGAAGCTGAAAGATCGTCGACTTGCCGGCGCCGGATGGGCCAACAAGCGCCACGGCCTCCCCCGGCCGCACGCTCATCGAGAGTCCGTTCAGCGCAGCCTGATCCGGCCGCGAGGGATAGTGGAAAACGATGTCCTGGAACTCGATCTGGCCGCGCGCCGGTTCAGCCAGGGTCAGCGGATTTGCAGGCGGCGCAATGGCCGGTTTCGTGTTGATCAGTTCGTGGAGGCGCTCCGCCGCGCCCGCCGCGCGCTGCACGTCCCCCCACGTTTCCGACAGCGCGCCCATGCCGGTCACGAAGATGACAGCGTAAAGCGCGAACTGCATCAGCAGCCCGGGTGACATCCGCCCCCCGGTGACATCGTGGGCGCCAATCCAGAACACGCCGACGATGCAGAACGCCACCGCTGCGATGGCAAAGGCCGTCATCACGGCCCGGGCCCGCGTCCGCAAGACGGCGGCGTCGAATGAGTTCTCAATGGCGCCACCGAACTGCAGGCGTTCCTCATCTTCGTGCGTGAACGCCTGGACAGTCTGCACGGCATTCAGCACTTCCGAGGCGCGCGCGCTTGTATCGGCGATGCGGTCCTGGCTCTTGCGGCTCAACGTTCTGATCCAACGGCCGAACAGGATCAGCGGCAGCACCACGACGATTACGATTGCAAGCACCAAGGAGGTTAGCTTCGTGCTGGTGATGAAAAGCATGATGAACGCGCCGGTCAGCATCACCAGGTTGCGCATGGCCACCGATGCGGAAGAGCCCACCACGGTCTGGATGAGCGTGGTGTCGGCAGTGAGCCGGGACAGCACCTCGCCGGTGCGTGTGACCTCGAAGAATTCCGGGGTGAGCCCGATGACATGGTTGAAGACCGCTTTGCGAATGTCGGCGATCACCCGCTCCCCCAGCCAGGTTACAAAGTAGAAGCGTATGGCGGTGAAGATCGCCAGGGCACCCGCAATCGCGATCAAGGGAAGAAAATAGCGGTCAATCTGGGCAGCCATGGCGCGGCTGAAGCCATGATCGATCATGCTGCGAACGGCTGGCGGTATCAGCAGGCTGGCTGTCGACGAACAGATAAGGGCCAGCCCTGCAATGGCGATACGAAGCCGGTAGGGCGCCAGGAATGGAGCGAGTGCTCGAAGAGGCCTGACCGAATGCGCTTTCTCGCGACCGGCGGCTACCCGAGCGATATCATTTGCGAATTGTTCGCCTGTTTGGGACATCTCTGATGTGCGTAGGTTCGTGCAAAATATAGGCAGGAGCGCGGTTTAGCCGAACAGGGCCTATCGCCGCGCAGACCTTGCCCGCCGGGCGTCTCTCGCCTATAAGCGCAGCCATTCCCGAATGATCGAGAGTTTTGGCCATGAAAAAGGGCATCCACCCCGACTACCACTTTGTGAACGTCACCTTGAACGACGGCACGAGCTACCGCACTCGCACCACCTGGGGCGAGCCCAATGGCAAGCTCACGCTCGACATCGATCCGACCACCCACCCGGCGTGGACCGGCGGCCAACAGCAGTTGGTCGATCGCGGCGGGCGCCTCACCCGCTTCAACAAGCGGTTCAAGGATTACGTTAAAAGCTAAGGCTATTTGCCGAACGCCTGCTCCAGCCGATGCAGCTGCACCCGGACGCTGGGTTCATGGTTCGACGCGAGCAGGATTTCCTCCAGCCGCGCAATGCGCCGGTAGAGGCTTTCGCTCCGCGCGAGCAAAACTTGCAGGGTTTTCGGAAGCATGGCGGCGTCTTCAGGGCGGCCGCCGAAGCAGATTTCGCGAGAACCAAGACGGTAGCGTTCGTCGGCCGCATCTTCGACCGCCATGTCCCCTTCGTGCATGGCACGCTGCACCAGTAGCCAGCTTGCCGCCTGCATCAGCCGCGTTGTGACGCGCAGACTTTCGCCGGAATACAGCATCGCCGCTTTGCCCGAGAGATCGCGCGCCTCGGCGCGCCCGCGTCCGTCGAAGTAGCGCGCCGCCTCTTCCACCAGCGACATGCCTTCATCGAAGGTGCGGTTGAACAGCGCGGACCCGGCGAAGGCTTGCATCGTCATTCCGGACAAGGCTCTTTCGTCGAGTTCAACGACGGACATTGCCGTTCTCCATGGTGGATGCGGGACGCTATCAGCCTGTCCGCGTCAGGCAAGAACCTCATCACGTTAAGGGTTACAATGGCATGAATGAAAAAGCGCGACGGTTCCGGCTAGCTGGTTAAAATCAGGACGGCCTGAAAAATGCGGCCGCCGCACTTCGCGTGGCCTGCCGTGCCTTCACCGCCTCCCGGCAACGCGCGATTTCTGTCTCCATTGCGGAGATCCGCAGCTCCAATTCGTGCTCGGAAAAGGCGGACAGGTCCTGGCCCAGCAGAAATTCCGGTGTTTTAATGCGGGGACCCAGATCTTCCGGATCGATGGGCATCGCTTCGCTCCTGTTTCAACTGCTATTCTCGATGGGGAGCCGAGGCCCTGCAAGCCAGACATGAAAGCTATTCGTATCGACAATCCCGGACCAGCGTATCGGCTGTTCCTTGCCGAATCCCCCGTTCCGAAGCCCGGGCCCGGCGAGGTGTTGATCAAGGCCACTGCTGCGGGCGTAAATCGTGCCGATCTCGCGCAAGCGCAGGGACGCTATCCACCGCCGCCAGGCGCATCGGACACCCTTGGGCTGGAGGTTTCCGGTGAAGTCGCCCGCCTTGGCCCCGGCGTCCCGGAACATCATCTCGGTAAGCAGATTTGCGCATTGCTGGCGGGTGGCGGCGATGCGGAGTACTGCACCGCTCCCGTGGAGTGTCTGCTGCCATTGCCTCGCGGCACAGACTTGGTGAGCGCTGCGGCACTACCAGAGGCGTACTTCACTGTTTGGGCCAATCTATTCGATGCGGCACGGCTTCAGCCCGGCGAACGGGTGCTTATTCATGGCGGATCGAGCGGCATCGGCACAGCAGCAATTCAACTGTGCGCGGCTCGGGGCCACGAAGTTTTCACGACGGCTGGCACGCCAGAGAAGTGCGCCGCCTGCAAACGGCTAGGTGCAACGCATGTCATCAACTATCGGTATGAGGATTTCGTAGACGTCGTGAAACAGGCGACCGACGGGCGGGGGGCGGACGTCATCCTGGACATGGTTGGAGGCGACTACATACAGCGAAACATCAGCGCCGCGGCCGCGTGGGGCCGGATCGTCAATATTGCCTATCAGAGCGGCCCGACAGCGACCGTGAATTTCGGGCCGGTGCTGATGAAGCGGTTGTCGCTGCTCGCCACCACCTTGCGCTCACGTACCAATGCCGAGAAGGCCGCCCTCCGCGATTCCATACTGCGCGAGGTGTGGCCGCTAATCGAGGCCGGCACAATCAAGCCGGTGGTCGATCAAGTCTTTCCCCTGATGGAGGCGGGAAAGGCGCATGAACGCATGGGGCGTTCCGAGCACATCGGCAAAATCCTGCTGAAGGTGTGATCAGGCGATCGTCTTGGCCACGTGCCGGAGTTTGAACTTCTGCATCTTGCCGGTGGAGGTTTTCGGGATTTCCGCGAACACGATGTGGCGTGGGCATTTGTAGCGCGCGAGGTTCTCGCGGCACCACGCAACAAGATCGTCTGCCGTGACCGTCTCATATCCCGCGCGCTTTTCCACAAAGGCGCATGGCGTTTCGCCCCATCTCTCATCGGGCCGCGCCACCACCGCGGCGAACAGCACGGCCGGGTGCTTCATCAGGGTGTCTTCCACCTCCAGCGAGGAAATGTTCTCGCCACCAGAGATGATGATGTCTTTCGAACGGTCCTTCAGTTGGATGTATCCGTCTGGGTGCAGAACGCCCAGATCGCCAGAGTGGAACCATCCGCCGGCGAATGCCTCCGCCGTGGCTGATGGATTTTTCAGATATCCCTTCATCACGATGTTGCCGCGAAACATCACCTCTCCGAGCGTCTCGCCGTCCGCAGGTACCTCGTCCATGGTTTCGGGGTCTTTGACGGTGAGAGCGTCAAGTGCGTGATAGCGCACCCCTTGACGCGCCTTCTTCGCGGCACGAGAGCCCCGCTCCAGTGTTTCCCAATCAGCCTTCCATTCGTTCACGACAGCGGGGCCATAGGTTTCGGTGAGGCCGTACACGTGGGTGACGTTGAATCCCGCATCGGCCATTCCGGCAAGCACAGCTTCCGGCGGCGGCGCGGCGGCGGTGATGAACTCCACTGTGTGCGGCAGCGCGCGTCTCTCCTCCGGTGCTGCATTCAGGAGGGTGGACATGACAATCGGCGCCCCGCAAAGGTGAGTGACCTTGTGCTCCACCAGCGCATTGTAGACCGCCTTGGGCCGCACCCAGCGCAGGCAAACATGCGTTCCCGCCACGACGGATATGGACCATGGGAAACACCACCCATTGCAATGGAACATCGGCAATGTCCACAAATACACGGGATGGCGGCCCATATTCGCGGAAATGACGTTGCCGTAGCCCATCAGTGCCGCGCCGCGATGGTGAAAAACGACCCCCTTCGGATTTCCGGTCGTCCCGCTCGTATAGTTCAGCGAAATCGCGTCCCACTCATCCTTGGGTGTTGACCAGACAAAGTCCGCGTCGCCGGTCGCGATAAAGTCTTCGTATTCCATCGCCCCGAGCAGCTCTCCGTTCTGGCGAAATTCCCGGTCGTCGTAGTCGATCACCAGCGGCTTTACCTGGGCCAATCTCAAAGTTTCCTTGATGGTGGGCGCGAACTCGCGGTCGGTAATCAGCACCTTCGCTTCGCCGTGATCCAGGATGAAGGCAAGCGCGGCGGCATCCAGCCGCGTGTTCAGGGTGTTGAGCACGGCGCCTGTCATCGGGACCGCGTAGTGCGACTCCAGCATCGGGGGCGTGTTAGCCAGCATCACAGCCACCGTATCGCCACGGCCGATCCCCCGCTTGGCCAGAGCGGACGCAAATCGCCGCGCGCGTCCGTAGAATTCCGCATAAGTGTGACGCGTGGTCCCGTGAATGATGGCAACACGTTCTGGGAATACGGCTGCCGCTCGCTCCAGAAAGGTGAGGGGGGTGAGCGGCTGATAATTTGCCGGTGTGCGTTCAAGCCCGTGATCGTAAGGGCTGCGTGGAAGGGCTGGCGCCAATTTCCGGGCCAGCCGGACCGCGGCTTCGCTGGTCCGTTGCAATAACGGTTTGCGGCGCCGCGGGCGCGCTTCTATAGGCCGCCTAACCCGTGTACGGGGCTTGCCGGCTTTGGCGGCCGGTGCCTGCGTTTTTCCCTTCTTGCGGGTGTCTCGACTGCGGCCTGCCGAAGAACCGCGAGATTTCTTGCCTGCGCGTTTTGACATGCGGGTTTCGTTTGCCAGCCCGCGAAAAACTAGTGAATGCGTCAAGAGCCGGCAAGGATGGACGCAGGTGAATGTGGTTGCTAGTTAGGGCTGGAGGAGCACCGGACCAAAAAAATGGCAAACGGAGCAGAAGCGCGGGCGAGGTGGAATCCTTTGCGCGGGCTCTACGCCTGGGTCATGCACAACGCCGAGGGGAAGTACGCCTGGGCAACCATGGCCGCAATTGCCTTCGCGGAAAGCTCTTTCTTTCCCATGCCGCCGGACATCGTCATGGTCCCGATGGCCCTGAAGGATCGGCGCCGCGCGTTCCTGATGGCTGCATGCTGCACCTTATTCTCCGTAATGGGCGGTCTGCTGGGGTACGCGCTCGGCTCATGGTTGTATGATTCGGTCGGCGCGTGGCTCATCCGCGCATATGGGATGGGCAGCGACATCGAGCTTTTCCAGCGCATCTTCAACCGCTACTCATGGCTGATCCTGCTGCAGGGGCTGACACCCATCCCCTACAAGCTGGTGACGATCGCAGCGGGTTTTGCTGCCATGAATCTCGGCTACTTCATGCTGCTGTCGGCGATCACGCGCAGCATCCGTTTCTTTGGCGTCGCCCTCTTGATCTATCGCTATGGGGAGCCGGTGCGGCTGGTGATAGAGAAGTATCTCGAGATAGTGTTGGTCGCCTTCCTGATCCTCATCACTGTGGGATATTTCGTATTCCACTACGTATTCCGCCACCTCGGCTAGGCTGCAACTCCGTCCGATTGATCCTGCCCGTTACGGTCACCATATAAGTCAGCTCATGGCTGATTCACACACCTACACCCCCGCGCCGGCCGCGGACTTCGTCTTGCCCTTCTCCATGCCAGAGTTGGGCGTGCGCGGGCGGGTGGTTCGCCTTCAGTCCGTGTCCGCTCGCGCGCTGGCCGCGCACGAGCTGCCGGAGCCTGCCGGCCGCGCCTTGGGAGAGGCCTTGGTGCTCACGGCGATGCTCGGCTCCTCGCTTAAACTCGACGGCCGGCTGACCTTGCAGACTAAAGGGTCTGGGCCGCTCGATCTGCTCGCCGTGGATTACTACGGGCGCGATGACGAACGCGCCCACGCGGGCCTTCGCGGCTATGCGCGCGTGAACGAGCGTAAATTGGCGGAGCTGGGGGGCGCTTCCAGCACGTTCGCAAACCTTACCGGTGAAGGCGTCCTTGCGATCACGATCGAGCCCCGCGTGGGCGATCAGAGCTATCAAGGGATCGTGCCACTGTCGGACCGCAGTATCGCTGCGAGCGCGGAGGGGTACTTCTTGCAATCGGAGCAACTCCCGACAGCGATTAAGCTTGCGGCTGCGCCGGCGTATGTGCCCGGGAATCGGCAGGCCGCGTGGCGGGCCGGTGGCATCATGTTGCAGGCGATTCCCGAGCAGAGCCGGGACGAGGACGATTGGAACCGACTGGCCATGTTTCTGGATACTGTTCAGGATATCGAATTGCTGGACATGCAACTGCCTGTGGAAGATCTGCTCTGGAGGCTTTTTCACGAAGATGCGGTGCGCGTGCACTCGTTCGAGCTGCTCGATTTTCACTGCGGCTGCGATGCCGGGCGAATAGCAGGGGTGTTGCGCGCGTATTCGGATGCGGATCGCGAAGGTCTTGCCGATGAAGATGGCCTGATTCGTGCGCGTTGCGAATTCTGCGGGGCGGTACATGCCATTGGTGCGCAGGCATTGGTATCTCTGGCCTGATGGGAGCCGCTGTGGTGACTGTTCGCTCCGGAACCTCTGGCGCTCTCGCCGGTTAAGGGCAGTGCGGAGGCCGAAGGGCATGCGGCGTCGTGCCTGACAAAGCACAGGTATGCGTATGAAAATTGCGCAAGTCGCGCCGCTTGCCGAAAGCGTTCCGCCGAAACTCTATGGTGGAACCGAGCGCGTCGTCTCCTGGCTCACAGAGGAATTGATGCGCCGCGGGCACGAGGTGACGCTGTTCGCCAGCGGTGACTCTGAGACGAGCGCGGAGCTGGTTCCTGTTGTGCCGCGGGCCCTGCGCCTTGACCCCGGTGTACACGATTGTACGCCCTATCACTTATTGCTGCTAGATCGTGTATACGCGCGCGCCGATGACTTCGATGTCATTCATTTTCATGTCGATATGATTCACTACCCGCTGTTCCGCTCGCTCGCGGACCGCATTGTTACGACCTTGCACGGGCAGCTTACCTTCCCGGACTTGCACCCCTTCTACAAGGCCTTTGCGGAGATGCCGCTGGTTTCCATCTCCCATGCGCAGCGCACGCCGATGCCGCCGGTCAATTGGCTGGGAACGGTGCATCATGGGCTCCCGAAGGATCTCTACACTCCAGGTTTGAATTCGCGGGGCAACTATCTTGCCTTCGTTGGCCGGGTTTCGCCGGAGAAGGGGTTGGAAGAAGCGATCGCGATCGCCAAGCGCGCGGGTATCGCCCTGAAAATCGGCGCGAAAGTCGACAAGCTGGACCGTCCCTATTTCGAGGAGAGGGTCAAACCACTCCTCCGGGATCCCCAGATAGAGTTTCTGGGGGAGGTCAGCGATGAGCAAAAGAATGACCTGCTGGGGAAAGCCTTGGCCATGTTGTTTCCCATCGCCTGGCCGGAACCCTTCGGCTTGGTGATGATTGAGGCGGCAGCCTGCGGTACCCCCGTTGTCGCGTATCCCTGCGGTTCCGTTCCGGAAGTGGTCGAAGACGGCGTAACCGGGTTCATCGTTGAGAATGCGCAAGAAGCCGCCGAAGCTGTGTGGCATGCAGTGCAGCTGGACCGTTCTCTAATCCGCCAGCGCTTTGAGCAGCGCTTCACCGTGGAGCGCATGACGGACCGGTATCTGGAGGTTTACAACCGTCTTCTGGACACGTCATTTGCCGTTGCGGCGGCATAGAGCCCGAGGTTGGAATTGAGGCGATGGAGCAATCGCCGTTAGACTCTCCTGCCCAGGCCGCAGCTGAGCACCAGGGTGCGTCAGCGCCGTTTTACATCGCGGCCACAGCGTCTTTCCAGGAAGCGTGGCCCCGTACCCTGAAGCACGGCGACACGTTCGCCATGTTCGACGCGCACGGGGATATTCTAAATGCTGCAGGGAATCCCGCCGGAATTTTTCACCAAGACACCCGTTATCTCTCTGGCTCCTATCTGCTGATCGAGGGGCATCGGCCGCTTCTCTTGAGTTCAAGGGTACACGACGACAACGCTCTTCTGACGGTCGATCTCGCAAATCCCGATATCGTGCGAGGCGATGAGATCGTCATGTCGCGTGAGACGTTGCATTTCGTTCGCACGAAATTCCTGTGGGAAGGCAGCTGCTACGAACGGATCGCGGCGGAGAACTTCGATCGACGGGCGCATGAGACGCGCCTGCTTCTATGGTTCGCGGCAGACTTCGCCGATTTGTTCGAAGTGCGAGGAATGCATCGTTCTGGCCGCGGTGGCTGCTACGGGGAGAGGATCGGCAGCGATCAGGCGATGTTCCAATACCGTGGCCTCGATGGCGTGGACCGCTACACGCATCTGCAGTTCTCGCCGCCACCGTCCATGCTGGATCACCACCACGCGGCTTTCGACCTGAACTTGGCCGCGGGAGAGCGGTGGTCGGCCGTCGTGATCAGCCGCTTCCGGAATTCGGCGCGCATCGGTGGGCCAAGGTTTGTTCCCGCTTTGCGTGCTGCGCGCCGACAATCGCGTTTCCGCGCCAGGGAGGCTGCCGCAATCAGCACTTCCAACGCGGTCTTCAACAAGGTCTTCTGCCGTTCGGTCTCCGATCTCAACATGTTGATCACTGAAACGCCGGAAGGCCTTTACCCCTACGCCGGCATTCCTTGGTTTTCGACAGCGTTCGGGCGAGATGGAATCATCACAGCCATGCAGATGCTGTGGCTCAACCCGGATGTCGCCAAAGGTGTGCTCAGGTTTCTCGCAGCGCATCAAGCCACCGGTTACGACGAGCTTTCGGAAGCGGAGCCGGGAAAAATCCTGCACGAGATCCGCCAGGGCGAGATGGCAGAGTTGGGGGAGGTGCCCTTCAAGCATTACTACGGCAGCGTCGACTCCACCCCTTTGTTCGTGATGCTCGCAGGCCGCTACTTCGATCGGACGGGAGATAAGTCGACCATCGCCCATTTGTGGCCTCACATAGAGACGGCGCTGAATTGGATCGACAACTGTGGCGATCCCGATGGAGACGGCTTCATCGAGTACCGCCAGCGCACCGACAAAGGGCTCAACAATCAGGGCTGGAAGGATTCGAAGGACTGCATCATGCACGCCGACGGCCGCCTTGCGGAGGGAGCGATCGCCTTGGTGGAAGTCCAGGCCTATGTGTTCGCGGCCAAGCGCCATGCAGCAAAGTTGGCGCGCCAACTCGGACGGAAAGAGCACGCGGAAGCGTTAGAGCGGCAGGCGGATTCGCTCCGCAAGCGATTCGAGCAGGCGTTCTGGTGCGAGGACCTTGGCACCTATGCGTTGGCGTTGGATGGGGAGAAGCACCCGTGCCGGGTAAAGAGTTCCAACGCCGGGCATGCTCTTTTCGCAGGAATAGCTTCGCCGGCGCGCGCCCGCCGCGTCGCTACGGGGCTCATGCGAAGAGAAGCGTTTTCTGGCTGGGGAATTCGGACCCTTAACGAGGGCGAGAAGCGCTATAACCCGATGTCATACCACAATGGCTCAGTATGGCCGCATGACAATGCCATCATCGCGCAAGGCTTCGCGCGGTATGGGCTGAAGGAAGAGGTGCTGAGGATTTTCAGCGGCCTTTTCGAAGCGGTCCAGCATATGGATATGCGGCTCCCGGAATTGTTCTGCGGTTTCCGGCAGCGGCCTTCGAGCGGTCCCACGCTCTACCCGGTAGCCTGCGCTCCGCAGGCATGGGCCAGCGGCGCGCCGCTGATGCTCCTCGCGGCAAGCCTTGGGCTGACGATCGACTGCGCACGAAATGAAATCCGCTTTGAGAGGCCATTGCTTCCCCCAGTGATTGACGACATCGCCATCCGGAACCTGCGGATTGGGCACTGCACGGCCGATCTCTCGTTGCAGCGGCACGGGCGGGACGTGGTTGTCGATGTCCTTAAGCGGGCAGGCGATCTGCGCGTCGTGACCATCAGCTGATCATCGCGAGATCTGCTTCCACCGTTTGTAGGACGCGGAGCAGGTTGGGGGCAGCGTCCACGCTACTTTGTTCGCATCTTTTGGCATCCCCATGAAGTGCGGATTGAGCATGGACTGCGACACGCGAATACCAGTGGGCCAGTGGGCCTTGATGTAGGCGAGAACGGCGACAATCTCGGAGTCGCTCAGCCGGTGCTCAAACGCAGGCATATAAGAGCGGATGTTCTTCGGTACGTCCGGGAAGCGCCCGTACTTTGCCATGTAGAACAAGTCTTCATCGGAATGCATCCAGGTGTGGCCGCTTGCATCGTGTGCTGGGGCGCGACGATGCGCGAACTGATCCTGCAGCTGCCACAGGAACTGCCCTTCCAGATTGCGGCCGTGGCACGAAAAGCAATGCTGGTAATAGACCTGCTTGCCGCGCTCCACTGCCGCCAGGTTATCCGCGTCGGCGAAATGATCTGCTGGAGCGCCGGCCGCACCCATGACAGCCGATAACGCAGCCGCGGCTCCGGCAAAATAGCAGAGTGGACGGCGCCTCACCTGATTTGCTTCTTCAACTCTTGGGCAATGCCATGGCCCGGCAGGTTGCCGGTTATCAACGAGACGAATTTCCCTTTCGGATCTATGAGATACAGATAACCGCTGTGATCCATCGTGTATTGCGCGTTTCCGAGAGCGACTGGCCGGTAATATACATGAAACGCCTTCGCCGCGGCCTCTGTAGCCTCCCCATCACCTCGCAAACCGACAATACGGGGATCGAACGACGACATGTATTTCCTTAAGACCGGCGCCTTGTCGCGCGCGGGATCGACCGTGATAAATACCGGTTGGACCTTCTTCGCCCGCGGACCCATTTCGTTCAAAGCCAGACCAATTTCATTCAGCACGGTGGGGCACACGTCGGGACAATTGGTGTAGCCGAAATAAACAAGCAGCCATTTCCCGTGGAAGCTTGAGTCGCTCAACGTGCGGCCATCCGGAGTCTGTAGCTTGAAGTGGCCAGTCATGGCCGGAGAGGGCAGCGTTTCCTCGACAACCGGAGCGGACTGGGCCGCTTGCGCCCACGTCAAGAAGACTGTAGCGACGGCCATCCGCCTGCCTGCACGTCCAAGCCCGATGGACATCTACGCTACCGTTCCACGCGGATGATAGCCATCATGCCCCGATCCTCATGATCCAGGATGTGGCAATGATATACGAAGTCACCCGCGACGGCGCCGCGGAAGTCCATTCGCACCTTGATGCTGGGATAGGGCCCTGACCCGGTCCAATAGGGAACCTGGTAGGTATCCCGCCACTGTTGTTCCTTCGGCGGTAGTTTTTTGCCGTTTACCTCCAGCGGAAGAAAATGGATCTGATGAATGTGGAAATCGTGAACCTCGAAGGTGCGGTTCTCGATCGTCCAATCTTCGACCGCGCCCCGGGCCGTGATGATGTCTGGCGGAGCGTTCGGGTCGTAGACATGCACGTCCTGGCCATCGACAGCGATGTAGAACTTTTGAGAGTCGGCCGGGGGCTTCTTGCCTCCGGGAAAAGTGGTCTCCCAGAAGAAGAGCTTGCGGTGGGTTGTGGGCGTCAGGGTTGCAGCATCTTCAAATCGCTGCGCATGTGGCTGGCGGACATATTGGGCCATGCGCGGGAGCCTGCTCGGTGCAGTCGTCGCGGCGATTTTGATAAGCGGCCGGCGCGGGTTGCTGTCCGAATTGGGACCGCCGTCGATGGCCCGGGTGATCATGTAAGCCTTGGTTGTCGACGTAGGCGGAGCGGCAAGAATGAATTCGGCGCGTGCGGCGGGTGGGAGCAAGATGTGGGTCTGTGTGATCAGCTTGCCCTGCCGCTTCCCATCTTGTGATCCGGTCGGGACCCCGTCCAGTCCTACGATCTGAAGCGGCTGCGCCTTGCCGTCGTAGTCCACCTCGATGTCCAGGATGGTATTGGCTGCGGCATTGGCGACGCGCCAGAACTCCTGGGTTCCTATGGTCATCGTCGCAATGGCGGGCGGATACTTCGGATAAGGCACCGGCACGTAATTCACCGTCACGTCCCAGAAGGGCGCAGGCCCCTGACTTGAAGCGCCGTTGAGGAGCGGCTGATCGCGCAACACGAGCAGCCGCTGCGGCAGGCCGGCGACAGCCGGTTGGATATTCTCGATTCCCTCCACAACGATCGCGCCGGTCGCGCCACCCTGGACGGACGGCGAGGCGATTTCGTGGACATGCGGATGATACCAGTACAGCCCCGGCGGTTCGTTGGCGGGTATTTTCAGCTTGTAGGTGAAGGTTTCGCCAGAGTTCACCAGGGTGTGGATGGTTTCGTCCGAATGGCATTTCGGCGAGATGTTCAGGCCATGGAAATGCATGTTTGCCGAGGTATCGGTCATCGTGTTGTCGCGGCACGCAGACGAGGTGTTTGCCGAGACCCGATGCGCGTTGCCGCCTGGAGGCAGCATATTCGTCAGGTCGATCTGGACGACATCACCCGGCTGCACATGCAGAGTGGGTGACTCCAAGCCATAGGGCGTCTGATAACAGAAAAGCGTTCGCCCCGCGCCGTCTACGGTCGTCACATAATTCAGCTGGACGTGCAGCGTGCCGTTGCTGCTGTAGAGATCGGGCGGGGGTTGAACAGCACTGCCCTCAGGAGGCCTTGGGCAGTTATCTGCCAAGGCAAGGCTTGGCAGGAAAGCCACAGCAACAACCCCCCATGACGCCCACGTATGCCTGCCGCGCAATGCGTTAATGACAGATTTCATGACCGTCCCCTTTTCGCTCAGACCTTTTTCTGTGGCTTGACGCGAATGACGGCCATCATGCCGCCGTCCTCATGGTCGAGGATATGGCAATGATACACGAAGTCTCCCACCACGGCGCCGCGGAAGTCCATCCGCACCTTGATGTTTGGATACTTGCCTTTGCCGTCCCAGTAGCCGACCTGATAGGTGTCGCGCCATTGTTGCTGATCCCTAGGAACCGGCACGCCGTTTTCCTCCAGCACCTTGAAATGAATTTGGTGCATGTGAAACTCATGCACTTCAAAGGTGCGGTTCTGGATAGTCCAATCTTCCACGGCGCCCTTGTTGGTGACGATGGCGGGCTTGTCGTTCGGATCGAAGAGCTTCGGCGTCTGCCCATCCACCACGATATAAAAGAATACCGGCTCGCCAGCCGGCGCTTTCGTTGCATGCCCAGGCACTTCCAGGAAATACAACGTGCGGTTGGCCGTCACCTTCGCATGGTCGATGTCTTCGAAGCGCTGCGGGTTGGGCGGGCCGGAGCGCTCAGATAAGCGCCTCAACTTCGTGGGCTTATCGCTGGCAATGATCTGCGCCAGCGTGCGGGCCGGATTGGTATCTGACGCAGGACCTCCCTTTATTGCGCGCGTGACCAGGTAGGCTTGAGCCACCTTGCTGGTCGGCATCGCCAGAATGAATTCAACGCGGCTAGAGGGGGGCAGCAAGATATGCTTTTCGTTGACGATGGTTCCTTGGCGCTTGCCGTTCTGAGAACCGGTTGGAACGCCATCCAATCCCACGACTTCCATGGTCTGTGGCTTGCCGTCATAGATGACCTGCAAGTCAAGAATGGTGTTTGCGGCAGCGTTCGCCAGGCGCCAGAACTCGCGCGTGCCCCGCGTCGTGCGGATCAGCGCGGCCGGGTAGCTGGGAAATGGCACGGGAACGTAATTGACGCTGACGTCCCAGTTCGGCATGGGGCCATCGTCAGGGTGCGTTGCCGATAGCGCGCCCTGGTTGAGGAGCGGCTCATCCCGGATTATGACCAACCGCTCAGGCAGCCCGGCAACCGCGGGCTGAATGTTTTCAATGCCTCCTACGATGATTGCGCCGGTTGCGCCTCCCTGGACGGCCGGCGAGGCGATGCCATGCACGTGTGGATGATACCAATACAGGCCGGGAGGCTCATCTTTCGGAATTCTGATCTGGTATTGAAAGGTCTGGCCTGAGTTGACGATGGTATGAATTGCTTCATCTCCGTGGCATCCCGGCGTGACGTTCATGCCGTGGAAGTGCATGTTTACGGACGACAGTGTCATTGTCTTATCGCCGCATTGGTTCCGGTGGTTTGAGACGACCTCTGTCGGACCGGCGCTGGCAGAGATCACCCGGTTCGTCAGATGAATGGTTATGACGTCGCCCGGATTTACGCGAAGCGTGGGCGATTCTATCCCGTCTGGCGTCTGGAAGCAGAAAAGTGTCCGTCCGGCCGTATCCACTGTGGTCAGATAGTCGAAGGAAAGCTCGAGCTTGCCGCCGCTGCTGAACAGATCGGGAGGTTGCAGCACGTCGCCCTGCGCCGCTGGCCGAGGACAAACCGATGAGGCCAGTGCTGCGCATGGCGCCAGGATGCCACACAGGATGGTGACGGCCACCCATTTGATAATGCGAACCATTTTCATGACCCCTTCAATCGACGGCGTTTTTCGCTTGCTCTTCGGGCTTTGCAAGGAGATTGGGGGACCCCACGGCCCCGCGCGAGCAAGAAAATAGCATAGCCCGGGACCTCGCCCAAGGAGTTTTTACACTGCCCCTCGCTGTTGCCGGCTGGATCGTTATGGCGGCCGCTCTGACCGGAGCCGGCGTGACGTTCGCATCCGCGGTGCTGGCCCGAAAGGCTCTCCAATCGCCCCGAGAAACCAGCGCTTCAGAAGCCCTCCCAGTGACCGTGCTCAGGCCGATCAAGGGCGCCGAGCCTGGCTTGGAGGAGGCACTTTGGAGTGCGCTCGAGCAAGACTACCCCGGCGAGGTTCAGGTAGTTTGTGGGATCGAAGAAGCAGAGGACGCCGCTGGGGCGGTCGTTCGGGACTTGCAGTGCCGTGCTCCGGATCGCGACGTCCACCTTGTGGCCGGTGGACATATAGAGGGCGCCAATCGCAAGATAGCCAATCTTTCACACATGCTGACTGCCGCAAAGCACGATCTGCTGATCGTGGCGGACGCAGACATCGTTGTTCCAGCAGCCTGGCTTTGGGCGGCGGTTTCTACCCTTTCGCGGCCGGCTGTTGGTCTGGTCACCTGCTACTACGTGGGAGAGGGGCTGACCGCGTGGGGGCGGGTACTGGCCATGGGCACGAGCTATCAGTTTCTCCCAAACGCCGTACTCGGGGTGGCGACTGGCCTTGCGCAGCCCTGCTTCGGTTCCACGATCGCGTTTCGGCATGAAACTTTGGCCCAGATCGGTGGGTTCGAGCGTTTCCGAAACAGCCTTGCGGATGACCGCGAGATCGGAGACGCGGTGCGGAGGAATGGGTTTGCAGTGGCCTACCCGCGGCTCCTAGTCCGGCACCTAAGTGCCGAGCGGACGCTACGGGAACTCTGGGGGCATGAGCTGCGGTGGGCCCGCACGGTCCGCACGGCTAACCCGCTCGGCTACCTCGGTAGTATCATCACTTATCCGCTCCCGCTGGCGCTGATTGGCGCAATCCTCGGCGGCTTTTCTTGGCCGGCCTTAGTAATGCTGGCCGCCGTCATGGCCACGCGCCTCTTCCTTAAGAGCCGGATAGACCATATAGCCGGGTTCCGAGCCGGTCCGGCATGGCTGCTGCCGGTTCGGGACCTATTATCGTTCGGCGTGTTTCTGAATTCGCTCGTGGGCCGAACGGTGGACTGGCGCGGAACCCAGTACAGGATCGACGAGCACGGCGCGATTTCACAAGGTGGTTGAATGCGAACGTTGTTTCTTCAGGCGCCTTCATTCGACGGCTTCGATGGCGGAGCCGGTTCGCGCTATCAGGCCAAGCGCGAGATCAAATCCTTCTGGTTTCCAACCTGGCTCGCACAGCCCGCGGCTCTGGTTAAAACCTCGAAGCTGATTGACGCACCGCCCCACCATACGAGCCTCGCGGAGGTGTCGGCGCAGGCGAAGGATTTTGACCACGTGGTGGTGCACACTTCCGTACCCTCCTTCAAATCGGACGTGGCGACGATCGCGGCCTTGAAGGAGGCGAACCCGAATCTTCTCGCCGGATTGATCGGGGCCAAAGTGGCCGTGAACGCCGAAGGCTCTTTGCGCGAAGCGCCCATGGTGGACTACGTGGCGCGCAACGAATTCGATTTCACCATCAAGGACGTTGCTGACGGTGTTGCGCTGAAGGATATCGCCGGCATCTCCTATCGCGACAAGCGTGGCGCCATTCAGCACAATCTCGACCGCCCGATGATCGAGAATATGGACGCCCTGCCGTTCGTGACGCCGGTCTACAAGCGCGACCTCACTATCGAGAACTACTTCATCGGCTACCTAAAGCACCCCTACATTTCGCTCTACACCGGGCGCGGCTGCAAATCGCGCTGTACCTTCTGCCTGTGGCCGCAGACGGTTGGCGGGCACCGCTATCGCACCCGCAGCGTCGGCCACGTCATCGACGAAATCCGCTGGGCGAAAGCGGAATTCCCCCAGGTGAAGGAGTTTTTTTTCGACGACGACACCTTCACGGACGACCTGCCGCGCGCCGAAGCGATCGCCAAGGAGCTGGGTAAGTTGGGCGTGACATGGTCGTGCAACGCCAAAGCCAACGTGCCGCGCAAGACTCTGGAAGTGCTGAAAGATAATGGCTTGCGCCTGCTACTCGTGGGCTACGAATCCGGTAACCAGCAAATACTGTTCAACATCAAGAAAGGTATGCGCATCGAGGTGGCCGAGCGCTTCACCAAGGATTGCCACGATCTCGGCATCACGATCCACGGCACCTTTATTCTTGGATTGCCGGGAGAAAGCGCCGAAACCATTCGCGAAACCGTGGAGTTCGCCAAGCGCATCAACCCCCATACTATTCAGGTTTCGCTGGCAGCCCCCTATCCGGGTACCTTCCTCTACAATCAGGCGGTGCAGAACGGGTGGTTGGACGCCGCCAACGCCGAACTCGTGGACGAGCACGGCATCCAGATCGCGCCGCTGCATTATCCCCATCTCTCGCACAAGCAGATCTTCGACTCACTGGAAGGTTTCTATCGGGAATTCTACTTCAGGCCCGGCAAGATCGCGGCGATCGTGGGCGAGATGGTGCGCTCGACCGACATGATGAAGCGCCGCTTGCGCGAAGGCGTCGAGTTCTTCCACTTTCTGCGCGAACGCCGGAAGGCGGCTTAGATGACGCTGCAGCCGCTTGCGTTCCCAGACTTGCCTGAGGAAGCTGTTGCGGTTCCAGCAGGACGTATCCGCGTCGGCAGCGAGGAGCACAAGAAACTCTTCTGCCGCACACTGCTTGAGACGTTCGATCCTTATAAGCCGGCGGTGATCGACTGGCCCGAGCTCGCGCCCGATGCGCGCGGGCGGCTGACTTCGCTGCCCATCTGGGACATCGCAGTGCAGACGGAAGGCAAAGCGGGCTTACGCGTGCAAACCTACGGCGACACCGTATCCGATCCGCTGCTGCACCAGGCGATTGCCCTTAATGCCTTCGAGGAGAAGCGGCACAAGCATGTGCTGCACAACATGGTGCGGGCGTATGGCATCAGGCTTGTGCCTGAGCCTCCATATTTGAAGCCGCGGGACGCAGAATGGGCCTTCCTGGTTACCGGCTACAGCGAGTGCATCGACAGTTTCTTCGCCTTCGGGCTGTTCGAAACGGCGCGCCGCTCCGGCTTCTTTCCCAAGGCGCTGGTGGACACGTTCGAGCCTGTCATGCGTGAAGAAGGCCGCCACATCCTGTTCTTCGTGAATTGGGTGGCCTGGCACCGGCGCAATATGTCCTGGTGGCGGCGCCCCTGGTTCGCTCTGAAGATTGCTGCTGTTTGGGCCTTCCTGATCTGGGAACGCATTGGCATTGCGAAGGATGTGGGCGGTGCGGAGCAAGACAACAACTTCACCGTGAACGGTGCGGAGGAACTCGGTCTCGAGATTTCCCTGGCTGAGGTGATGGGCACTTGCCTCGCCGAGAACGACAGGCGCTTGGGAATTTATGACCCACGGCTGCTGCGCCCCAATTTCGTGCCACGCATCGTGCGGCTGGCGCGACGATTCATGCGCAACTCTGCGCGGGCGTGAGCGCCGCGGGCGGCGATGGCTGATCTCGTGCTCGTCACCGGCGCGACCGGCTTCGTGGGATCAGCGGTCGCACGCAAATCGATCGAGCGGGGTTTTCGCGTACGCGCGCTGGTGCGGCCGAGCAGCCGCCGGAAGAATCTGGATGGATTGAACTGCGAAATCGCGGAAGGCGACCTCCGGGAGCCAGCATCCCTTGCGCCAGCGACGGATGGGGTACGGTACGTTTTCCACGTTGCGGCTGACTATCGTCTCTGGGCCCGGGATCCCTCCGAGATCATCCGCAACAATCGCGATGGCACGAAGGCTATGATGGAAGCAGCTGCCACCGCTGGCGTGGAACGCGTGGTCTATACAAGCTCGGTTGCCACGCTAACGCCGCGCGAGGACGGCAGCGATGCCGACGAGAATGATCGCGCGGAGAAGGAATCCGCCATCGGTGCTTACAAACAGAGCAAGGTGGTGGCGGAGCAGGTCGTCGCAGAGATGGCTGCCCAGGGATTGCCGGCAATTATCGTGAGCCCCTCGACGCCCATTGGCCCGCGCGACATTCGTCCCACCCCCACCGGCCGGATTATTGTTGAAGCTGCCAGAGGCCACATGCCCGCCTATGTGGAGACCGGCCTCAATCTCGTGCATGTTGACGATGTGGCCGATGGTCATCTGCTGGCGCTGGAGAAGGGCCGCATTGGTGAGAACTACATCCTTGGCGGCCACAATGTGATGCTGAAGGACATGCTGGGTGAAGTCGCGCGGCTGACAGGGCGCAAGCCGCCCCGCCTAGGTTTGCCCCATGCACCACTTTATCCCCTTGCCTGGGTTTCTGAGCGTTTCGCCGGGATTACCGGGAAAGAACCGATGTTGACCCTCGATGCACTCAAGATGTCGAAGCACAAGATGTTTTTCTCCTCGGCGAAAGCGAGACGCGAGCTGGGCTATGCCCTTCGACCATGGCGGCTGGCCGTCGCCGACGCCGTAAATTGGTTCAAGGTGGCCGGCTACCTCCCATGACTTCGTTCGTCGCCGCAGCGTTCCTCCCCATTGCCATCTGGGCTTACCTGCTGCTCGGGCGCGGCATGTTTTGGCTGGCAGCCGAGCGCGACGAGCACCCCCTCCCGAAGCCTTCCAGTTGGCCATCGGTGACCGCGATTGTCCCCGCACGCAACGAAGCCGATGTGGTCGCGCGGTCGCTCGGTAGTTTGTTGTCCCAGGATTATCCCGGGTCCCTTGGCATTGTCTTTGTCGACGACCAGAGCGAGGACGGCACCGCCGCGAAGGCTCGCGCACTGGACACAAGTGGCAAACTCAGTGTGATCTCAGGCACTCCGCGGCCGGCGGGCTGGAGTGGCAAACTGTGGGCTATGTCACAGGGTGTGGCATATGCACGTGCTGCAGGGGCACCAGACTATTTCTGGTTTACGGATGCGGACATCGCGCACACGCCGGACACGTTGCGCAGTCTGGTCGGGCGGGCAGAGGCACAGAGGCTGGTGCTCGTTTCGCTGATGGCGAAGCTGTCTTGCGTCACACCTGCCGAGCGTTTTTTCATTCCCGCGTTCGTGTACTTCTTTCAGATGCTGTATCCGTTTGCCGGAGTCAACGATCCGAACAGCAGCATGGCTGCGGCGGCCGGCGGCTGTATGCTCGTGCGCCACGCCGCACTGGAATCTGCGGGCGGGCTTCAGGCAATTCGCAACGCTTTGATCGACGATTGCGCGCTAGGGAGGATAATGAAAGCGCAAGGCCCGATCTGGCTTGGGCTCACAGACCGCGCCGTTTCCATCCGGCCATATCCGGACATGAGCGCCGTACGGCACATGGTCGCGCGCTCGGCTTATGCCCAACTGAGTTATTCGCCCCTGCTGCTTGCGGGAACCGTGCTTGGACTCCTTGTGATGTTCGTCGTGCCAGTTCTACTTGCGGTGTTCGATACCGGTATGCTGCGCCTGGCCGGAATAGGAACGTGGCTGCTGATGGCCGCGAGCTTTACTCCCATGCTGCGTTTCTACCGGCGCTCAGCCTTGTGGAGTTTGGCACTCCCGCTCATCGCATTCGTGTACGCCGCCTTCACGCTCGACTCCGCCGTGCAGCACTGGCGCGGGCGCGGCGGGATGTGGAAGGGCCGTGCGCAGGCGATGGCGCAATGACAACGGTAGCGGAATTGCAGTCGGGCAAGGGGCATCGGGACGAAAACTTTCCGGTGGCATCTTTCCTGATCCGGCGGCGATACCGCCCGGTCATTCTCGCCTTCTACCGCTTCGCCCGTGCCGCCGACGACGTTGCCGATCATCCAACGGCCTCCTCCGCGGAAAGGCTCAACCTGCTGCAGGAGATGGACCGCACGCTCATCGGGAAGATCGATGCCGTGCCCGAGGCGCTTGCACTCCGCCGCGTGCTGGAGGAGCGCAAGCTCAGCGCAGAGCACGCGCTGATGCTGCTGGAAGCCTTTCGCCGCGATGTGACGAAGCTGCGTTACCAAAGCTGGGACGAGGTGATGGATTATTGCCGCTACTCAGCCATGCCGGTGGGCCGCTTCGTGCTCGACGTGCATGGCGAGAGCCGCGACACCTGGCCCGCCAACGATGCGCTTTGCGCCGCCCTGCAGATCATCAATCATCTGCAGGATTGTGGGAAGGATTACCGTGCGCTCGGCCGGGTCTACCTTCCCGAAGATGCGCTGGCCGCAGCCGGTGTCACCGTAAAGGATTTGCGGGAGGATCGCGCCTCACCGGCGTTGCGGCGCGTGATCGCTGATCTTGCAGGTCGCACGCAGAAGCTTCTCGGCGAGTCATCGCCGTTTGCCGATCAAATCCGCGATCTGCGATTGTCCTTGGAAGTTGCCGTGATTCAACGGCTGGCGGAAGGCCTCGCGCGCAGGCTGACGCAACGCGATCCGCTGAGCGAACGCGTGCATCACAGCAAGTCCGATCTTGTGCCGCTGCTGCTGGAGGCGACGGCGCGGTTCCTTCGCACGCGGGTGCTGGGGGGAAAGAGGACCTTCGCGCTGAGGTCTTCGGCGTGAGCGTGGCAGGGCCGCCGGAAGCGGCACCGGAGGTGTGCGCCATAGAGCAGAAAGCGCAGCGCAGTTCCTTCTATACCGCCATGAAATTGATGGCTAAGCCTGAGCGCGAGGCGATGTTCGCCATTTACGCCTTCTGCCGCGCCGTGGATGATGTCGCCGATGATGGTGTTGGGACGCGCGCAGAACGCCATTCTGCCCTGAAGGAATGGCGGGCCGATTTGGATTCGCTGTACACAGGCGGGAAGGCGGGCCGCGCTGCCTTCCTCGCCGATGCGGTGCGCCGCTATCATCTGCGCCGGGAAGATTTCCTCACGGTCATCGACGGCATGGAGATGGACGTGGCGGAAGACATCCGCGCGCCCTCGCTGGAGACACTTGACCTTTATTGTGAGAGAGTGGCGAGCGCGGTGGGGCGTCTCTCGATTAAGGTATTCGGGATGCAGGAGGGGCCCGGCTTCGAGCTGGCGCGTCATCTTGGGCGCGCGCTGCAACTCACCAACATCCTGCGGGATTTGGATGAAGACGCGCGGGTCGGCCGCCTCTATCTGCCGCGGGAGTATTGCGAGGAGGCGCGGCTTCTGGTGCGCGAACCAAAGCGCACCATTGCGGATCCCTTGGTCGATATCGTCTGCCGCAGGGTGGCGCGGCTGGCGCACGAGCATTTCCAGGCGGCGCTGCGCGTCCTGCGCGCCCGCCCGAAGGGACGGCTGCGCGCGCCGAAGCTGATGGCGGCGGTCTATTCCGAAATCCTGCGCGAAATGGAGAAGCAAGGCTGGGCTCCGCCGCGCTGTCGCGTCCGGTTGTCGAAGGCTCGGCTCGCCGCGATTGTGCTGGCGCATGGCCTGATCGGATGAGCAGCGGCACGGTCTATGTGATCGGGGCCGGGCTCTCCGGCCTCTCTGCGAGCATTGCGCTGATGAAGAGCGGCGCGCGCGTGGTGTTAATCGAAGGCGCTGGGCAGGCTGGCGGCCGCTGCCGGTCTTACCGGGATCCGGTGCTGAACCAGACCATCGACAACGGCAACCATCTCATATTGTCCGGTAATCACGCGACATTCAACTATTTGCACGCCATCGGGTCGGCAGACCGCCTCGCAGGACCGGAGCAGGCGCGATTTCCCTTCATGGATGTGAGGACCGGCGCGCGCTGGACCGTAGCGCCGAACGATGGACCGATTGCATGGTGGGTGCTCTCGCCGAAGCGCCGGGTGCCAGCAACCTCCATTGGTGAATATCTTGCCATCGCGAAGCTGCTCGCGGCACCACCGGATAGCCGCATTGATGATGTGATCGGCTGCCGCGGAAATCTGTGGCAGCGGCTGCTGCGGCCGCTGTTGCTGGCGGCACTGAACACAGAGCCTGAAGCCGCATCCGCTGGGTTGGCTGCGGCCGTATTGCGCGAGACGTTGGTGAAAGGGGGGCGCGCATACCGTCCCCGCCTCGCTGTGCCCCATCTCGGCAGTACGTTCATCGATCCGGCGCTGGAATGCTTGAAGCGCGAGGGTGCGGAGGTTCGCTTCGGGGCACGCTTGCGCCACATCGCGTTCGCGGGTGCACGTGTCACGTCACTCCACTTTGCCGATGGTCCAATCACACTGAGCGGCAGTGATCGGGTGGTACTGGCCACCCCGGCATGGGTGACGGCCGATCTGCTCCCAGATGTGCATACGCCGACGGCATTCCGTTCCATCGTCAATGCCCATTTCACCTCTGTTCCGCCGCCCGGCGCTCCGCTGATGCTCGGCCTTATCGGGGGGACGGCCGAATGGGTGTTCGCGTTTGCGGACCGCATTTCTGTCACTGTCTCCGGCGCGGATGCCTTGGTGGATCGTGAGCGTGAAGATCTGGCGAAAACGTTGTGGTGCGACGTGGCGGCCGCACATACAGTCTCTCCCGAACTGCCGCCATGGCAGGTCGTGAAAGAACGCCGCGCCACGTTCGCCGCCACACCAGAGCAGGGGAGGCGCCGTGCCAAAGCAGAAACCCGCTGGGCTAACCTGTTCCTCGCCGGCGACTGGACCGATACCGGGCTACCCGCCACCATCGAAGGCGCCGTGCGCTCCGGCAATCGTGCGGCGGAATTGGCGCTGCGCGCGCCGGCGCGGTAAGTTCGCACATGGATCAAGCCCTCACCATTGATCGCGCCGAACTGAACGCTTCAATCGCGCGCGCGACGGACGCTTTGCTCAGACAGCAGCGCCCGGACGGGCATTGGGTGTTCGAGTTGGAAGCGGACGCCACCATTCCGTCGGAGTACATCCTGCTTGCGCACTATCTGGGCGAAGCGCCGGACCTAGAGCTGGAGCGCAAGATTGGCGTGTACCTCCGTCGAAACCAGGCGGATCACGGTGGTTGGCCGCTGTATCACGACGGCGCCTTCGACATCAGTGCGACGGTGAAGGCGTATTTCGCGCTGAAGGTGATCGGCGATTCGCCCGGTGCGCCGCACATGGCGCGCGCGCGTGAAGCCATTCTTGCCCGTGGCGGCGCCGATCGCACCAACGTCTTTACCCGCATCCAGCTGGCGCTGTTCGGCGAAACCGCGTGGAGCAACACGCCTACCGTTCCGGCCGAACTGATCCTGCTGCCGCGCTGGTTTCCCGTTCATCTGTCGAAGATGTCGTATTGGGCCCGCACCGTGATCGTGCCGCTGCTGGTGCTGCAGGCGCTGAAACCACGCGCGCACAATCCGCGAGCTGTGCATGTGCCGGAGCTGTTTTTGCCCCACGGCTCGCCGGCGCCGAGGCGCGCGCCGCATCAGAGCCGCGGCTGGGCCGCGTTCTTCGGCGTACTCGACTGGGCGTTGAAGCGATTTGATCCGTTCTGGCCGAAGAAGCTGCGTAGGCGCGCCATCGAAGCCTGCAAGGAATTCGTGGTCGAACGACTGAACGGCGAAGACGGTCTCGGCGCCATTTA
>JAFAVP010000261.1 GCA_019242395.1 Alphaproteobacteria bacterium | reverse complement strand
TGACGGGAGTCGACCGACATGCCCAGTTTTTTCATTGACCGCCCGATTTTCGCGTGGGTGGTAGCGATCCTCATCACCATGGTCGGCACGATTGCGATGCTGAACATGGGTATCGAGTCCTACCCCAACATCGCACCGCCGCAGGTGGTGGTTAACGCCACCTTCCCCGGCGCCAACGCCGATACCGTGGAGAAGAACGTCACCCAGGTGATCGAGCAGCAGCTCACCGGCATCGATAATCTTCTCTATTTTTCTTCCAGTAGCGATTCTACCGGCAATGTCAGCATCAGCGTTACCTTTGCTCCCGGAACCAACCCGGACATCGCCCAGGTCCAAGTGCAAAATCAGGTGCAGCAAGCCTTGCCGTTGCTGCCTCAAGAGGTGACGCAACTCGGGGTCGTCGTCCGAAAAGCGCAGACGAATTTCCTCATGGTGGTGGCGCTCTATGACACCACCGGAAGATATACCAACGTCGATATCTCCGATTACCTCCGTAGCACCCTGCAGGACCCGCTGGCGCGAGTGCCAGGAGTGGGACAGGTGCGCGTATTCGGCGCCGAATACGCGATGCGGATCTGGCTCGACCCTTTCAAGCTGCGCACCTACGGCCTGATGCCGTCAGACGTGCGAAGCGCGATCCAAGCGCAGAACACGCAAGTCGCCGCCGGCGAAATCGGCGCTCAGCCCGTTGTCAAAGGACAGGAACTCGACGCTACGGTCACCGCGCTGTCCCGTTTGCAAACCCCGGAGCAGTTCCGAGGCATCATCCTTCGCACGGACCCAAGTGGCGCCACCGTACGTTTGAGCGATGTGGCCCGCGTTGAGCTGGGTGCCGAAGATTACGGCACCCTCAGCCGTTTTGGAGGCAAGACGGCCTCCGGCCTCGCTATCCAGCTTGCACCCGGTGCCAACGCTCTTACAACCGCGAACGCCGTAAAAGCGCGCGTTGAGCAACTGAGGAGCGCGCTGCCGCCTGGGATTGAGGTTTCCTTCCCCGTCGATACCACCAGCTTCATTCGCATTTCGATTCAGCAGGTAATTGTGACCTTGATCGAAGCGATCGTACTGGTGGTCATCGTCATGTTTATTTTCCTGCAGAATTGGCGGGCAACGCTGATCCCGGCGATTACGATCCCCGTCGTGCTGCTTGGTACCTTCGGCGTGCTGGCTGCGGCTGGATATTCGATCAATGTCCTCACGCTCTTCGCCTTGGTTTTGGCGATCGGCCTTTTGGTGGACGACGCCATCGTCGTTATCGAGAACGTCGAACGCATCATGAGCGAAGAGGGCCTCAGCCCGCGCGAGGCGACCCGCAAGTCAATGGAAGAGATCACCGGTGCCTTAATCGCGATTGCTTTGGTCTTGTCGGCCGTGTTCCTGCCGATGGCGTTCTTCGGCGGGTCCACAGGGGTGATTTATCGGCAGTTCTCAATCACCATCGTTGCGGCGATGGTGCTCTCCGTCACGCTTGCGCTGATCCTGACGCCAACCCTATGCGCCACGCTGCTCACACCGGTTGCGAAGGGTGACACGCATGCGCACGGCCGGTTCGCCAACTGGTTCAATCGCAACTTCTCGCGAGGGGTCGAGAGGTACCGCGGCATTCTGAGGAGAGTTATCGCCCGTCCCGCCGTCCCGCTCGTGGTCTATTCGGCCGCGGTTGTGCTTCTGGTAGTGCTGTTTTTTGTCCTTCCCACGAGCTTTCTGCCCGAAGAAGACCAGGGTTTCATGCTTGTGCAGTTCACGCTGCCAGTGGGGGCGCAACAATCGCGCACGCTGGCCGTCGCCAAGCAGGTGGAACACCATTTTTTGGTCGATGAAAAGGCTGATGTGGACAACATGTTTGCCGTCACCGGCTTCAGCTTCGCCGGTTCGGGGCAGAATGTAGGCCTGGGGTTCATCCACCTGAAAGACTGGAGTCAGCGCAAGGGGGCACAAAACCGCGCCGCCGCTGTGGTTCAGCGGGCGATGATGGCGCTTTCGAAAGTTCGCGATGCACAGATCTTCGCGCTCGTTCCGCCGTCTGTCCCTGGTCTCGGCCAATCAGGCGGCTTCGATCTCGAATTGGAGGATCGTGGCAATTTGGGTCATCAAGGCTTGGTGGCCGCGCAAAATCAGTTGCTTGCAATGGCCGCGCGGAACCCGAAATTGTCAGCAGTGCGCCCCAATGGGCTTGCGGACACGCCGCAACTGCATGTGGACGTGGACCAAAACAAGGCCACGGCTCTGGGGCTCAATCTGGGAGATGTGAACGACACGCTGAGCTCCGCATGGGCCGGCGTCTTCGTGAACGATTTCATCGATCGCAACCGGGTCAAGCGTGTCTACATGGAAGGCGACACGCCCTACCGCATGGTGCCTTCGGACCTTGACAAATGGTCCGTCCGCAATGCCACGAACAACATGGTGCCCTTCTCCTCGTTTGCGACCACATCTTGGCAAACCGGCCCGTCTACGCTCCAGAGGTACAACGGATTCCCAGCGCTCGAAATCCAGGGCGGCGCCGCCCCCGGCCAAAGTTCCGGCACCGCCATGGCGGAGATGCAAAATCTGATCGCCAAATTGCCTCGCGGCGCAGGCTTCGAATGGACAGGCCTTTCTTACCAGCAGCTGCTCTCCGGTGCGCAGGCCCCGCTGCTTTATGGACTATCGCTGCTCGTCATATTCCTTTGTCTGGCGGCACTCTACGAGAGCTGGTCGGTGCCCTTTGCGGTGATGCTGGTGATCCCACTTGGCGTCGTCGGCGTGCTGGCCGCGGCATTGCTGCGCGGGCTTACCAACGACGTATTCTTCCAGGTGGGCCTGCTTGCCACGATGGGCCTGGCCGCCAAGAATGCGATTCTCATCGTAGAATTTGCAGAATTCGCCGTGCGCCGCGGCGAAAGCGCGTTCGATGCCGCTATGGAAGCCGCCCGTTTGCGCTTACGCCCGATCCTCATGACTTCGATTGCCTTCATCGCGGGCGTGGCGCCGCTTGCAGTGGCGAACGGAGCAGGCGCCGCGAGCCAGAACGATATCGGGACGGGAGTGATGGGCGGGATGTTCACGGCAACCGCGCTCGCGATCTTCTTCGTGCCGCTGTTTTTCGTGCTGGTGGCGCGCGGCAAAGAGCGGCTCACTGCCCGCAAGCGCCTGCCTTCCGCTCCTTAGCCGATCTCAAATCGCGCGAATACCGGCAGATGGTCCGAAGCTTCGCGGAATCGATCGTCCCGCAGAATTCCTTCTTCCCTGCAAGGGCCGAGGCCATCCGCGAAAATGCGGTCAAGCTGCAGGGCCGGGCGGCGGGCCGGGAAGGTGCGGGACGAAGAGCGGTAATCGAAGAGGCGGCCCAGATCTTTGATCGCCACGCCGTTGCGAAGCGTATTGAAATCACCGCATAACACGCGGGGCTGCTCGGGGCCCAGTTCAAGGACGTAGTGCGCGATGCGGTTCATCTGATTAAGCCGCTCCAGGGGGTCGAGCCCAAGATGCGTGTTCATCACCGTGATTCTCGTCTTCGGCAGGAGCATGTCGGCAATCTGCAGGCATCGCGGCACCCCCCACCGGCGGCCTAGCTTTACAGTTTGGGTCGCTTCCAGCGGGTAGCGCGAGATGATGAAATTGCCGAATTGCGCGCCACGCGTCTTGGTAAGGCTTTGGTACTGGTGGCCCTTGATTTCGTCCGCAAGATGCTTGAACTGATCGAAGTGGCGTGTCCCGCGATGAAGCTGCCAACCAACTTCCTGGAGACAATAAACATCGAAATCGACCGACGCGAGCGCATGCCGGACGCGGTCGGGATCGCATTTGCCGTCGCGCCCGACGCAGCTGTGAATATTCCAGCAGAACAGCGAAAAATTACGCATCACTCACGAATCTGCCGACATTCACAGGATCGGCTCTCGCAAGGATAAGTTCAAGCACTGCCGTCCAGCAAAGCGGCAATGGACTTAGCTACCTCGGGGATGAGCGCCATCCCGTCGACCGTCTTCAGTTTTCCCTGATTGCGATAGTAGGCAATCAATGGCGCTGTGTTTCTGTAGTAGACTTCCAACCGGTTGCGGAGAGTCTCAGGCGTGTCGTCGGCTCGCGGGGTCTGGCCAGTAGCCAGCATCTCTCGAACCCGGTTTCCGGAGCGCTCGATCAGCGCTTCGTCGTTCACCTTCAGCTCGATCGCAAAATCGATTTTGGTACCGCGGCTGAGCAGAAGCCGGTCTAACGCCTCCGCCTGCGCGATGGTGCGCGGGAAACCGTCGAGAATCGCGCCGCCCGCGCAATCTGCCTCGTGGAGCCGCTCGGCGATGATGCCGATGACGATGTCGTCCGAAACCAAGTCGCCACGATCCATGATGGCCCTGGCATTGCGGCCAAGTTCGGTTCCGGCCGCAATCGCTGCGCGCAGCATGTCGCCGGTAGACAGTTGCGGCAGGCGGCGGGCCTCCGTCAGCAATTTTGCTTGTGTGCCCTTCCCTGCTCCAGGAGGGCCGAACAGGACCAAGTTCACCGGCGAGCCCCGCGAAGCCGCGCCCTTTTGATCAGCCCCTCATACTGCTGCGCGATCAGGTGACTCTGAATCTGAGCGATCGTATCCATCATCACGCTGACCACAATGAGAATGGACGTGCCACCCAGAGCGAACGGCAAGCTGTAGCGATAGATGACGTATTCGGGGATCAGGCACACGATGGCAAGATAAATGCCGCCCACCACTGTGATCCGCGTCAGCACGAAGTCGATATACTCGGCAGTCTTCTTGCCCGGCCGGATACCAGGGATGAACCCCCCATACTTTTTCAGATTTTCCGCTGTTTCTTCGGGGTTGAAGATGATGGAGGTATAGAAGAACGCGAAGAAAATGATCATGGCCGCATACAAGGTCAGGTAAAGCGGCGATCCATGGCTGACAAACGCCACCACCGTGGCCAGCCAGTCAGGAATGTTCTGTGAGTTGAACTGGGCAACGGTGGAAGGCATCAACAGAATCGAAGATGCAAAAATCGGCGGAATAACACCTGAAACGTTGATCTTCAGCGGCAGGTGCGATGACTCGCCCCCAAACATCCGCTGGCCCACCTGACGCTTGGGATACTGCACCAGGAGGCGCCGTTGAGCCCGCTCCATGAAGACGATTCCGAGGATCAGTCCGACAATTCCAACGATGGCCAGAATGAGGACCAATGGTGGGATAGAGCCGGTGCGGCCCGCCTCGAACGCTTGCGCGATATAGCTAGGAAAACGTGCCACAATCCCGATGAAGATGATGAGGGAGATGCCGTTACCCACCCCGCGGGCGGTGATCTGCTCGCCCAGCCACATCAGCAGAATAGTCCCACCTGTAAGGGTGATGACGGTGGAGATTCGGAAAAACCAGCCGGGATCGATAACCACTGTCCCCCAATGCTCTAGCCCAATAGCGATGCCGTAAGCCTGCAGGGCGGCCAATGCCACTGTCCCGTACCGTGTGTACTGGTTCATAATCTTCCGGCCCGCGTCGCCCTCCTTTTTCAGCGCCTCGAGCTCCGGAAACACGGTGGTCATCAACTGCATGATGATGGACGCGGAGATGTATGGCATAATGCCAAGCGCAAAGATGGCCATGCGTTGAACGGCGCCACCGGCCAGCACATTAAAGACATCGAGCAGGCCGCCCTTCTGCTGGCTTAATTGCCGCGCGAGTTCTGTGGGATCGATGCCAGGCATCGGGATGTATGTCCCAAGCCGCGCGATGATGAGCACGACCACCGTAAAAAGAATTCGGTCGCGCAGCTCCTTGGCCTTGCCGAGGTTGCTGAAATTGAAGTTCGCGGCCAGTTGTTCGGCTGCCGACGCCATGTCTTACTCCTGCTCCAGCGGATCACCCATATGAGGAGCGCTGGGCGATAGATAAGCCGTTTAGGCCGTTGCGCCAGCGCCGTTCCCTGTTCGCTGGCTGCGCTTCTCGGCAGCCTTTTGGCGCCGTTGCACGCGCTTCCCCGGCTCTCCCTTGCGGTTCATATGAACCTGCTTCTTGAAGGTCGCAGTCAGGCTGCCGCCTGCCTTCTCGATCGCGTCGCGCGCGCTGGCACTGGCGCCGGCGACCTCGATCTCTACTTTGGCCGTGAACGCACCACCCCCAAGCACGCGAACCCCATCGCGGCTGCGCTTGACCAGGCCGGCACTCCTGAGCGTCTCCTCCGTAATCCTTGCTCCGCCGTCGATCTTCTTCTCATCAATCGCCTTCTGGATCCGGCCGAGATTAACTTCCGCGAAGTCAGTGGCAAAAATATTGTTGAACCCGCGCTTGGGCATGCGCATGTGCAGGGGCATCTGGCCGCCTTCGAAGCCGTATACCTTGGTACCGGTGCGAGCCTTGGCGCCCTTCACGCCGCGGCCGGAGGTTTTGCCCAGGCCTGACGAGGAGCCACGGCCGACCTTCAGCTTGCGCTTGTGCGCGCCCGGATTGTTGCGGATTTCGTTGAGTTTCATCTCACTTGCTTTCTTCAACCACCTCAACCAGGTGCTTCACCGCGCGGATCATGCCCCGGACGGCAGGAGTGTCCTCCAGCGTCCGCGTGCGGCGGATTCTGCCCAAACCAAGACCTCGCAAAGTAGCAGCCTGGGCCTCTGGCCTACGATTGGCGCTGCGTATCTGCCGCACGGTGACCGTCTTTTTGTTAACCATCGTTCGGTCCTACGCCGTCGCCTGCTCAGCCTGATTGCCTTCGCGCCGCGCGATAATCTCGGTGACGCTGCGGCCCCGGCGCTGCGCCACCATCCGGGGGCTCTGCTGCCACTTCAATGCATCGAAGGTTGCACGCACCATGTTGTAGGGATTTGAGGTACCGAGTGACTTTGCGACCACATCGCCCACACCCAGGGCCTCGAACACGGCACGCATCGGGCCGCCTGCAATGATCCCGGTTCCCGCAGGAGCGGGACGCACCAACACCTTACCAGCGCCATGGTGCCCACGTCCTTCATGATGCAGCGTGCGGCCATCTTTTAGCGGCACTCTCACGAGCGTTTTCTTGGCCTCGTCCGTTGCCTTGCGGATGGCCTCGGGCACTTCGCGTGCCTTTCCATGGCCGAAGCCAACGCGGCCACGCTGATCGCCAACCACCACCAAGGCTGCAAAGCCGAAGCGGCGTCCACCCTTCACGACCTTGGCGACGCGGTTAATGTGCACGAGCTTGTCGATGAACTCGCTGTCGCGCTCTTCGCGATTTTCTCTGCTCCGCCGCCTGCCTTCTTCGCGCGCCATTTAATAATCCTTCAAAACTCGAGGCCGCCTTCGCGAGCCGCGTCTGCCAGCGCCTTCACGCGCCCATGATAGATGTATCCGCCACGATCAAACACAACCTGCTTTACGCCTTTCGAGATCGCGCGTTCGGCGATTTTCTGCCCCACTGACCTCGCGGCCGCCAGGTTCCAAGTTTTCGCAGCCCTGCCCTCACTCTCGTTGCTGGAGGCGGCAGCCAAGGTTGCGCCGGCGCGATCGTCAATCAGCTGCGCATAGATATGCTTGCCGGAGCGGAAGATGGACAGCCGCGGGCGCTCTGAGGTTTGCGCAATCCGGTGGCGTGTGCGGCTTCTTCGGCGGTTGAACAGTTTGCTGCTCATGGCTACTTCTTCTTGCCTTCTTTGCGGCGGATATGTTCCTCCGCGTACTTCACGCCCTTGCCCTTGTAAGGCTCGGGTGGGCGATAACCGCGGATTTCGGCAGCCACCTGCCCGACCAATTGCTTGTCGATCCCGGAAATCGTGAGCGCCGTCGGCTTCTCCGCCACGATGTTGATGCCCGTAGGAATGGGATAGCTGACATCGTGACTAAAGCCTAGCTGCAGGTTCAGATTCTTGCCTTGGACCGCCGCACGATAACCGACGCCGTTGATCTCCATCCGCTGGCTGAATCCCTGGGTCACGCCAACAACAAGGTTGTTCACAAGCGTTCGGGACAGGCCCCACATCTGCCGGCCGCGTTCCGCGCCCTCACGGGGACTCACGGTGATGCCGTCATCCCCAATGCTGGCTTCAACTTCATCCACCAGCCGGAGCGACAGCTCGCCCTTGGGACCTTTCACCCGCACCGTCTTCCCATCGACGTTCGCGGTGACGCCCTTTGGCAGTGGAACCGGCTTCTTGCCGATACGTGACATCCATTTCTCCTCAGAAGACCCGGCAGAGTACTTCGCCACCCACGTTCTGTTCGCGCGCAGACGAGTCCGTCATCACGCCCTGCGGCGTCGAGACAATCGAAACACCCAAGCCCTGACGGTGCGGCCTGAGTTCTTTGGCGCCGGCGTAGACCCGCCGCCCTGGCGTGGAAACCCGTTTGAGCTCGCGTATAACAGGCCTGCCATCATGGTATTTCAGCTCTATCTCGAGCTCTTTTAGGCCGCCGCGAAATTCAACTTCAGCGTACCCGCGGATGAACCCTTCCGCCTGCAGAACGTCCAGCACCCTAGCCCGCAGCTTCGATGCAGGACTCTTTACTTTGGAGGTACCCCGCAACTGGCCATTGCGGATGCGCGCCAGAAGATCTCCGATTGGATCCGTGATCGCCATATCCTTGTCCCTTACCAGCTGGCCTTCGTCATGCCTGGCACCTGACCCCAATTGCCGAGGTCCCGCAGCATGATGCGCGACAGTTTGGTTTTGCGGTAGTAACCGCGCGAGCGGCCCGTCAGCTCGCAACGGTGATGGATCCGCGTTTTTGAGGAATTGCGCGGCAGCTTCGCGAGCTTGAGATGAGCGGCGAAACGCTCTTCCGGCGGCAGCGACATGTCCTCGGTAGCCGCCTTCAGAGCTTTTCGCCGGGCAGCGTACTGCGCCACCATCTTCTCGCGTTTTTCGTTGCGGTTGATCTGACTTGTCTTCGCCATGCGCTTTCGCCCGTTAATTCATGAAGGGGAACTGGAAGCCCTTGAGAAGCGCCTTCGCTTCGTTATCGGTCTTCGCAGAGGTATTGATGATGATGTCCATGCCCCACACGGTTTCTGTCTTGTCGTAATCGATTTCGACGAACACCATGTGCTCCTTCAGGCCCAAGGCGTAGTTGCCACGTCCATCGAAGCTCTTGCCGTTCAAGCCGCGGAAATCACGAATGCGGGGCATTGCCGTCGTGACCAGCCGGTCCAGGAATTCATACATGCGGTCCTTACGCAGCGTAACTTTCACGCCGATCGGCAGGTCCTTGCGGATTTTGAAGGTCGCGATGGCCTTCTTCGCACGCGTGACCACCGCCTTTTGTCCGGCAATGGCAGTCAAATCATTTTGCGCCTGTTGAATCTTCTTGCTGTCCGAGGCCGCTTCGCCGGCACCGATATTCAAGACAATCTTGTTGATCTTCGGCACCTGCATCATGTTCTTGTATCCGAACTCCTTCATCAGCGAGGGCCGGATAACCTCGTTGTACCGCTGCTTGAAGCGGGGGACGTAACTTGGATCGTGCGCGGTTTCTCCTACTGCCACCTGTGTGCCGGCAGTTTTGTTCTCGCGCTTGGCAGCTTTCTTCTCGGCCTTAGCAGCCTCGCGGGGATCGCCCTTCTGGCCGGAAC